>CASTST010000068.1 GCA_949451655.1 uncultured Eubacteriales bacterium | reverse complement strand
ACCTGTATTCCCTTCTGCATAATATAATATGACATTTTCTCCATCTTTTTCGATGAGAGTATTTCCTGTCTGAAAGGACACCGCGTCCCGGATACCAAGTGTGTCCGCTTCGCTTTTGTTCATAGATTCCCGAACAATCAGATGATTTTCTCTGTCAAACCCGATAAAAGTTCGTTTGGCTCCGTCATTCCAAACACATTCGCCGCCCGAATAGGTAAGTCCGATTGGTGCATATCCGGTACCGACGCCGCCAGCATCTGCAAATTCACCTGCGTTGATTCCGGCAACTGCATTGTATTTCTCTGCTGCTGCAAAAATATTGATTCCTGCAGTTGCGTTTTTATAATCTGACGAGGATGTTCCTACAAATACCCGTGTGGGATCCTTTACCAAAAGCACGTATGCTTTGTATGTAGATCCGCTGACCGTTTCGAACAGCATGCCGTCAATTGCATCTGCCCATGGGTCTGCGATATCGTCTCCGTCAGCGGCGTCATCCGGGGTGATATAATCATCCATTGATACAACATCCTGAATTACACTGTTTTCTGCTTCTTTAATTTCTGCAATGGTTTTTTCGTCTAAAAATAGTCCAGGAACCCATTTTGTAGCGCTTGCCTGCAAAGCAGACTGGACTGCAAGATTTCTTGCTGTTTCGCTGGGTCCTTTTGCAATAACAAAGCAAAGCGCAAAAACGGAGTAAACAATCAAAAGCAGCAATGTGAAAAATACTACTGCTCCTCTGCCGATGTATTTGCCGATGGATTTTTTTGCTTTGGGCTGCTGCACTAATGTTTGCATTGGCGCAGCTGTAGTCGTAGTCTGTATATCCTTCTGATACAGTTCCTTTAGTTCTTTTTGTGGCATTTTCAAATCGTTCCTTTGCTGTTTTACTGTAAGTAATCTGTCAGATATTTGCTGTCGATCGTATTTGCAACCAGTTCCCGCAAGGCAGAGAGTGAAATGGGATTTTTATAGTAGGTGCGCACAGCGTGCTGTGCTGCCAGTTCCTCTGTATAATCCTTTAGCAAATACACGGTATTTCCATAAAAGTTACCGGGATAATGGCAAACGGTAGGCGTGAAGCTCACATTGCTCCACTCCGCCCGGTTATCGCCTGTTTTCGTAATATCAAAAGTGATCATGCCGCCAACAGCATTGATATAGCGATCCTGCTCATGGACAAAATTTCCCAAGGAATATACGCACAGTGTTGTGCCGCCATCGGCACGCCCCAGCTCTTCAATAGGCTGCAACACATGGGGATGATGTCCCAATATTACGTCTGCGCCTGCGTCAGCCATTTTCTGCGCGTAGCTTTTTTGCTCTGCATTGGGTGTAAGACTGCCCTCCTCACCCCAATGAACACTGACGATCACAAAATCTGCATTTGCCTTAGCTTCTGCAATTTCTCCTTCCAGATCTGCCTGCCGCAGATAGGAAGCATATAAGCCGTACTTGGCAGGGTCCTCGTTCAGATTGGTTCCGTAGGTATAGGAAACAAATGCGATACGAATATCGTTTTTCTCGTAATAGGTAATATATTTTCCGCTTTCCTGTTCTTCCCAACATCCGATTACAGTCAGGTTCCGGGTATTCCAGTTTTCAAAGGATTCTTTCAGTCCCAGTGCGCCTTTATCCAACATATGATTGTTTGCAAGATTTATAATATCAAATCCTGCATCCGCAAGGTCATAGGTCAGATCTACAGGGCTGTTGAACGTGGGATAGGAGTCCGGTTCGTGGCTTTGGGAGACCGGCGTTTCCTGATTGATAAAGGCGATGTCTGCGGCAGAAATCATTTCCCGGACGTTGTCATAAATCGGGGCAAAATTGTAGGATCGCCCATCTGCTATGGCACGGCTTTTCGCATCACGGTAGGTACCGAAATAAATAATATTGTCGCCGCATCCTAAAAAAGAAAGCGTGCGGGTTATATTTTCTTCCGGCTCCGGCGCAGGTGTATCTGGCGTGGCAGTTTCAGAGGTTATATCTGCAACAGGCGTGGTTGTTTCCGCATCTTCATTTTCTGTGGAGCGAAAAGAGCATGCGGTAAACAGCAATATACCCGCAAGAAATAGGCAACAAAATTTGATACGCATAACGGTGTTCTCCCAAAATTTTCATCACTTTATAGTATCATAAACGGGACTCGTTTGCAATAGAAAATAGCGTGTATTTAAAATTGAGTTGCTGACAATAGATTTTTCTCGATGAAGCGCGCCACGCCATCCATATCATTGCTTTCTGTGATAAAATCCGCTACATTCAAAACTGCATCAATTCCATTGGAAACAGCCACTCCAATACCGCATTTTTTTATTGGTTCTATATCATCATTATCGTCCCCGAAATATACTACCTCATTTTCCTTGACACCTACAGCTCTCAGCATAGACCGGACCCCGTTCCATTTGGTGGATGCAGTGCTCATTATCTGTATCAGATTCCCTTCTGCTACTGTCATGTAAGTATCAGGAGATAAAGCCTTTTCTGCTTCCCCAAAAATAATATTATCTCTGCTGCTGAGCAGGATCTTATATATAATACTGTCTGTGGGCAAAGCAGGAAATCCGGTAAATACGGTGGCATTCCATAATGGAATTGGAACATTTGAAAATATGCCGTCTCCTGTTTCCATTGACAAGGTCAGGTCGGGAAGCATAAAAATCTTTTCCAAAATCTTTTTAGCACTAGCAGGCGCAATGCCATTTTCAATTATATTATTTGGCAGAATGATTCTCGCGCCATTCAATGTAGTCATTGCGTCAAAACCAACCCGATTATGATAGGTTAAGATAGCTCTTTCAGGACGGGCGGTTGCTGCCATAAGAAAGATTCCGCTATCATGACACCTTTTGAGTATGGAATATGTATATTCCGACACCGTTTTGTCTGTATGGAGTAAAGTCCTGTCCAAATCCATTACAACCGCTTTCATGTCAACTCTCCTTTATCCTTAATATAGAAAAAAGCAGAGTGCTTTTGCACTCTGCTTTTATGCGTGATTAGTCAGCAGCATATACGCTGACGCGCTTTCTGCCGCCTGCGATATGCTCAAATTTTACTTTGCCATCGATAAGTGCGAACAAAGTATCGTCTGTGCCGCGACCAACATTGTTGCCGGGATGAATGTGTGTTCCGCGCTGACGAATAATAATATTTCCTGCGGTTACAGCCTGTCCGTCAGATTTCTTGACGCCAAGGCGCTTGGATTCGCTGTCTCTGCCGTTTTTGGTAGAGCCGACACCCTTCTTATGTGCAAAAAACTGCAAACTGATTCTAAGCATGTTTCTTTCCTCCGTATAAAATTGAGGCGGTTATGCTTCAACCTCTTCAACCTCTAAAAAATCGTAATATTCTTCCACCAAATCATTGAGCTGGAAAAAGTATCCCTGAAACAGACCGGAAATGGCGTATTGCTTTTTTTCATCTTCCGAATACTCCGGCAGCGCTCCCATTGCCTTAACGGAAATAGTAGTTGCGCCTTCGTTTACCTCGTACTCCACATCGGAAGCATAGGAAATCTCAATCGTGTTGATAATCAGCATCGTCATAGCGGAGAGCGCTGCGCACAGCACATCGTCCCCAGACTCACCATATCCTGTATGACCGGTTTCTTCAAAACCGAAATAAAATCCATTTCTGCGAAAAAACTTTATGTGGGTCATGCCGTTGGCCGTTTACGCTTCGATCTTTACGATCTCAACTTTGGTGTAGGGCTGACGATGTCCCATTTTTCTTTTTTCATTTTTCTTGGGTTTGTAGGTAAGAACGGTAATCTTCTTGGACTTTCCGTTTTTCACTACTTTACCGGTTACTTTTGCATTGCTCAGAACGGGGGATCCAACCTGCACATTGCTGCCGTCTCCACATACCAGAACCTTGTCAAATGCTACATCAGAGCCTTCCTCTGCTGCCAGTTTTTCAACGAAGATTACGTCTCCCTCGCTGACCTTGTACTGCTTTCCGCCGGTTTCGATAACTGCGTACACGAAAAGCACCTCTCTTTCGTTTATGTCTCGCTGGATCGGGTTAGCAAATCCGCTATTCAATACCCATACCATGCGGCATTTTATATAATAACATATTTTTATATGAAATGTCAAGAGAAATTACAAATTTTTACCGATTGCTTTCTTTGCAGCCGTCAAAGTATTTTCCAGAAGCATGGTAATCGTCATAGGACCTACACCGCCGGGGACAGGCGTAATTGCACCGGCCACCTCGCTACAGGAGGCAAAGTCTACATCTCCGCAAAGTTTTTTATTCTCCAGCCGATTCATACCAACGTCAATGACAACTGCGCCGGGCTTGATCATATCGCCTGTAATAAAGTTCGCCTTACCGATTGCAACCACAAGAATGTCCGCACGCCGGGTAACGTCGGCAAGATTTTTGGTTCTGGAATGGCATACGGTGACCGTTCCGTTTGCATGCAGAAGAAGCATTGCCTGGGGCTTGCCCACGATATTGCTTCTTCCGACGACCACACATTCCTTCCCTGCAATTTCGATTCCCTCATGTTCCAGAAGTTTCATTACGCCGGCAGGGGTACACGGTAGAAAATCATAATCGCCAATCATAATTTTTCCTGTATTTACCGGATGGAATGCGTCTACATCCTTCTCCGGCGGAATGGCTGCAATCACTGCGTCCTCATCCAAATGCGCCGGCAGAGGAAGCTGCACCAGAATCCCATGAATTTTATCGTCTGTTTTCAGAGCTTCTATCTGCTTCATCAGGGCTTCCTGGGTGGTATCCCCAGGCATTTCAATAACGACAGAGTACATCCCCGCCTGCTCGCAGGCTTTCTTTTTATTGCGAACATACACCTGAGATGCAGGGTTATCTCCTACAATGATTACTGCAAGTCCCGGTTTTACGCCGGACTGCGCTTCCAATTGTGCAGCACGGGCTGCAATATCCGCCCGGGTAAGCTCGGCAATCTTTTTTCCGTCAATGATCTTGGCTGCCATCTTCTGATTCTCCTTCTGATATGTTGGATTCCTTGCTTTCTGATTCCGCCGTTGGCAGAGATTCTTCTACAGCAGGTTCGGTAAAATACGCAGCTCCGATCGTCTGCGCGCTTTCAGTCGCATCAGCGGTTCCTGCTGTTTTTTTCAGCTTTGCATAGCCTCGGATCATGAGAACAATACCGATTATGCATACAAGCGCAGCTAAAATCTGGGAAACACGCAGGTGTTCATTTCCTGCAATATACAGGCTGTCGCTGCGCAGCCCCTCAATTATGGCACGTCCCAAACCATACCATATCATATAAAAATAAAAAACTTGTCCATTGAATTTTTTCTTTTTATAGAAAATTGCGATCAGGGTAAATCCAATCAGATTCCACAGAGATTCATACAGGAATGTAGGATGCACTTCGATACTGTTCGTATACAGTCCGTCGGCAGAAATCCGTTTGATTCCCATGCGCCACGGGACAGTTGTTTCACTGCCGTATGCTTCCGCATTCATGAAATTTCCCCATCGACCCACAATTTGCCCGATCATTACAGAGGGCGACAGAACGTCCAACAAAACGGGAAGCCGGATTTTCTTTTTCCTTGCAACAAAAATTGTTGTTGCAAAACCAGCCAATATGCCGCCGAAAATTGCCAGACCGCCGTTCCAGATGGAAACTACATTGACAATCGTATTCCAGATATTTTCCAACAGCGATCCGCCTTTGGCAATATAACTGGTAGGAGCAAAAAGAACATAGTATAGTCTCGCTCCCACAATACCAAAAAGAATGACAAAAAAGCCCAGGTCAAGCAGATCGTCTGTTTTGATTCCTTCAAACTTTGCACGGGAATGGGCATACAGATATGCAAGAATCATGCCGAAACAGATCAGGATGCCGTACCACATAATATCTTTACCAAACACAGTGAATGCAACGCTGTGAATCGTAAAGCCGTCAATTCCAAGACCAGGAAAGGAAATCTCATACATAACCGGACACTCCCTTCTGTGATAATCAGTCGCAGTTTTCCCAGTTGTGATATACGTTTTGCACGTCGTCGTTATCTTCCAGATGCTCCAGAAGGAGATTCATATTTTTGATATCTTCTTCTGTTGTAAGCTCTATATAGTTTTGGGGGATTTTATCCATTTCAGCGGAAAGAATTGTGTACCCTGCTCCGGTCAGCGCTTCCTGGACAGCGGAAAGATCAGAAATCTCCGTATAAATTTCATATACGTCATCATTACTCGCGAAATCTGCCGCACCTGCTTCCAGGGAAGCTTCCATCAATGTATCTTCATCAATACTGTCGTCTTTCTCGATGATAATAACGCCTTTGTCATCGAACATAAAGGAAACGCATCCGCTCTGTCCAAGGTTTCCGCCGTATTTATCAAAGAAATGACGTACCTCACCGCCGGTACGATTCCGGTTATCCGTTGCTGTAGTAACAATTACTGCCACGCCGGAGGGACCATAGCCCTCATAGGTGATTTCCTCATAGCTGACAGCATCCGCGCCGGATGCCTTTTTGATCGCGCGATCAATATTATCGTTTGGAACATTGTTGGCTTTCGCTTTCGCCATCGCGTCCCGCAGCTTATTATTAGATGCGGGATCCGGACCGCCGGCACGTACTGCAATTGCAATTTCCTTACCGATTTTGGTAAAAATTTTGCCGCGCTGCGCGTCTGTTTTTTCTTTTTTGTTTTTGATATTGCTCCACTTGCTATGTCCTGACATAAAACTTAACTCCATTCAGTCGCCACTGGCGACAAGTTTATATTTTCTCCGGTGTGCGCAGACAAATCAGTTTCAGCGCATTTTGAATGACAGTGCCGCATGCTTTGGTAATCCGTAGCCGTGTCGCGCGGACTGCCGGATCCTCAGCTGTAAGAATCGGACAGTTATGGTAGAATCGGTTGAATGCGGTGCAAAGCTCAATTGCATACCGGGTAATCACAGAAGGCTCGTATTCTGCCAGCGCTGCCTGTATTTTTTCAGGGAACCTGGACAGGATTTTCAAAACCTCTCCTTCTTCCGCGGAAGTGATTTTCCCTTCCACGGCGGGAATATCGCCTGCCTTTTCCAAAAGGCTGCACGTCCGTGCATAGGTATACTGTGCATATGGACCGGTATTCCCTTCAAAACTGAGGGCATCTTCCATGACGAAGTTGATATCCTTGATCCGGCTGTTATAAAGATAATGGAAGACTACTGCGCCCACTCCTACAGCTTCTGCGACCTGATCCTTATCTGCAAGTCCGGGATTTTTTTCTTCGATACGCGCACGCACCTTATCAATCGCCTGCGCAAACAGATTTTTCAGAAGAACCACGTTGCCGGTACGGGTTGCCAGCTTTTCGCCGCCGATACTGACAGTACCGTAAGGAACGTGAACCAGACGGTCGTACCAGTCATACCCCATCAATTCCACTACTTTAAACCACTGGGCAAAATGCAGACACTGTCCTGCAGAGGTAATGTAAATACACTTGTCAAAATCATATGTGCGTTTTCTGTACACAGCAGCAGCGATATCCCGCGTGGGATACAGCGTTCCGCCATCCCGCTTTAGAATCAGACAAGGGGGCATATTATATTCGGAGAGGTCAACAATCGAAGCGCCGTCATCAATTTTCAGGAGATTTTTCTCCCGCATTTTTTCAACCTGCTCCGGCATTTTATCCGTATAAAAGCTTTCGCCCGCGTAGCTGTCAAACGTAATTCCCAACTGACCAAAGGTCACATCATATTCTCGGTTGGATATATCAATAAACCATTTCCAAAGGGCAATATTGTCTGCATCGTTTTCTTCCAGCTTTTTGAATTCATCCCGTGCTGCCTGATTCAGACTGTCATCCTGCTCCGCTTCGGCATGGAACTTCACGTACAATTCTACCAAAGCGTCAATTCCGCCGGATTCGATTTTTTCTTTGCTGCCCCACTTACGATATGCTACAATGAGTTTGCCGAACTGGGTGCCCCAGTCGCCCAAATGGTTGATGCCTACGCAATGATATCCGGCAAATTCGTGCAGCAGCTTCAGGGAATGACCGATAACAGTTGTGCCCAGATGCCCGATATGGAAGGGTTTTGCGATATTGGGGGAAGCATAGTCCAAAAGAACCGTTTTCCCTGCGCCTTCATTGCTGGAACCGTATTTTTCGCCGTCCGCCTCCACCTTCGCAAGTACAGACGTAAGCAGATACTGGGGTGCAATACGGATATTCAGATAGCCGCCTTGCACGCAGGCGCTGCAAAGATCCGCATGCTCTGCAAAAGCGCCGGACAGGGATTCTGCAATTTTCGGGGGCGCCATTTTCAGTATTTTGCTCAGTTTGAAGCAAGGCAGTGCCAGATCTCCCATCGTAGTATCCGGAGGATACTCCAGCATGGAGCAAATGTCCTGTGCTGTCAGCGTGCCTGCACCAAACTGATCGGAAATAGTATGTTCAAGGATTTCGGATATATGTTTTTTAAATGTCAGCATCCGTCATCATCCTTTCGTAAGTCTTATTTTTCTGTAATACTGAGCTGCTGTGCAGCCTTAGCAGCCTGTTTATCCATAATCTTATGAATCCGTGTCACAGGATCCAGAAGAGAGGAAATAGACTGATTATGATTCAAAGTATCAATAATATATGCTACATATTTGCACATATTCACGCTTTCATACCATTCTCTGGAGGTAACCTCCGGGCTGGTATAAATCAGGTTGGTGGTAAACACCTTATTGAAAATGCCTTTTTCGTAGGCTTTGTCAAATACCTCCGGACCGGAAACAAAGAGACCGAAGGTAGTAAACAGGAACACCCGGCGTGCCCCTTTTTCTTTAAGCTGTTCAGAAACATCCAAGATGGAATCTCCGGAGGAAATCATATCATCCACAACGATAACGTCTTTTCCTTCTACACTTCTGCCCAGGTATTCATGGGCTTCAATGGGGTTTTTACCATCTATAATAATAGAATAATTTCTTCGTTTGTAGAACATGCCCAGTTCTACGCCCATGACGGAAGAATAGTACATGCTCCGGGACATAGCGCCTTCATCGGGCGAAATAAACATAATGTCATCCTTAGACAGAGAGATGTCCGGATATGCCCGAACAAGGGCTTTCAGCATCTGATAGGAAGGACGGATATTATCAAATCCGTGAAGCGGGATGGCGTTTTGCACGCGAGGATCGTGCGCATCAAAGGTAATAATATTGGAAACCCCCATGCTCACAAGATCCTGCAATGCCAACGCGCAGTCGAGAGACTCGCGGGATGCTTTTCTGTGCTGCCTGCCTTCATACAGCATCGGCATAATTACAGAGATGCGGGAAGCTTTTCCGGCAATTGCCGCAATTACACGTTTCAGATCGGCAAAATGATCGTCCGGACTCATGGGAACCATCATACCCTGCATTTTATATTTTTCAGCGTAGTTGAAGCAATCGGAAATGATGTACACGTCATGGCCGCGGGCAGATTCATGAAGAAGCGCTTTTGCTTCTCCGGATCCGAATCGGGGGCAGTCGGCACGCATAATGAATTCCTGATCATCGTCATGCCGTCTCCATTCCCGCAGATAAGCGTCAACCTGAGATACAAAGCCCTCACAGCCGCGCATTCCAATTACACCGAGTTCACCATACAAACTTTCCATTTTGCACCGTCCTTTTATTTTTATTCCTTAGTAAATATTGAGGAAAATATTTCACCTTCTGTAAAAGAGGTGAACGCACAGAAACAGTATATCATAAAATCAGAAAAATGAAAACAGATTTCCGCTTTTTTTTGATCGGTTCTTGTCTAAATAATGAATTTCTACAGCTTGCACAAGAATTTGTCAAATAAAAGACAGGCTTTTCAGTATAAATACCCCACCGAAAATCGTTACCATGCAGCCGGCTGTAGTAAATAGAAGAATCTGCGCGGCAAGAATGGAATCGTTATCCATGTTTTTTGCCATAATATAGCTGCTGACTGCGGAAGGCGAACTGAAAAGTACAAATATTGTTCCGAGAGATACGCCCCGAAATCCCAACGCCAGAGCTGCACTTACTGCACAGACCGGGAGAGCAACAAGCTTTACAGCAGCCGCCAGGAGCGCATAAACCGTTCTTCCCTGCATACCGCCTTTCCGGAAATTGGCGCCGAGGCAAAGAAGCGCCAACGGCGTGGACAAGTTCCCGATATATCCCAATGTATTTTCAGCAAAAGCGGGCAGCGGAATGTTCCAGATAAGAAACGGAATTGCAAGAAGAACCGCAAGAATCAAAGGATTGGTAACAATTTCCCGTATACGATCCCGCAAGGCGCTGCGCAAAGACTGTTTATGATTTTTGCCGGAGAAATGAGAAAGCACAATAACAGAATATGCGTTGAACATGATAATTACAAAAGGCATTACCATGGCAATAGACAGAACTCCTGCTTCTCCGAACATACTTTCCGCAAGCGGAATGCCCAACACTGCAAAATTAGATCGACAGCTTCCCTGCACAAAAGCGCCGCGCACAGAATCTTTCCTTATAAATATTTGCGTACCCAAGCTAACAAGAATAAAAACTGCTGTAACAGAGATTATGCAGAAAAGAATCAGGCGCATGTCAATGGAAGAAACGGATGCGCTGCGAAGCTCCAGAAACAGCATCACCGGAAGTGCAATACGAAAAACAACCCGTTCGGCAATTTCTGTAAAGGAAGGCGGTAAAAAACCGATTCGACCAAGAAAGAAGCCAATTGCAGCAATGCAGAAAATCGGCAGAATCACATTTATACTAAAGAGAAAGTTATCAAGCATGACCGCTTACCTCCGAAAGCATTCACAGATAATATCAAAGGAACAGCTATGCTGTTCCTTTGATATTACTTAGCAATAAGCGCACAAAAACGGGTATATGCTTCTTCCCACTGCGCCCAGTCAGACAAATCTGGCTCATAAATTTTTACATCAAATGAGCTGCGCACAATTTCCCGTATTTCCTCGCAGGAAGACACTTCCCCTGCAGCATATGCCTGCATCATAATATTGCCGATTGCAGTTGCCTCAACCGGACCTGCATGGACCGTTCTGCCTGTTCCGTTTGCGGCAAAGCGGCAAAGCAGCGTATCTTTTGTACCGCCGCCGACAATATTGATTGTATTGTATTTTTTGCCGGACAACTCTTCCAGTTTTTCCGCTGTCCAGCGGTAACGCAGCGCAAGACTTTCAAAAATGCAGCGTACAACTGCACCCATATCATCCGGAACCGGCTGTCCAGTCTCGCGGCAGTATTCCCGGATTCGACC
>CASTST010000067.1 GCA_949451655.1 uncultured Eubacteriales bacterium | reverse complement strand
GAAAAAATCCCGCAGCGTCTGCTGATATGCCGCGAAATGCAGGGGTTCCGTATCTGTAATTGTGCCGTCCATATCAAAAATAAAAAACTCTTTTTCAGATAAAATTTGTCTAAGCATGGGTGTTCCTTCCAAGTCGATTTAACACTTCTAATAAAAAGCGGTAGTTTTTGCAGACAGATTCTACATCCAGTCTTTCTGATACGGTATGAATGCCTGTAATCTTCGGACCGAAAGAGATAATATCCAGCCCGGGCAGTTTGCTTTCCAGCACACCGCATTCCAGCCCGGCATGTATGACTTCCACTTTCGGCGCCACGCCAAACATCTCCTGCCAGGTCTCTGCCACAACCTGTCTGAGCTTTGACGTCCTACTATATTCCCATCCGGGATATGCCCCGTCACGGCGCTCGCTTCCGCCAATTGCTGCAAGCAAACCGCTGATCTGCCCGCACACTGCATCCCGATTTTCCAAAGTCTCGCTGCGCACGGAAATCGTGCCGCAAATTTCATTGTCTTTGGTATTTACCGCAGCTAAATTTGCAGATGTTCCCACCAATCCGTCAATATCCGGATGCATCGTCAGCACGCCGCAGGGAGATGCTGACAAAAATTGCAGCACATCCTTACCGCTTTCATCTGTCAGGACTTCCGCCTCCTGTGTACCCAATTCTTCTGCGGTAAATTGCATGCCCGGTTCCCGATCCCGGTATTCCTGCTCCAGGCATGCAAAAGCGTCCGCGAAATCACCTTCACCGATGATTTCGGCTGTACATCTGTCAGGGATTACATTGTCTTTATCTCCCCCCTGAATGGATCGAATGGAGTAATTATTCTTCCCCGCAGCCATATGCAAGAGCCGCGCCATCAGACGCACTGCATTTGCACCGTTTTTGTGAATTTCCGCACCGCTGTGACCACCCTGCAACCCGTCAATCGTCAATCGAATCCCAGGTCCCTTTTTGAGAAAGCGCTGCACCGGTATAGAATACCGCACCCGCACACCGCCGCAGCATCCTGCAATAAAAACGCCATCCTCATCGCAATCCAAATTGATCAGATACTTTGCATTGCACCGGGTCAAGTCCAGATTCTGCGCACCAATCAAGCCGATTTCTTCATCTGTCGTAAAAACACATTCCAAAGGAGGATGCGCTGCAGTATCGTCCGCCAGCACTGCAAGCATCATGGCAACGGCGATCCCGTCATCTGCGCCAAGCGTTGTCCCGTCCGACCAGATCGCTTTCCCATCCGTTTGCAGGGGCAGCGGATCCTTTTGAAAATCATGGAGACTATGGGGCGCTTTTTCGCAAACCATATCCAAATGCCCTTGCAGCATAACAACAGGAGCATTTGCCAAAGCGGAAGTCCCCGATTTTTTTATAATTACATTGTCCGAACGATCTCTTTCAAAATATAAACCTTTTTCAAGCGCAAAAGATTCTATATAATCTGCAATATGCCTGCAATTTCCCGAACCCCTCGGAATAGATGATATTTTTTCAAAATAAGAAAATACATCCCGGGGATACAAATTTTCCAACATCATGCCCACTTCCTTCTACTCACTGACTACGAACACTGTCTCCAAAGTATCTCCGCCGCCGCTGACCGTAATTTTATATGTACCGGGCGCAGTTCTTGCACCCACCTTCCATTTCCAGGTTACCAAACCGCTTTCATCCGCAATTTTGGGAACAAGATCTTCCGCTTTGCTGACGGAGGAAGCATAATATACTGTTATACTGTATTCTTCTCCGGGAATTCCCTTTATTTCCATATGGGCAGTACTACCTCTGCGAATGGGAGAGGTCAGCGACTGAACTGCAATCAAGCCGCTTTGCACAGGGGCATCCGACTGCAAATCTGATGTCTCTGCTTCAGATCGGCTTTCCTTGGGCGCTTCTTCTGTCGCTCCATTGACCTGCTTGGTATCCTCTCCGGCACTGTTTTCCGTATTGTCAGCATCGTACAAAACATCCTCTCCGGAAAGAATCTTTGTCACCGCACCGCCGTCAACATACACAGCAACAGAGGTAGAATAATCCTCACCCCACCAAATCCGGTAATACATCCGGTCGCTTCCGTCGTACATCTTTATAATATTGGATATTTCTTTCCCGATCCCAGCATCCGCCAGCACACCAAAGGCAGTATCTGCCTGCTGCGCGTCCAGATGCATATTGTCTATCATTATCTGCACGTTCGTATCATAACAGTCATATTCGCTGCGATATACACTGGTACGCAGTCCGCTGTAATTTTCCGCAGCGGAGCAACCGCAAAGGCATATAACAAGAAAACACAAAATAGCCGTTACTTTCTTCATATTATATAACATTATCCTTTCAAAACAGGAAAATTCCAATTTGACTCACAAAAATATACTTTCCAAAAATGCGTTTTTCATGCGAACAAATTGAAAAGCCGACTCCTTTCAGAACGATCATAGAGCCATATAAATCCCTGATAAACATGGTATCTCAAAAGGAAATTTTTGTCAACTCCTAAATGCGGATAAACAAAGAATTTTGCATAATATTTATATAAAATGCCTGCATCCCACTTTCGTATTCTCTACTCTTCAATGCCTTCTGTTTTACATTTTTTATCTTTAAACAGCCGATTCATCTTAGCCTGAATCCGTTTACAGCATACTTCTGTTTCAACTTCATCTTTTTCAATTCTATATATATCCCCCTCTGATGCATCTGAAAACAGCGCACGCGGTACATCCAGCACCTGACCATCCGGCAATTCTATAACAAACCTGTCATTTTCAATTCGATCAATCGTTATTTTCATGTTCTACCTCACTTTGTTCTGGCGGTTTACATACTGAACACGGCGCATATATTTTATGATCGAGATCACTTAATACAACAGGTATTCTGCTTTTATCTAAAAATCGGCAGCCATCCTTGTGATATTTTGTTCCCGACTTTGTGATATAAACCGTGGTATTTTGATCATTTACAGTTGAAGAATCCGGCGGCGCATTCGGCTGCTGTATGGAAGCTTTTATTTGACTAATAGTAATACTTTTACCATTACATACGACAACTATCGTACCGCTTTCATCCGTGCGCCAAATCGCCGCATGTACGTTTTGCAGTATATCCAGCGTTGCCGAATCCGGATGACCGTATGATTGTTTGTCCCCACACTAATAATGGCATATGACGGTTTTACCGTCTCTATGAAGCGCTTTGTTGATGAAGAACTGCTTCCGTGGTGACCGACCTTTAACACATCGGCAGAGACATCATATTCTCGTGCAAGAATTTCTTCCTCCACTTCCCTTTCCGCATCTCCCATAAATAAAAAGTGCTTATCATTGTAGGTAAGCTGCAGCACCGCCGAATAGTTGTTTAAATCAGCATATTCCTCACTGTTTGGCGCCAAAAATTCCGCTTTGAGATTGCCATCGTCAAATACTGTTTTTCCGGCTTTGGCGGTTTGAATCGCCAGTCCCTTTTCTTCAATGGTATCAAGCAAGTTTTCAAAGGCTTTACTTGTATGCTCTTTTTTCGGCATGTATACGTTTTTCACATTGAATGCGCCAATCACTTCTGCCATACTGCCGATATGATCTGCATGCGGATGGGTAGCAATCACATAATCCAATGTATCCGTACCAGTGCCTTGTATGTACCCGATAATGTCTGAACCGTCTCCTTTATTGCCGGCATCAATTAGGATAGTTTCCCCGTTTGGAAGCTGAATAAACGTGCTGTCCCCTTGACCAACATCTAAATATGAAATTATTAGTTCACTGAATTGTGTGGCAGGGGCACAGCCCGAGAAAAGAAAGAGAACGCTTAAAAGCAAAAGGCTGAAAATACGTGCCAAATGACGACCTTTCATGATTTTATCTCCTTTTTCAATGTATTGCTTTTAGATTTTTACAACCGCGAATAATTTGTTTCTCCAATAAAATTTAATTAAATAAATATATTTTATTTGTATCGCCAATAAAATATGTAAAAAAAAGAAAAATAGTGTTATTCTTACTAAAAATAATGGAGTGAGCTGTCATGTTGCTTGCAGAAAGAATAAAAGAACTTCGAGAGAAAAAAGACCTATCTCAGAAACAATTAGCTGAGATAATGCATATTAGCCAATCTTCTATTTCTGAATACGAAAGTGGGAACCAGCAACCTCCTATAGAAATGCTTATGCAATTGGCAGATTTTTTTGATGTTAATATAGATTATCTTCTTGGACGCACCAATATTTCTATTTCTCTTAATCGGTTAACAGAAAAAATATCTACACGATCAGGAGAGATCCCTGTGAACGATTTATTTACACTGAATAACAACGAAAAAGAAATAATAGGATTGTTAATTCAATCCTATTCACATTATAAGAAAAAATAGCATTAGTTAGAAATAATCCCCTCTTGGTGCAGGGTTTTCATTTAATCGTAATCAAAGCATTTTAGTTTTGATTACGATTATTTTATTTTAACACAATAAGCAAGCCAAGTCAACACTTTTAGAATTGTGCCAAAACACCCATTGTGTATATTGGCGTTTTACAATAATTATTATAGGAGGATGTAAAATGATTAAAGATTTGCCAAACAAATTAAAAGCACTTCGTTTAAAATACGGATATTCCCAAAAACAAGTTGCTAATAAAGTTGATGTATCTTCATCCATCATTTCCGCCTATGAAACGGGCGAAAGAACACCAAGTGCCGAAGTGCTACTATCGCTATCCAACATTTATAATTGTAGTGCAGATTATTTGCTTGGAAAACAAAATTTTGAACCTAATGTAATATTAGATACGACAGGATTAAGCGATGACCAAATACGAGCGCTTAATATACTCATTGAATCTATAAAAAATGAGTAGTATATTATAACTTTACAATAATCGGAGGTGTAAATTTTTGGCACCCGAATGCACGAACGGCTGGTTTACTGTTGACAAAATTGATAATAATACCTATATTATCAGTGAATACCGCCACTGGGAAGAAACCCATTGTTATCTTATAAATGGGACGGAGCAAAGTCTTTTGATTGATACAGGACTTGGCATATGCAATATTCACGACGTGATAGTCAAACTAACCAATCAGCCCGTTATTGCTGTTGCTACCCATATCCATTGGGATCATATTGGCGGACACAAATATTTTCCCAACTTCTATGCACACAGTGCAGAACGGGGTTTGACGTCAGCACCTATACAATGTTTCAGGGAACACCAACAAAGGTTTTAAAAGATGGAGACAAAATAGATCTTGGCGGACGTACAATTGAAGTGCTGCACACCCCTGGGCATTCACCGGGACATATGTGCTTCTGGGAACCGGCAAAAGGATATCTTTTTACAGGAGATTTAGTATATAAAGATACATTGTTTGCCTATTATCCTTCCACCGATCCGACTGCGTACCTCGATTCGCTGGAAAGAATTGCTGCACTGCCGGTAAAAAAGGTATTTCCGGCACACCACTCACTGGAGATTGAACCGGAAATTATCATTCGTATGCGGAACGCATTTCGCGAATTAAAAGATAAAAACATGCTGCATCACGGAAGCGGAACTTTTGACTACGGAGACTGGGCAGTGTGGCTATAACTATCTCTATGGGAACTATTTTGGAAACCACCTGCCTGGCAGGTGGTTTTCTTCTTACAGAAATAAAGTCTAAAAAATGCAAACCTGACACACTTTGTCAACTTTATATGATACAATGTAGATAAAACTGATTTTGAAGGGAGACGCCATGCACTACGTAAAGACAAAGGGAATTTTATCTGGCGGAAACGGGATGAATTTATATCGCGGCTGCTCCCACGGATGCATTTACTGTGATGCCAGAAGCAAATGCTATCACATAGAGCATCCATTCGAAGATATTGAAGTGAAAGAAAACGCTTTGGAACTGCTGGAGGAGGCGCTCAGACGGAAGCGGAAAAAGTGCATGATCGGCACAGGTGCTATGACAGATCCGTATATTCCGCTGGAAATGCAGCTTTGCCATATGCGAAAAGCACTGGAACTGATTGAAGCATACGGATTCGGTGTTACCGTGCTGACCAAATCCAATCGGATTCTAAGGGATTTGGATCTGCTGCAAAAAATCCATGAAAAAGCAAAATGCGTGGTTCAAATGACGCTCACCACCTTTGATGAAACGCTTTGCAGAAAAATCGAACCAAACGTCTGCACAACAAAAGAACGCTTTGCAGCTTTGCAGGCACTGCGCGACGCAGGTATTCCTACGGTCGTATGGATGACTCCCATTCTACCTTTTATCAATGATACCAAGGAAAATATCTCCGGCATTCTGGATCTGTGTATCAAAGCCAAAGCATACGGTGTTCTATGCTTCAGTATGGGGCTGACGCTCCGAGAGGGCAACCGGGAATATTTCTACCGGCAGTTGGATCGCCAGTTTCCGGGACTGAAGGAACGGTATATCCGAACCTATGGAAATCAGTATATACTCGACAGCCCCCACAATACCGAGTTAATGAAGCTGTTCCATGAAACATGCAAAAAGGCCGGCATCGTCCATAATATTGATCAGATTTTTGCATACCTGTCGGAATTTCCAGAGGCAGCAGAAAATCAGCTCACGCTATGGGATATATAAAAAACAAGGCAGAAACATGACATGTACATGTCACTATTCTGTGGTATAATGACTCTGTTAAAATGAAGGAGGCATTCTATGAAACTTGATCGGATGATCGGAATTCTGTCCATTTTGCTGCAGCAGGAGAAGGTGACTGCTCCCTATCTTGCAGAAAAATTTGAAGTTTCCCGCCGAACCATCAACCGGGATATTGATGCGCTCTGCATGGCAGGTATCCCGCTGATAACAGAACCTGGACGGAGCGGCGGCGTCTCCATTATGGAAGGGTACAAAATCGACCGCACTCTGCTCAGCGCGGCAGATATGCAGGCAATTTTAGCCGGACTTCGGAGTCTGGACAGCGTAAGCGGCACAAACCGTTATGCACAGCTTATGGAGAAGTTGTCCGCAGGATCGTCCGCCCTTCTTGCGGGAGATACGCACATTTTAATTGACCTTTCCTCCTGGTATAAAGCTTCCCTGTCTCCGAAAATTGAACTTTTACATGACGCAATCCTCACGGCGCACAAGGTTTCCTTTTCCTATTTTGCACCAAGAGGAGAGTCGCAGCGTACTGTAGAACCGTATGACCTGATTTTCCAGTGGACAAGCTGGTATCTGTGGGGATGGTGTGAAAAAAGAGAGGATTTTCGCCTGTTTAAGCTGGGGCGTATGACGGATCTGCAAACAGGCGAAGTCTTTGAAAAACGGGCGGCTCCGCTTCCGGATCTCTCACCAGAGCGGGTATTTCCCGACATGTATCAGGTGAAGGCGAAAATCCAGCCGAAATACAAATGGCGGCTTATTGAAGAATACGGACCGGATAGTTTTACAAAGCAGCCGGACGGAACACTGCTATTTTCTTGCGGATTTGCAGATAAAACCAGCGTTATCGGTTGGATTGCGTCCTTTGGAGAGGGCGCACAGCTTCTGGAACCTGCAGAACTGCGAAAAGATGTTCTGGCATTTGCAGAAGGGATTCGGAAAAACCATCTGAATCATGACACACAGCTGTCATGATTGTTTTTGTAGAATAGAAGCATCAAAAGAAAGGATGTTTCATTCTATGAAATACGAAATTGTAACACTGGAAGAAAAAATCGTTGCTGGCATATCGGCACGGACAAGCAATCTTGCCCCGGACATGGGAATTGTTATCGGCGGGCTGTGGAACCGGTTTTACAGCGAAGGGATTTATGCTTCTATTCCCTGTAAAACCGATGGAAAAGCGCTTGGAATTTATACGGATTACACCGCAGATGAGAAGTCGGAATATACAGTGGTAGTCGCCTGTGAAACAGCCAAGGAGCCCCAGGAAAGCAATTACACCATTCGCCGGATCCCAGCCGGGCGATATGCGAAATTTGTTGTTCATGGAGACATGGTGCAGGCAGTCGCCGCTGCGTGGCAGGAAATCTGGCAGATGGATCTGCCCAGAGCCTTCCAATGTGATTTTGAAGAATATCAGGACGACAGCATGGAAAATGCAGAAATCCACATATATGTGGGATTGAAGGATGAAAATAAAGATCCGGTGGAATCCAGATGCGGGCTTTTGTGCAGCGAATGCACTTATCGTGAGCCAATGAACTGCACAGGCTGCATACATATGGAAAAGCCCTTTTGGGGAGAGCGATGCCCTGTTAAGACTTGCTGTGAAGCAAAGCAGCATATGCATTGCGGACAATGCGAGGAATTCCCTTGTGATTTGCTGAACAGCTTTGCTTATGATAAGGAGCAAGGCGACAATGGAATCCGAATTGAGCGATGCAAATGCTGGAAAAATGATTGATCGAAACATTTCTCTTGCACCTTGTAAAGCATCATGATACAATCAAAATGATAAATGGAAATGAACGGAGAAAAGCCATCGTGGAACTTGTAAAACTGACGCAGGATAATCTTGAATCGGAGCATATCTGCTGCGCAATATCCAACAATAAAGATATCCAGGTCATGTCAAAGAAGAATTGGCTGCGAGACCGGTTAGACGAAGGGCTTGTATTCTTAAAGGGTGACGTTCGCGGGAAATGCTTCATCGAATATATTCCCGCCGAATATGCGTGGGCGCCGATTGAAGCGACAGGTTACATGTATATTGATTGCCTGTGGGTATCCGGACAGTTTAAAGGACATGGGCATTCTAACCTTTTGCTGGATCAGTGCATAAAGGACAGTAAAACAAAAGGGAAAAAGGGACTTGTCATTCTATCCTCCAAAAAGAAAATGGGATTTCTTTCTGATCCTGACTATATGAAATACAAAGGATTCAAAACGGTGGACACAGCAAATCCTTATTTTGAGCTGATGTATTTCCCTTTTGATGCAGATGCAGATAAACCCCGTTTCAAGGATACGATGCACAACCGTGAAAATCTGCCGAAAGGCTTTGTGCTGTATTACACAAATCAATGTCCGTTTACTGCGAAGTATGTACCACTAATTGAAGATATGGCACGGGCACGGGAAATTGATTTTCAGACTGTGCATATTCAGTCCAGAGAGGAAGCGCAAAACGCACCTTCTCCGTTTACAACCTACTCCCTTTTTTACAACGGCGAATTTATAACACATGAAATATTATCCGAAAAGAAGTTTGAAAAAATCCTTATAAGCAAAGGGCTGTAAGTATCGGATAACGATAAAGAAAGGAAATGGATTTATGGCATCAAAACCGGAATTTGTAGAATTCGTTGCAGACCAGCTGCGGGATGCGGGCGTGATCACCTACAGAAAAATGTTTGGCGAATACGGGCTCTACTGCAATGGAAAAAATTTTGCCCTGATCTGCAATAATCAGCTTTTTATTAAAATAACCGGCGCCGGACGGGAGCTTTGTCCCGGTTTGCAGGAAGCACCGCCCTATCAAAATGCAAAAAATTGTTTTCTCATAGAGGATATAGAAAATCAGGAGCTTCTGACAAAGCTGGTAACTGTAACCTGTGCAGAACTTCCGGACCCGAAGCCGAAAAAACGCAAGAAGGAATAAAGCATGGCATTCGATTACAAAAAGGAATATAAGGAATTTTATCTGCCGAAAAATAAACCGGAGCTGGTAACCGTTCCGCCTATGCGCTTTGCAGCAGTTCGCGGGAGCGGAAATCCAAATGAGGAAGGCGGCGTATATAAGCAGTCTATTGGCTTGCTTTACGGGATTGCCTTCACCATTAAAATGAGCAAGTTGAGCGATCACCGGATTGAGGGATATTTTGATTATGTTGTGCCGCCCTTAGAAGGACTTTGGTGGCAAGAGGGGGTACAAGGAATTGACTATTCCCGCAAGGATGATTTTCAATGGATTTCCATGATCCGCCTACCGGAGTTTGTAACACAAGACGCCTTCAATTGGGCAAAGACCCAAGCGGAAGCAAAAAAGAAAACGGATTTTTCTCTGGTGGAATTTATGACTTATGACGAGGGATTCTGTGTGCAGTGCATGCACATTGGACCCTACGACAGGGAACCGGCAACCATAGACATGATGGACGCGTTCGCCCGGTCGCAGGGATATTTGCCGGATATGGACGGCGCTCGTTATCATCATGAAATATATTTGAGCGATGCGCGAAAATGCAAACCTGAGAATTTGAATACAGTAATACGGCATCCGATTAAAGCTGAAATCTGACACCGTTTTTAAATGGGAACCTCCTTTTTACAATATGCTTTTCTTGACAAAAATCTATAAATATGTTACCATTCTGTAAATAGTAATCAACATGAAAAGGAGACCCGTTATGAAAAGCATACAGAAAGCTGCTGCGTGGCTTGTGCTTGCTGCCTTAATTGTAGGAATTTTCAGCGGCTGCTCAAAAGAAAAGGATCCATCTGCCGATTCCACCGCAGACGAAACCAGCGATACGCAGCAAATCACAACAACTGAAGCAGATATCGCAACAGAAGTCCAACCCAATGAACCTGGTGCGGTGCAAACCCGTCCGGTAAATGATCCAAGTGCATCTCCCCTGTACGAAATCAGCTATACCAATGTACGGCTGTATGAAATGGGCAGCAGTTCCGTTTGGATGCAGGCAATTGCTGAAATTTCCAATACCGGAGAAGCCACTCTCAGCTTGGATAATGCCGCTTTTAACCTGCAAAACGCAACAGGCGAAACGGTTGCATCCAAATCCAATGTGTTGGCATATCCCAGGATGATTGCTCCCGGTGAAAAAGGATATTTTTACGTAGAAACTTCCCTTCCCGATGTTACCGCAGACACTGCACTGACGCTGAATCCGCAAGTGGAAATTTCTAAAACCGGCGCTGTTAAACAAAACTTTACCGTCACCGACACAAAAATTTCCGCCAACAACTTAGGCGATCTCACTGTCACCGGAACAATGGAAAATAAAACAGAAAAAAGCTTTGATTCCGTATATACGGTAACTGTTTTATTTGATGATAAAAATGCTCCAATCGGCGTAATTCCCTCCAGCGCGCCTTACTCGCTTACGGCAGGAGCAACTGCAAAGCTGCAGGATTCTGCCTTTGCACTCCCGGATGATATAACCAAAGATACCGTAGACAGCTTTGCTGTATACGCCTATGCAATATCTGCAAAATAAACCTTTAACTCTCTCATTAGAAATCCTAATGGGAGAGTTTTATTATGACTTTCAATTGAGAGGCTCCCATATGCGGGAGCGCCAAACAAAAAAGCCTCCCTGCGTAAAAGGGGATGGCGCACCGTTGCAAAGCTCAAGCTTTACAGGCTCCCCCAGCAAAGGGAGATAGC
>CASTST010000066.1 GCA_949451655.1 uncultured Eubacteriales bacterium | reverse complement strand
CGCTACGCGGGAGCACCCTAGGATCCGCTATGCGGCTCCAGCACAAGGGAGCCTTTTTTATTTGAATAAAGCTCCGCGACAGCTCCCTATGGAGCCACGCAGTGGATCCTCACATGGGAGCCTTTTTTATTTTAAGATATCGTGACAGCTCCCTTTGCTGGAAGGAGCCTTTTCATTTGAATAAAGCCCCGCCGACAGCTCCCTATGGAGCCACGCAGTGGATCCTCACATGGGAGCCTCTTTATTTTCTTTTGGCAGTATAGTTTATCCCTGCACGGCGCGCCTGACTGTGCTGGTACTGCCGCCGGATCCGGTACATATGTCCGTCTTTAATCAGCCGGGCGCCTGTTTGCTTAAACCAAAATGAGACGCCTGCGTCTACGCACTGCCGGCGGATATCTAAAATCCATGCATAGTCGCACGGACGCGCCTCTAATCCGCTTTCACCGCCGGCAATAACTAGTGAAATTTGCGGTCCCAGCCACTGCTCCATATGAATGGGTGACAACAACGGTTCGCACACGATGTTCTTTTTTCGAATGGGCAGTGACAAAAACAACGGAAGCCGTTCATTCGCTGCCCGCTGATTTTCTACGGTGCAGCAGATGGTCACATTATCCCATCCTGTTCCCCAATCTGCCGGGATACATTCGGAAAAGCGGGTGATCCGCTTGGTAATAATGGAAAAATGCACATCGGAGCGTGTGCGGATGATATCCCAGATTTCTTCCCGCCATGGGTCTGCCGCATCCAGAAAGAAATCACTGGTCATGCAGCAAAATACCGATGCGCCGGGAGGAATTTTATATGCACCGCTGCGATCCTTAGAGAGGGGGTACGAAAAAGTTTTTGTCCGTGCCACTTTGGAAGCGTCCCGTCCCACGGATGTATCCCTGCGGTATACATAGCAGTTACGGCATCCTTCCGACCATTTGACACAGCCATGCCATGGATTCCAGATAATATCTTTCATAAAATCACACCTATTGCACTGGAGTTGCCACCGTCCAGCGTTGCGTCCACAAGCTTGTCCCCGTGATAAGACAACTTTAGGGAGAAAAAGGGGTACTCTCCTGCGATTAAAGGGAGAAATACTTTATCTCCTTCCCACAGGGGAAGGGACAGGATTTTCTCCCGGGGAATCCACTGAAGTTCTCCTTCCGCGCATTCACCGATCTCTCCGCTGGCACTAGCTGTATACAGAAACATATACTCTGTGCCCCAAACGTCTGATACAAAAGTGACGATTCCCCGCATCGTATATTCTGTAAGCGTCAGCCCCGTTTCCTCCCGCACTTCCCGTAAAAGACATTCCTCCGGAGATTCGCCTTCTTCAAATTTCCCGCCTACGCCGACCCATTTGCCTTCATTAAGATCATTTTTCTTTTTGTTTCGGTACAGCATCAGGTATTCTTCCCCGTTTGCTCCCTGCCGGATAATATAGCACAGTGTTGTGTTTTGCATGACTTATTTGCTCCCTTCATATGTTTTTGATACTTCCGACAGCAGACTGCGCATTTCTTCTATGACGCTTTGCGGTGCGGTAATCCGCATTCTGCCGCCGAACTGAAGCACCCAGGAAAGAAAATTATTGCTGATCATAATACTGACCGAAACAAAGAACGTGTCTTTCCCGGGAAACAGCGTCACATCCCTGCCGAACCGGTCAATGATAACACCTGCAAGGTCGTTGTCGCATTCCAGTGTTACCGTTTCTTCCCGTCCGCCGAACATTCCAAATACTTTTTGAGAATATCGCGCCATGTCGAATTGGCGGAATTTTCCCTGTCCTTCCCTTGGCTGATCAATAGCGGAAATATGAAGCATTTTATCTACCCGAAAGTGTTTGATATCTCCATATTCCCCATCAAAGGCAACCAGATAGTAGTTGCCCTCGCTCCAGGTCAGCGCCCATGGGCTGACGCAGTATAAAACGCCGCCTTTACGCAGGCGTTTTTCTTTTTCCGGCGTCCAGTCGAAATACTGGAAGGTAATCCGTTTGTTTTCTAAAATTGCCGTGTGAATTTGATCTACATTATAGTAAATAGATTCGTTCATGGTTTTCACACGGTCCGATATATGTACCTGCCGCTGCAGGGTCTGTGCTTCCCAACGGCTGGCAAGTCCGGACAATTTTTCGATCAAGGCGTGACTTTTCTGCCGGGTGATAAAATTGGAGGACTGCACTGCGTCTACAAGAAGCTTTAACTCAGGCAGTTCAAATTCCCGGGATTCTATATAATAGCCCACAGTATTGTTTTCGCCCCGCTGCCGTTCTACCGGATAACCGAATCGTTCCAAAGCGGCGAAATCATCGTAAATGGATTTGCGCTCCGCATGCAGTCCCAGGTTTTCCAGCCGCTCCAGTATATCGTTCATGGTCAGGATATGTTCCGGGTCTGTTTCCCGCAGCAGTATTTTCAATAGATACAGCAGCTTTAGCTTTTGATCTGCATTTTTTGCCATAACTCATCCTCCCTTTTTTATTATTGTAGCATATTGCCCTCTTTCCTGTAAACCCCTATGTCCCGTTTATCGGACTTCCGGTTTTTAAAGTTCTTTAGTATGGAGGGGGAGCGTCCGGTTTTTCGGACAGGATATACTATAAAATATATGCGTAGACAAAAGGAATACAGCCGCTGCGGCGGTGGGAAACGGAGGGAGAATCATGAAAGCGAAAAAAATCCTGCGCAGCGCATCGATTACCTGCGCACAAGCGGCAACGCTCTGGGGTGTGGGCTGGCTGCTCACACTGGGAATAAACGGGCTGATGTCCTGGCTCCAGCTTTAAGCGGCATACGGTTTTCCCCTATATACTTACAACACCTTCCCGGCCAGGAAGGTGTTTTTCATTGAGTGTAGGTTCTCCTATGCTGGAGAGTAAACTTTAAAAGACTCGCTAACAAAGGGGACTTCCGCAGAGCATAAACTAAAAAGGCTCCCGGCAAGGGGGAAGTCACACCGCACCACACCGACTAAGCCCCCTTGTGCAAAGCGGCAGTTACGTCACACCACACTAAGCCCCCCTTGTGCAAAGGGGGGTGGGTTTTGCGCAGCAAAACTCGGGGGGATTGTTTGCATAGACTGCCGATTTACAGATCATGCAAAATGATAGCAAAACAATCCCTCAGTCACGGCAAAGCCGTGCCAGCTCCCTTTGCACAAGGGAGCCTTTTCATTTGAATAAAGCTCCGCGACAGCCCCCTATGGAGCCACGTAGGGATCCTCACATGGGAGCCTTTTATGTTTAAGTATCACGAGAACTTTCCTTGTCGGGGAGCCTTTTATATTTAAAGCACCGCAGTCCCCTCTACTGGAGTGAACCTCTCATATTTCAGGCATCATGGCACCTCCCTTGCCGGGACAATACTTGATAAAACTATGATCGCTGCCGCCTTCCTTTATTGAGTGAAACTTTTGATTTGTACTACATGAACCGCTCGCTCTACCGGGAAGTTTTTTTCGCATATAATAGCCCCGGAAGGATAAAATATGACCGCATCTGTCACTATGTAATAAAAAAACGGGCAACTGTTGACTTGACGGCATAATTCGTGGTATAATATAATCCTATAAGTGGGCTTTGCTGACCAAGAAACAAGGGGTGGATATATGACGGAAAATGTGCTGCTTTTTGCCTCCTCCAAAGGAGGTGTGGGGAAATCCACCGTGGCGCTGGGTCTTGCCCGCGCCCTTGCCCAACTTGGACAGCGCGTCCTTTTGGCTGATTTTGATTTCAGCAGTCCTTGTCTGGACTTGCTATGTGAGATGGAAGATCACGTCCTCTGCACCGCAGCGGATTTGGCAAAAGAAATCTGCACCCCCGCAGACGCGCTCCTCCGTCCATATGACGCACTGGAATTATATTTGCTCCCTGCTTCCCATGAAGATAGTCTGTCCGATACAGATGAAGCGGATCAAATTCCTCTCCTCACCCGCGCTGTAGAACGGGCGGCGGAACAAATTGACGCGGAGTATGTGCTTCTGGACACAGGCGCAGGCGTCAGCAAGGGTCTGCGGGCTGCAGCCGCTGTAGCGCACAGCGCCGTAATCGTTGCCGGACACACGCCGGCAAGCATCCGCGCTGCGGGTATGACCGGTCAGCGAATGCTCGCATACGGAATTGCAGACACACATCTGGTCATCAATCCCTTTGATGTAAAGGGGTGTGCCGCAAAAAAAAGAGCGCGGCACAGTATGCTGGAAATCATTGACGGAGCAGGCGTTCCCCTGTTAGGTGTAGTACCGTATGATTATGCACTGGTGCTTGCACAGGAAGGACACGGCAGTGCGGATTTGTCCGCAGCCGCATTCCGGAATATTGCCGCCCGCCTCCGTGGACAGGCCGTGCCTCTGTTTTCCGGTCTGCCGAAAATACGTAAGCAAAAACGGATGTTATTTCAATAAAACCCGGTTATTATATTATTAAGGAAAGGCATGGTAAATTGCATTATGGAAATCGCATTGATCGCAGATGATACGAAAAAAGAATTGATGACCCAGTTCTGCATTGCGTATTGCGGAATTCTCTCCAAGCACAAGCTGTGCTCCACCAGCATCACAGGCAGATATATCGCCGAAGCTACAGGACTGGAAATCGAAAAATTGCTTCCCGGCAGTCACGGCGGCGTGCAGCAGGTTTGCTCCCGCGTATCGTACAACGAAATTGACGTTGTGCTGTTTTTCCGCAATTCCGAATGGGACGCTTCTCCCAAGGAAGAAGAATACGAGCTTCTGCGCACCTGTGACACGCAGAATATCCCGGTGGCAACCAATATTGCTACCGCAGAAGTCCTGATTACCGCACTGGATCGGGGTGATCTGGACTGGCGCGAAATCGTCAACCCCAATTCTGATTACAATAAAAAGAAAACGAAACGATTTTAAATGGAACCTTTGAAAATACTTGCCGTAGGAGATGTTGTCCGCACCTGCGGCGTGGAATATCTGTCCGGCGGCAAGCTGCGCCGCCTGCGGGACACGCTGGGGGCAGATCTTGTGATTGTCAACGGAGAAAACTCCTCCCATGACAACGGACTGTCTCCCGACAGCGCACGGGCAATTTTAGAGGCAGGCGCAGACGTGATCACCGGCGGCAATCATACCCTGCGCAGAAAAGACATTGCACCGTTTCTGGACGATCACGAAAACGTGCTCCGTCCGGCAAACTATCCCGGCGACGCGCCGGGCTGCGGTTATACAATTGCAGACTGTCGGGGACAGCGGGCACTGGTTATCAGTCTTGCCGGCACCACCTTTATGGAGCCCCTGGACAGTCCTTTCAAAACGGCAGACCGCATTCTTACAGCAAATGCAGGCAGATACGACTTTGCCATAGTGGATATTCACGCGGAAGCTACCAGCGAAAAGCTGTGTCTTGCCCGCTACCTGGACGGCAGGGCAGCCATTGTATTCGGCACCCATACCCACGTGCCCACAGCAGATGCAATGGTTCTTCCCGGCGGGACCGGGTATATCACCGATTTGGGCATGACCGGGTCACAAAATGGGATTCTGGGCGTAAAAACGGAAAACGTGCTGCATAAATTTCTAAAACGGACGCCAGTGTACTTCGAACCGGTGGCAGGAAACTGCGCCGCTCAGGGTGCGCTGTTTACCGTTGATCCTGCAACCCGTCTGTGTATCCGCGTAGAGCGAATGGATTTTTAAGCAGCAGCATACTATCAATAGAAGGACTTCTTGCTCATGGACGCAACAAATCTTCAGGAATATATTTTATCCGGCGGTGCAGATCCTGCGCTGTCCGCATGCGGCACAAACCATAACGAACTTACGGCACAGCGCGAGCGCTGTGCCCATACTGTACAGCGGTTCGCTGATCTGTTCGGCTCGGATCGCTGTATCTCTCTGCTGTCCGTTGGCGGCAGAACGGAAATCGGCGGCAATCATACAGACCATAACTTGGGAAAAGTAATTGCCGCAAGTGTGAATATGGATATTCTGGCAGCCGCCAGCCCCAGGCAGGATGACTGCATTACCGTACACAGCGAAGGATTCGCACCGGACACTGTACATCTTTATCAGGCAGACGCTCCGGATCCTGCTGCTTTCTTCACATCAAAGGCAATGATTGCCGGCATGGTGCGGGGATTTATGGACAGGGGCTACCGGGTAGGCGGCTTTGATGCATATACTGCATCCTGCGTTCCCCAGGGATCCGGTTTATCTTCCTCTGCAGCTTTTTCCGTAATGATAGGAAACATACTCAATTATCTGTATAATGATGGGGCAGTTGAGAATGCGGAGATTGCCAAAATCGCGCAGTATGCGGAAAACACCTTCTTCGGCAAGCCCTGCGGATTGATGGATCAGTTGGCATGCGCTGTAGGCGGCATTATACATATTGATTTTGAAAATCCCGGAGAGCCGGAAATTCAAAAAATAAACTATGACCTTACCGCGGCAGGATACACCCTATGCATTGTGAACACCGGCGGCAGTCACGCGGACCTCAATGAGGAATATGCGTCTATTCCCCGGGAAATGAAGCAGGTAGCGGCACTGTTTGACCGTCCTGTTCTACGGGGGATTCAAATGCAGGAATTGCTTGCCCGTACAGACGAAATCCGGCAGGCGTGCGGCGACCGTGCACTGCTTCGTGCAATTCATTTTATGGAAGAAAATGAGCGGGTCAGCCGACAGGCAGATGCTCTTACAGAAGGAAGAATCAGCGACTTTTTAGATCTGATTCTGGAAAGCGGCAATTCCAGCTTCCGGTATCTGCAAAACGGATACGCCGCTAAGGATCCCTTCCATCAGGGGCTGTCCCTGGCGCTTTGCCTTACCGAGACATTTCTTTCCGGAAAAAACACTGCTTGGCGGCTGCACGGGGGCGGCTTTGCCGGAACCATACAGGTTTTTGTGCCCAGTGCACTTGCACGGGAATACAAACAATATATTGAAAGTTATTTCGGCACAGATGCTTGCCATATGATATCCATTCGGCAGGCAGGCGCATGCTCTATCTATCATGAAAATGCAAAAAAATAAAAAATCCCGTTTTGCCTTATGGATCATGTTCCATTTTGTATGGATGTTTCTTGTATATCAGGGCTGTATCCAGCTTGGCGTGCATTTGCAAAGTGCACTGCCCTATAAAATCTGCACCGCCGTATATGCCGGGGCGGCATTGATCCTGTTCCTCATATACTGGATCCAAACCCATCCGAAAACAGGTGCGGATAACGTTCCCCCCGGAAAGGGAAAAGCCCTTCTCGTTTGGATTTTTCCCATTCTCATTATTTTCCTTCTGGATTTTCTGGATTTATTTGTCCTGCAATATTTCAGGCAGCTTTTGTCCTCTCTGGGATAAGCTGCCATGCAAAGGTGAAGAGGACTGCGGCAAACCGCAAATATAATCCCTCCGGACCCGGAGCAGCCGCTCCAAACGATATTTCTATGAAACTCAACCTTCCCAATAAGCTTACACTGATCCGCATTCTTTTGGTGCCGGTTTTTATGATCGTTACCATAGCAGTGCCGAATGATACTTTATGCAGAATCCTTGCAGCCGTTCTGTTTATTCTCACATCCCTTACCGATATGCTGGACGGAAAAATCGCAAGAAAATATAATCTGATCACCAATTTCGGTAAATTTATGGATCCTCTTGCCGACAAGTTTATGGTGTTCGGCGCACTTCTTTCCATTTTGTATCGGTTTGCTGATATCCGTCCCGTCTTCATCTGGGCAGCAGCAATCGTAATGTTCCGGGAATTGGCTGTCACCTCTATTCGGCTCGTAGCATGCGGGCAGGAGGGACTTGTAATTGCGGCAAGCTGGCTGGGAAAGGTTAAAACGGTCACACAGATCGTATGTATTGCCACTGTACTTTTAGAGCCTGTAGTTCTGCCATTTGTTCCCTTCCGGGACTGGCACATTCTCTCCTACATAACCATCGCAGCAATGATCGTTATGACCGTCTGGTCCGGTGCCGACTATCTGCGCCACTACTGGAAATTTATCACACCAAACGAATAATTCTATGTAAAAGGAGCCCGGTAAAACCGAAGGGCTCCTTACCTGTTATTTTTTGCGCTTGGGAATGATTGCAAAGATCAGTGCAATGATGATTACAATAATGATAATTGCAATAATCACGCCCCAGACGCCCATGTTTTCCGCTTCATCCTTTACATCATCCACAAGATCATTTGTGGTATCCTTGCCGGATGTTGCGTCGTCTTTTTTACCGGAGGTATCTGATGTTTTGTCAGATGTAACGTCTGCATCAGATGTGTCCCGGCTGTCGTCCTTCCCATCGGAGGTTCCGCTGCCGTCACCATCATCGTGATCCACGTCGTTTCCTACGGTTCCGTTGTCAGGATCCAGAATGTCGTCACCGGTGCCTGTACCGCTGCGGTCCGAACCGTCGTTGCTTCTCGCCATTCCTCCGTCTCCCGGAAGAACATCGGAAATTGCGGCTTCCTTCGCTTCACCTGCATATCCTGCGCTGGCAGTTACAGGCAGAATTACGCACACGGTAACCAGAATCAAAGCTGCAAAAAATACCGATATGGCTTTTCTGTATTTATTCAATTGCATTTGTGCATTCTCCTTATTACATAATTATAGATTTTTGCACAGTGATAGTATCTCCCCTTTTGCACCGGTCTATGTGTCCCCCGGACGGAAGTTTTTATATTTTTTATGTAAATTTTGTATAGAATTGAAAGCCTCCCCCAGCAAAGGGAAGTGTCAGGCTGCAGGCTCTCACCTACTCATTAGCCTCCCTTGTGCAAAGGGAGGTGTCGCGTTAGCGACGGAGGGATTGTTTGCATATACTATCGATTTGTAGAGTATCCCAAATGATAGCAGGAACAATCCCTCACCCGCTCCGCGGGAGCTCCCTTTGCTGGGGGGAGCCTTTTATAAAGCTCATATTGCGCAGGAGCCACGCAGTGGATCCCTAAGGAGGCTTATTAAGTGAAAGGCGGTATAGCATGGACAGCAAACGATTTCAAAAAAAAGACAGCGGGTTTACCTGCGGACATTGCGGCAAGGAGGTAGAACCCCTGGGGTTCACCTCCCGCAATCATTGTCCCTTTTGCCTGTGGAGCCGCCATCTGGACGAGCTGCCCGGCGACCGCGCCAGCGAGTGCGGCGGACTCATGGAACCGATATCCGCCCAGCCGGATGCAAAAAAAGGATATATCATCCACCACCGCTGCACCGTTTGCGGCGCACTCCGCCGAAATCGGGCGGCGTATGGTCCCGGTGTAAAAATACAACCGGACGATTTGATGAAAATTATTGCTCTGACCGGCAGACACGACTGAGGGGACGGGAAAGTTAATATGGTATACGAAAAAGAAAAATTTATCGCAGAATATCAAAAAATAGCAGCGGCCGCCGATTTGGGTTGTTTCTCTGATTCTGCCATTGGAGAACGGCTGCACATCATCGCTGAAAATCTGGATACGTATGGCAGCCGATTCAATCTGACTGCTATTACCGAGCCGCAGGAAGTCCTCGCCAAGCATTTTGTCGACAGTTTGTTCGCCGCAAAAGAAGCAGACGCAATCCTGCAAGCCTCCCATTCCCCGGGAAATCGCCTGCTGGATGTGGGAAGCGGCGCAGGATTTCCCTCTCTGCCCATTGCTGCCGCATTGCCGGATCTTTCTGTCACTGCTTTGGACAGCACCGCAAAAAAAATCACATACATCAAAGACACTGCGGAAAAATGCGGTCTCGCATCCTTTGACACAATCTGCACCCGTGCAGAAGAAGCAGGGCGGAAAGAGATGCGGGAGCAGTTTGATATCGTCACCGCACGGGCAGTAGCAAGACTTCCCGTACTGATGGAGCTGTGCACACCGTTTCTCCGTGTCGGCGGACATTTTATTGCCATGAAAGGCAGCGCCGCACAGGAGGAAGCAGAGGAGGCACAGCGCGCCGCCACCCTTTTATCCTGCGAACTTGTCCGTATTACGCCATATTTCCTGCCCGGACTGGAAGATCAGCGATTTTTATTGATTTACAGAAAAAATTCCCCCACATCATCTACATATCCCCGCAACGCGTCACGGATTGCAAAAAAACCGCTTTGACCGTCATTCCCCCACACTTCCGGGGAATTTTTTCCACAGGCATACAAAAACAAATATTAAATTCGCCCCTGTTTTTCCTTTATATTTTATCCTGCCGTGCTATCCTGTATACAGAGATCCGGAATTATATATTCCGAGTTATACATAAAGAAAAGGAATGAAAAAAATGGCAGGAACAATGTTTTTTCAAAAAACAAAAAAAATGCAGGAAGCGGAAAACACAAAAATTTTCGACACACCCGCCCTGCGGGAAGATCCCGCATTATTCTCCCTGGGTGAAAAAAGCCGTGTGCAAATGATTTTTATGCTTTCCCCCGCAGAAATCACTCCCAATCCGTCACAGCCCCGCCGATTTTTTACCGAAGACGCCATTCTGCGGCTGGCGGACAGCATCCGGATTCACGGAATCATTCAGCCGCTGGCGGTACGAAAGCCGGAAGGAAGCAGCGGATATGAGCTGGTTGCAGGGGAACGGCGGCTGCGCGCTGCAAAGCTGCTGGGACTGGAGCAGGTGCCCTGTGTGCTGATGCAGGCAGACAGCGAAGAATCTGCACATCTGGCGATTATTGAAAATATTCAGCGGGAAAACCTGAACATGTTTGAACAGGCGGCAGCAATCTATACGCTGATGCAGGTACACTGTCTGACCCAGGAGAAAATTGCGTCTCAGTTATCCTGCTCCCAATCCTATGTAGCAAACAAACTGCGGCTGCTGCGGATTCCGGAGGAAGAGCGAGATGAAATTCTGTCTGCATCCCTTACGGAACGGCATGTCCGCTCCCTTTTGCGGATCAAAGATGCGGCGCAGCGCAGAAGTGTGCTGCACACCATTATCCGGCGGGATATGAACGTTGCCGCCACAGAAGAATACGTAGACCGGCTGATTGCTGCGGAAAAGGAAGCAGAAAGAGAAAAAGGGGAATCAAAGGGATCTACGCGGGTTATTATCCGAGATGTACGGTTGTTTTATAATACAATAGACCGGGCAATTGAAACGGTGCGCACCAGCGGCATCCCGGTTGAAACCTGCCGGCGGGAAACGGGAACAGACACAGAAATTGTAATCCGTATTCCAAAAAAGTGAATATTTTTGAATTTTATTCAGTTTTTGGCAAAAAAATATTGACAGCCAGTCCGGATAGGACTATAATAATTTCATAGGCTATATATTGTAAAAGGAAAGAAAGGCAACATTACCAATATGAAAAACGGTATTTTTTATGCATACAGCTATTTCTACTTTTACTTTCCGGTAAAAGAATTTTGTGCTGCATGAATAGCCGTTTTATATAAAACAACGAATTTCACGCAGCAACCGCTGCGTGATTTTTTATTTATAAGTTTTTACCAAACAAAAAGCCCCCCTTGTGCAAAGGGGGGTGCC
>CASTST010000065.1 GCA_949451655.1 uncultured Eubacteriales bacterium | reverse complement strand
CAAAGGAAGGATGAAACCGAAAATGGTTTTCTTTTGAGTTTCACGGATTCAGGAGACTGTAAAGTCGTCCAGGCTCGACAGCAAGGCCTTGAAAGCCGAGCTTCCGGAGGTTGCCGCCCGGTACATGAAGGAAACCACCAGCCGCCGGTTCCTGCTGGCGTGATTGGAGGGGATGCAGTATGTTGAGCAGTCTCGACTGGAAGCGCATAGACCGGCTTTATAGCCTGCTAGAGCGTGCCGAACGCGAAGGGGATACCGATATGGCGGGGACGCTGCGCTGGGCTATCTTCACGCTTGAGAACCGATAGGAAAAGGCCCTTTCCCGGAAGCCGACCAAAGCGCGGGAAAGAGCACACACAAACCACAGGGGGATTGCAGTTACAGTCTACCACAATCCCCCGCCGATTTCAAGGGGGGAACTCAATTTTGGAAAAAGAATCCGCTTTAGCGCGTATCAACAACCTGGCCTATCGGCTGCTTGCCGGTGCGGAACTTGTCGGCGCATTGCAGGAAGCGCTTGAGCACGGCGACAGCAAACAGAGTGATTATGCAAGCGCCGCCTATGCAGTATATAGCTATCTGCACAACCTGTCAGATAATTTGATGGATTTTGCCGACAACTTCACCAACTTCCAGAACGGCGGTGCAGCATGAACCTTGAAAAGATTAAAGCTGTCAATCCGGGTAATTACTGCCTTTACTCGAACGAGATTGTAGAGCTGATGAATGAAACCGGCAACGTTGTGGATGCTATTTGCCTGTCTTTCAAATACGGCTTTACAAGAGGTCAGAACTGCGAACGGGCACGCGCCCGGAAAAGGAGAAAGGCGGCAAAGAAATGAACCTTGAAAAACTCGCAGCCGCCGACATTGGCGACCATGACCTGAGCTTGGCAGAATTGCGCCAGCTGTTGCAGCAGGCAAGCCGGGCGGAATCCATCGACCTTGCCTATAGGCTTGGCTTCCTGCGCGGCGAGGGGGTGAAGAAATGAGCGACCTGCAAATCTTTGACAGTGAGCAATTCGGCAAAGTCCGGGTTGTGGATATCAACGGTGAACGATTCGTTTACCGTCAATGGTACAAGGGCAATCCTTATCAGCGAATCCGGCATCTATGCGCTGATCTTTTCCAGCAAGCTCCCCAAAGCGAAAGAATTTAAGCATTGGGTAACGGCTGAGGTTCTTCCTGCTCTGCGCAAGACCGGCACATACACTCTTGGCGCAGCGCCGGGGGCATCTGCTGGCGGCGTGGCCGAACTGATTCGCATCACCCGCCGCGCTATGCTGGATGCAGGGAAAAACCCTCAGGACGTGCTTGCAATGGTCGAGCACCAATATCAGGTATGGTGCATTCCTGTCCCGCCTACGTTGCAGTACCCCGCTCAGCTGAATTTATTCAGCGTTGACTATCCGGCGATATTAGGGAGTGATGACCATGAATGAGGAGCGAGAAATTCTGCTCCGAAACATCAACCAACTTTTGAAGTTTGCAAGCCTGCGGGACCTTAAATTTGTATTCGCTTATCTTGCAGCAGACACAGGAGGGAAACTTAATGAAAAAGACACATAACCCGGATACCAGCGAAAGAGAAGCGTTCCTTCGCTTCTGCGAGTACGTGAAGGGCATGGAGGGCGACAAGGACAGGTTCTTGGAAGCCGCCAAGCTCCAGCGCACCGAAAAGCAGCCGACCTTTACCGCCGTCCAGCTGATCGGGCTGACCGTCCTGCTCGGCGTGCTGCTGCTCGGCAGTGTGGCAATTATCTGCTTGACGCTGACCGGGAAAACCGGCTATATCCTGCCTGCGCTGGGCGGAACGCTGATAATCACCTTGCTTGTCGGGATGTTTGTTATTAGCGAAATTTGACCCTCATTCTGAAAAGGGGCTGACCGTTTGCCGGTTGGCTTCTTTTTATTTGTCTTGAAAGTTGCAAGAATGGCGCGAAATAGACAATAAACCCGCTCGCGAGCGGGAAATAGTTGCAGAAATGATGTATTTCCTTTTCTTTTGGGTGATAGACCCGATATTTCGGGGAAACCCAAAAGCCCCTTTTGGGTGAGTGAATACAGCTTTTAGGGAGCTTTTGGGCGATTTGTACGCTCCAATTATACAGCAACTATTTTTTCGTAAAAACGGCGTAAAATCACAATTTATATCTATTTTCACAACAATTATACATCTGTTTGTAGTCTCGCAAAAGCTTTTGGGGCTTTTGGGTATAGGGGTTTTCCCTGAAAATGTAATCGGCTCAAAATTGAGCAGGTTCCTGCTCGGCGCAAAATTGCGCTCAGTAGATCGGCCCAAAATTGGACTGTCCGCCGCAGGGTGTCCAGCTGGCGGACTTCCTTATCATCGGCAAAAAATGGAGCTGAGGGAAGATTTTCCCCCAGCTGAATCTTCAGCCGCGCCAAGCATATATATTGTGGTTGTAGTTTTCTGTAGCGCAATATACGGTGTTCGGCACGAATGCCGATAAGGGGATCTGGTTCCCCCAGATGTGGGGGATCATCGACACAAGTGGCGACGTTCACCGGCGGTGAACAGGCCTAGATTGAAACTAGCCCTGGTTCGGGGCATCCCTCATTTGAGCAGAGGGTGACCGGAACGCATTTCGGCAGGGTACAGCGTGCCAACTTGTGGGCATGGCTCCTATACGCACTCATAAAAGGGGGTCGGTTCAATCTACATCCTTTTGCAGCCGTCCCCAGCTTGCGGGGATGCAGGTCTTACCAGTAGGGAGGGACGCAATATCCTACTTTTTTTGCGTTTCTTTGGGGGTCGGAAATTTCCGGCTCCTTTTGCGTTACGCTTGCGCTAGAACCGCCGGGGTGCTGGTAAGGTGGCGATTCTCCACCTTAAGCAGCTGCCCCGACATTTCCACGGGTCAGGCCCCCGAATTGAATTCGCCCACCTATAACCACAATGCCGCCAGATTTGGCGATAATTCCCCGGCGCTCGCTTTATTGCTTGCGACCCTTTCCCGTTCGTCACAATTGGCACGTTCGGCTCTACCTGAAGTTTTCTGAAGCACAAGTAGCTGAAATAGGGATTCAGGTTTTCTCAGGTCCTGCCCCTAGCTTTTCCTATCAGGTTTTGACAGGTTGACCGTTACCAGCAGCCTTTTTGCCGGAATTTCTCGGAAAAACTGGTTTTCTTTTTGTCAGAATTTCTCCGCAAAACCCGGCTTCATATTCCCCATCCTTGTTTGAGTCGGTTCAGCAGCTGCATTTCGGCAGTCGTGTCCTTGCCGGGGTTCAAATCTGGGTGGTACTTCTTGGAAAGCACCTTGTAAAACTGTTTGAGCATAGCGGTTTCATCATCGGTGTAGTTACTGGGTGAAGCGGCAGAGTAACCACTATATTCCCTGTAAAAATTCTGCCGCCTGCGGTAAGCTTCCTGCTCGGCCTTTTGACGGGCCTTGTGGTCCTTCTGGATTTGCTTCAAGTATGCTTCATTGCGCAGTGTGCCGAACACATCAAAACAGCGGTCGTATTCGTCCGAATCGACGCTATATTGTGTACAAAAATCCGAGCGGGCTTTTTGATAAGCATTTATGATCTGTTGGTGCTTCTGGCATGTCTGGTATTCTTCTGACTGATGAAAGTCGGCTTCCAGCCGTTCCCGTAATGGGGTCAGCTTGCTTTCTATGAGGTCGTAAAGCGCCGGAGGGTCTATGCCCAGCTGATCGGATACCGCGCTTATAGCGCCGTCTGCGCAGTCGAAAAGGCTGTATTCCACAATGTCATAGTAGCTAATTGTCCGGATGGAATACTGCCGCTTTCGTACCCGGCCGCCTTCGCGGTAGCTTTGGTGGATGCTGATTTTATAGGCTTCCAGGTGGGGGCGGTCAAAGCGACCGCCTTCATACCTGTACCGCCAGAGCGGCGGCTTGCCGTTCACTGTCCAGCTGTCCCGCTCGGCCACAAGCTTACGATAAGCCCCGTACTGGTTCGGCTTTTTCAGCTGCACTTGCTGAATGACACAAAACATTGCTTTCACTCCCTGATGTAGTTACTTCGAGCGGGCGCGTGGCAACTACATTTTTAGTTACCGGGTTTGTCCGTTTTCTTCCGGTTTTCCCACAGCGCTATCAGTTCCGCTTTGTTTACCGGGTCCAGTCCGGCATATTCGAGAAAGCCCCGCTTATCATGTGGAATCGGTATGCCCATTTTACGGCAATTCTCTTCCAGAATACCGGGTGCAAGATACAGGCAGCGCAGGCCATCGGCTACCGCAGACAGTTTACAGCCGTTCTGCTCGACTTGGTCCTTCAATGCCCACACGATCATTGCATCTGTTGTCTGGGCGTTCCGCAGAATGTACACGGGGGCGTGCTTGTCAATGCCGTTTTCGTCCTTGAAATCGACAAGCAAGCACTGTTGACGAAGAAAATTATTTTTAGATTTCATATTATCGATTTTTGATACCTTTCGGCGTGTTTGGTAATTTGGATGCAAGTGGGGTGCATGACGGGGAAAATCTCTGTCACGCACCCACGCCGCAAGAAAATCTGAACAAGCATATTTCCCAAGAGCCACGGGGGGGGTTAGGGGCTTGGGGCAGAGTGGGGCAAGTAAAATATATATTTTCTCGCGAGAGCAATATACAGAAAAAAGGTTTTTAGCTGCCCCATCCTGCCCCGTTGGGAATTTCTTGCTGTGTTGGAATGAGTTTATATCCCAATATTATAGTAGTTTTTTCTCCTCCCTTTTGAGGGCGCTTGCGTGTGATAACGGCGTGAGCAGCCATTTCGGAATTGAACTTGCCAGAGCCGCCGGGCTGGTACATATTTGTAATGCACCACTCTTTATATCGCTCAAAGGCTTCCGCCGTTTTCACCTCGTAGCCTGAACCAGCTTCCATTTCATCAGCTATAAAACGCGCTAGTTTATCGTTGTTCTTCTGGTAAGCGGCTGTAGCCTCCAAAATGGAAGGCGGCGGCTGTATTCCGGTGCTCTGCACGAACTTTAGACCATCTAAGCACCAATTAAGAATCCCACTCAGGCTTTCAGGTTCTGCAAGCTTTCTTTTCAATCCTCTATCCTGCTCTTCTGCTGAGAAATGGTGTTCAAACGGAATCACATTTACACGCCCAGAACTAAAAACAGTAACATCCGTGACGCGCGGTAAATAGTTGGTATTAACAAAAATTTTGAACTGTGGGTAAAATTCAAAGCTGTTTTCATGAAGAAATCGCGCAGTAACCTTATCATTTCCGGTCAGCGTTTTCACAAGCGCAGCTGACAGTACCATACTTTTATCAGGTTCTGAAATATTTACAAACCGTGCTCCAGCCAGCCGCGCTATATCTTCACTGGGTCCACTGCCGTTGGCGGAATGCTTCTGCGCGATAGTTTCCGGTTTTGCGGTACTTCCATAATCACCCATCAGAGCCATATAAGTTTCCATCGTTACGCCTTTTCCGTTTCGACTGGTAGGCCCGTAGAGGACGAAAAAACATTCATGCCGTGTGTCACCAGTCAGCGCGTACCCCATAGCTTTTTGAAGATATATCGCTTTATCCTGATCACCTTCCATAACCTCTTGTATATGCCGTTCCCAGCGTTCACATTTCGCAGACGGGTCATAATTCACTCCGGATAGCTTGCTGATCATATCAGTCGAAGAATGCTCTTTGAATTCGCCTGTATTCAAATTCAATGTGCCATTTAAGCAGTTAAATAAAAATGGGTCTTTATCGAAATCAGCCAGTTTTGCAGGATAAACACTTGCCGCATCTTTCAAAATGGTTTCGCGGTTCCTTCTGGCCTGCCATTTCATGACAAATTCCAAATAATTCTTATCTTGCACTGACAACGCATAAACCACAAATTGATCCGCAAGTTTTTTACACATTTCCATAACACGTAAATTACCCGTGTCGGGTTCCCATAACTTACCGTTATACACATACCATTTTTTACGTTCCGGAACATAACGAGCAAAATTTTTATACCAGTCAGCAAACAGATTTCCGTTGCCGATATCATTACGACCGTACCGCTTATTTGTATATGGATGAAGGTCTTCCAGCTTTACAGACCCGCTCGCGCTGCCTATCGTGATTCCCGCCGCTTTGCGCTTGAAATGTGCCTGCGGGTCATAGGTCTGTTGTGTGGACGCGATTGCATTCTGAATGGTAATAGCGCCGTAGGTGCTGCCGGACTGCGGCCTGTCCCATTTCGGGCGCATCAGGCCGGAGGACCTGAAAAGCCTGTCCATGCGGTCAGCATCGTTTCTTGTCCAGAACGCAAGCATATTACAAAAAGCAATGTCAGCCTCAGAATGTGATTTATAACCAGAATTTTTCCAGTCGCCGCCCCACAATGCCGAAAATAAAGCGCCGTTTTTGCTTCGCTTGATTTTGGTAATCAGTTCTGCATCGCTTAGGTCAATCGGTGCTGATGAAGTCGATTTCTGGGGCATCGGGGCGGACTTATCGGGAAACCATTCCGCAAACAATTCCACGATCTCTTTTGAGCGGTCTGCGAGCGGGCGCACATCTCCGAACGGTTTGCCGGTGACTGTAAAGTAGCGTTTCGCCTGATACATTTCATGAGCGTCGCCTTTGCGCCCATCCACGGGGATTTTTCCGCGCACGTAGATATGTAAGCCCGTCCCGCTCGGACTGTATTCGGTGTAACTGTTCAATCGGTTCACCGCTTCCAGCGCGGCGGGATCAGCAATCCCGGTTTCCGGGTCGATTACACGGTCAAGGTCTACGCCGACAACCCCATTATTGTGGAACTCGAATCCAATGCCGCCATAGCTTGCGCTTGCCTGCACCGCTTCCTCAAAGGTTGCCCAGGTGTTCGGCTGACCTGCTTTTGCACCGTCGCCCATGCGCGGGTTGATCGGCACCTTGCCGCGCCTGACAACCCACTGTGGAAGTGATTTCAATTCTGCCGGGAAGTTTTCAAAACTCAAGTTTTCACCCCTTTCTCAATCGATACAGCTGTCAGTCGGATTTCGTTTGCACGATGCAGCATAGACTTTACAAAAGCGTCCCGCTCGACCTCGTTTTCAGCTAAAAAGTATCCGGTTTTATTGTCTGATAGAATAGGAATGCCGCTCCTGCGTTCAAGTTCTATCAGTCTGCGAATTGTGCGCCCGTCAAGGTCGGTTAGCGTTTGAAGCTGCCGAAGCGGGATTGCGTTCGATTGGCCGCGTGAAAGATAATCAGAAATGTTCACAGGGGACACCGCTCCTTTCCACGCTCTGCCGGTTCAACTGCTCTAAAAGCAATTCATAATTGACCAAAAACCGATTGCCTGAATAAATACCGGGAAGCTGTCCCTGCTTTTCCAGCAGCCGAAGCCGATGCTCTGACAATGGGCCGCGTTTCGCCGTCTGACGAATTGTCAGCATGTTAATGGCTCGCACTACTTTCACCTACCATCTCCAAAATGTCACCCACGCCGCAGCCGAAATAATTGCATAACTTTTCGAGTACGCCATAGGATACAGCTTCACCGTCTCCATAATATAGTTTTGTCAAGGTGGTTCTTGAAATACCTGTTTTTCGAGACACTTCGCTGATTTTGCTCCTGCGTTCGCCCATCAGTTTCGATAATCTGCTGTTAATGCATCTGTTCATTGCTGTATCACCTCTCAAACGTTCTGCCCAAATCATTAGACGATATAGCTAGTATAGCACACAAAAAATATTTGTCAATAGAGCTTGACAAATTGTTCAGCATACTATACAATTTATTTAAGGAGGAATTCAAAATGATACATTGCAATCTTGCGACGCTGTTAGCGGAGCGAAAATTGAAAATATCCAAAGTCGCAGAAGACACAGGGCTTTCACGCACAACATTAACTTCTATGTACTATAATCAAGGCAGCGGAATTCAATTAAATACGATTGATAAACTTTGCATTTATCTCGATATAGCGATTAACCAATTGTATTCTTTTTTTCCTTTTGATTTATATTGCGTAAGATGCGAGTGGCATGGCCAAGATTCGATTAACCTTACTCTTTCCTACGCAGATAAACGGCACAAGAAAAAAGACATAGATATATTTGGTCAACTTGACATTTCAAAGAATGAAGATGGGCTTATCAATTATATGGGTATTATTCTTGATTACTATTTGTCAGATGCGGAAGAATATGATTCCGAATCGGGAGTGTATGAGAAACTTGTAAAACAAGCCTGCTTAAAGCTTCCACAAAGTGTAAAATACAAATTAAAGAACGATATAAGTGTCTTTATATCCGATATGCTATATACCGGAGATATTGCTGACAACTGTACATTTGTTACATCGTTTCCGCCGTTGGATTGAAATACGATATTGAAATAAAGGAGTGATTATTTTGGCAAACATTCAAGAACGCCGCAACAAAGACGGCAAATTGATCTCTTATTCCGTCCGCGTCCACAGAGGGCGCGGGCCGGATGGAAAGCAGCTCAAGCCTTATACGGCTACTTTCGAAGTATCGCCCACATGGACGGAAAAGAGCGCACGAAAAAAGGCCGAAGCATTTGCCGCGACCTTTGAAAAGGAATGCAGAGAGGGAACAGTAAGCGATAGCCGCTTGAAGTTCGCCGAATACTGCGATTATGTAATTGACTCGAAAGAGCAGCGCGGCGCAAAGCATAGCACCATTGTTCTGTACCGGGGATTGACTACCCGGATATATCCTCAAATCGGGCATATCAAGCTCAAAGAGTTACGCGCCGATCATCTCAATACACTGTATTCCCTGCTGGCACAGCCGGGGCAGAATAAGCGCACGGGCGGCGGACTGTCACCCAAAAGCATTACAGAACATCACAGGCTGATTTCAACCGTACTTGACCAGGCAGAAAAAGAGGGGCTTGTGCCGTTCAATGTGGCAGGCAAAGCAACGCTTCCCAAAATGCAAAAGAAAGAAGTCAACTATTTCCAGCCGGAACAGATCGCGGCCATTCGGGACGCGCTCGAAAGCGAACCGCTCAAATGGAGAACCCTGGTTCATTTGCTTCTGATTACCGGGGCACGGCGCGGGGAAGTGCTGGGCCTTAAATGGGAGAAGGTGGATTTTGAGGGCCGTAAAATTCACATCTGCAACAGCGTTTTGTATTCTGCCGATATTGGAATTTACGAAAGCAGCCCCAAGACTGCCACGTCAAACCGGTTCATTACCCTGCCGACGGAAACCATGCAGCTTTTGAGGAAATATCAGGCATGGCAGACGAAAGAGCGCTTTCGGCTTGGCGGCTATTATGAGGATCAGGGCTTTTTGTTCGCGCAAGATAACGGGAAGCCCATGCACCCGGATACCGTGACCACATGGCTTGACCGGTTCAGCAAACGCCACGGCCTGCCGCACATCAACCCGCACGCGTTCCGGCACACAATGGCTTCTATGCTCTATTTCAACGGCGTTGACAGTGTGTCGATTTCAAAGCGGCTCGGTCATGCGCAGGTCAGCACCACAGCGGATATCTACGCCCACGTCATGGAGGAAGCCGACCAGAGAAACGCCGATATCCTTGCCGACGTGTTTTTAAATAAGGCTTGAATTTTTCAGGCGAGTTGAATTAAAGTTGAATTTTCCGAAACACAAAATTTCCAAACGTCACCAAAAAGTTAGAAAAAGAGCCGCTTTCTTACGAAAGCGGCTCTTTAACCTGGTACGCCAGAAGGGACTCGAACCCCCGACCTTTTGGTTCGTAGCCAAACACTCTATCCAGCTGAGCTACTGGCGCATTCATCAGCCATCACCTGACTGCTTATTAAGAATACCATATCCAGCAGCAATTGTCAACTACATTTTTCAAAAAACTCTAAAATTTTTTAGGAACATCGTATGAGGTGTTGATAGAACTCTGCATCCGCACATTGTCCAACGGCGCAAATCGATGCTTTTTCAAAGCACAGTACCCGTTCTGCAACCCGCAGGACGTCTTCAGCTGTAACTGCATCATAGTGGCTGACAATTTCATCCAGCGGGATCATCCGGCCAAAGGCGAGTTCACAACGGCCGATATGGTTCATACGTGCGCTGGTCGATTCCAGACTCATAAGCAGGTTGGTTTTTAACTGTTCACGGCAGCGGCCCAATTCATCGCGGGCAGGACCTTCGCTGCGGAATTGCGCCAGCTCCTGTAAAATCAATCGGATGGCCTTTTCCTCCAACGTCTGATTCAGCGCCGTATAAATAGAGAATATTCCAGTTTCCGCATGTGCTGCTGTGTAGGAATAAACAGAATAGCAAAGCCCATTTTTTTCACGCACGCTTTGGAACAGGCGGGAGGACATTCCACCGCCAATTATAGCATTCATGATCTGGAATGCATACCGGTCTGGATCCGCAATCGGCAGCCCAGGGAAGCCGATTGCAATATGATTCTGCTCGATATCCTTGGCGCGGGTAATCACAGTAGGCTTGTAAACTGCCGGAGTAATCAGATTTTTCCCTTGACCCTGCATCTCTGAAAACAATTTGCAAATATAATCCAGATCCTCCGGCGTATACCGGCCAGACAGCGCGATCACAGTATCTTCCGGGCGGTAATAACCGCGCATAAAGCTGCGCAGTGTATCCCCGGTCATATGGGAAAGCGTTTCTTCCGTTCCCAGAATAGGCCGTCCTAATGCCGTACCTGCATAACAGCCTTCAAACAGCTTTTCCGTTGCAACGTCCTCGGGGGAATCTTCATACATGTCTATCTCTTCCAATATTACGCCGCGTTCCATTTCAAGGTCGTTTTGGCTGAATAGGGAATTCATAAACATATCTGCCAGAATAGAAACGCCGGTTTGCAGCTTTTCATCCAATACTTTCATGTAATAGCAGGTACATTCCTTTGTGGTAAATGCGTTTATCTGCCCGCCGAGCGCATCAAATGCGATTGCAATGTGCTGGGCCGAACGCTTTTCGGTGCCCTTAAATATCATATGCTCGATAAAATGAGAAATACCATTCAGCTCCTGCGTCTCAAAGCGGCTGCCGTTGCCGACCCAGATTCCAACAGAAGCAGTGCGCACGTGGTCAATTTCATCGGTTACAACGCGCACGCCATTTGGCAGAACAATTTTCTGATACATGCGATTCATCCTCTTCCTGTTACAGGCAGCTAACTGCCGTAATACCGCTTCAGTGCGGTTATCCCTTATATTAGGATTCTATTATATCACAGTATACGACAAAAATAAAGTTTTTCCTTATATTTTCAGTTGTTTAGGTTTTATACTCGTGAGCGCTGGAGATTGGCGTTTGATCCGCCTGCGCGGCGGGCGGTCTTGCGCAGACGGCGCCAGAGGGACTCGTCCCTCTGGACTCCCTTCCATCGCCTGCGGGCGGGACGAGGGCCGGATATGCCCGTTTATCTGTGCCGCTTCGGCAAGTCTTTCCGCATGTGAGTATAACAACGCGTGCAAATGAATGGATATGAGCTGCCGGTTGTTCGTAATCAATACAAGACAGAACATAGAGCGTAAATTCAATGCAGCTGCAATTTTATAAAGTAATGCCGTGTCAGGGGGACGTTTTCCACTGCAACAGCGGTGCATTGCAGTTTCTAGCAGCGAAATATAACAAAGGAATACAAAATCACTCGAAAAACCTTTGATTGTAAAATATAATATAAATGGGTTAAATATGACCTGAATCCGTGAAACTCAAAAGAAAACCATTTTCGGTTTCATCCTTCCTTTGT
>CASTST010000064.1 GCA_949451655.1 uncultured Eubacteriales bacterium | reverse complement strand
GTATATATACCTTACAGACCGAGCCAACAAAAACGGTGAATGCTGGCCAGCAATTCCGACTATCGCGTCAGAACTGAAGCTGTCACAGTCTACTGTCCGCCGTGCCTTGCGGGATCTGCGGGGGGCCGGACTTATTGAAACCGAACAGCGATACCGCGAAAAGGGCGGCAAGAGCAGCTTGCTTTATAAAATAAAAGGACAGTAACAGGGTAAAAAATGCACCTGCCCGCCAAGGGGGTACTATATATAAATGGGGTCCCCGAAAAGTCGGCAGACTTTTTGGGGAGAGGAGTCGCAACGAAGCAGAGCGTTTTTTGATGTTCTACGGCAAAATGAGCGATGCACAGTTTGCGGCGACGAAGTGGCAGGTGCTACCTGTCATGGTGACAGGTGAAAGTGAACTTCCCACTTGAAAAGAGATTACAGCAGAATAAGGACGGAAGTTGTTGAAATATTAGGCAAAATATGGTATGCTAAAGTAATAAATAACGATTTGTTGAATTATGGGAAATCAAGTAAATGATGCAGGAATTTGAAAGGTATTGAATGTAACAAACGAAAGGAAAATGTAGATGCTGCAAACTCCATTTCATGCTTACTATACAGCGAGGCTTTTGGAAAACCTGCCTAAAGAGGATGCACTTGTCCCTGTTTTTGCTTCTGCCGATATCAAAGTCTATCCCTTTCAAGTTGCAGCCGCCAGCTTTGCCATGCGTTCGCCTTACCAAAAGGGCGTTATTCTATGTGATGAAGCCGGAATGGGAAAGACACATGAAGCTATGCTTGTTATTGTGCAAAAATGGCTGGAAGGAATAGGTCATATTTTGATCGCTGTTCCCAATGCTGATTTGCTTATGCAGTGGATTGACACACTTGACCGCTGCTATACGATTCCCTATGTCGTATTAACAAGCCGTGAAGATTGGGATAAAAATATATCCGAAGATAGTCTAAATGCTTTTGAACAGGACGCCGTCATACTAACCACCTATGTTTTTTTAACGGATCAGCAAGCGGCAGCAAAGGAAATCAAATGGGAGCTGACTGTATTTGAGGAAGCCAGCGCCTTGTCTTCTGTCAGTAACGAGGACAGCAAGCAGGCTAAAATCCTAAAAGAAATCGCAGAAGATTCCTTCAAAATTCTGTTGACCGGAACGCCTATTGAGAAAAATATCATGGACTTGTACGGCCTCATGTATTTCATCGACGAAACCGTGCTGCCCGACGCCGAAACCTATATGAAACGCTATCTGCGCAAGCCGGAGAACTACCCGGAGCTTGCGGAGCGAGTCAGCAAATACTGCTTCCGTACTCTGCGTGTACAGGCAAAGCAGTATGCTAAAATTCCCGAACGCATCCTTGTCACACTGGAATATACGCCGTCCCCGAAAGAGAAAAAGCTGTACGACTTACTGTACGCTTATGTAAATAAAGAGCATAAAATTGCATTTCCCGAATTGAACAGCTATGATCTGGCCCTCCGACTCTTGGGACTGCAAAGCTCCTCCACGGCGGCAATTTTGCAAACGCTCAAAGGAATTATTAAACGGCTCGAACGGCTACCGGATGCAGAGGATGAACTGAACGAATTACGGGAAATAGAATCCCTTGCCGAGAGCATCGAAACCGATGAAAAGGCAAAACTGCTCCTAAAATGGCTGACGAAAATCATGCCGATCCTCCGCAGACTCGGCGCAAATAAAAAGGCGGTTATTTTTACCGAAAGCGTAGAAACACAAAAGTACCTGCACGGCTTGCTGAAAGAGAAATATAAAACAGAAATTTACAACGGCTCTGCCGATTACTCCGCAATCAAAGCATTCAAAGAACACGGCGAAATCCTCCTCTCCACCGATAACGGCGCAAGAGGCTTTGATTTGCAGGAATCCGCGCTCGTTATCAACTATGATCTCCTGTATAATACGCTGAAAATGGAACAGCGGATCGACCGCTGCCACAGGTTGGATCAGCAAAATGATGTGCTTGCGGTCGCCTTTATCAATAAAAATAACTTTGCCGATGTGCGCAAGCTGGAGCTTGTCAATAAACGATTTCTCGTATCGGATGGCGTGTTCGGCATATCCGATGCGGTCATCGGCGGGTTTACCGACGATCTGAACGCTGCTATCAGTGAATTTACAGAAAAGGCACGGACAAAAGACCAAGTACAAACCGATTACTTGGCAACGCTTGATGCCTATGAGGAAGAAAACCGGCAGCTTGTCTCCGATGCTGAAAATATCCTGTTCACCACCTTTACAAGAGAGTTGGCCGGTAAAGTGAAAATTACCCCGAAGTATGCAGAGGAAAAAGCCAAGGAATATAACACACAGCTTTGGGAAGTCGTAAAATTCTTTTTTGAGCAATACAACGCAAAACATACAGATTGCCATTATGTGATAAACGAGGTCGAAAAGACCATAACGGCAACAGATTATGATGAACTCCCGTATTTGTTTTATTATTGGGTAAAAGATCGTAACAGAAATTATAAAAGTCAAAGACAATATGGTATGTCTCCCGATTTTAAGCCGCGGCACGGTAGAATTACTTTATCCAGTATATTAGCGAAAGGTGTTTTACATGCGCTTGCATGTGCCGATGAGGGGACAGTCATAGTGGCCGCCGACATACCGTCCTGTGAAATTGCGCTATACTCAGTTGCAATCAATCCGCACGGCAAAGAATGCGCCGTCTTAATTGGCAAAACCGATACGGGTGAAATGCTGTCGGAGGAAGAATGCAGGAAAATTTTCTCCCTTCCCGTTATCAACTATACAGAGGGTGAACGCAAAACGGTTCATTGGCTTAAAGGGACAGCAAGGAGCAACCGCCATGAGCTGGATCGCTTGGTTAATACGGACGAGCTTCTGGAAAAGGAAGCGGAACAGCTCACGTCTTTGCAGGCTGAAGAAGTGGATCGGATGAAGCTCCAAACGGCAAAAGATAAATCTGCTTTAAGCCACGCTGTGGATGCGTTGGAAAAGCAGGTAAAAGGAATAGAAAACGAGCTTGCCGGAACCGATGACAGACTGCTCCGGCTGAAACTGCAAAAGCAGATCAACACGGCGCAAAAGGAATTTATGCAGAAGCAGGAAACACAGTTTTTTGAGGAAATGCAGCTTGATTTGAAGCTGGAAAAAGACATTGAAGCATTTCTCGGAAAAGAAAAACCAACCGCGAGGGTTACGAGAGAATTTGTGATAAAAGTGGAGGGATCTCTGTGAATAATAATATACTTTTAAGTTTTTTGAAATTATCGAATTCTGAGTTTGAGTTTCCTATATATAGAAAAGCATCTGATAACAACTCCAAACTTGACGGAATGTATAGATACAAATTGCCAACATCTACACGTGCAGATCGGGATATATATGATGTTTCCTTTAGCGAGATTGATGGAGCCACCATGTTTTTAGCAAAATCCACTGATAATATAAATATGACAAAAAAGTGGCTTATGAGCGTTCTGACCGAAAAAGCTATTGCTACTTTTAGTGAATCTGAATTTTATGTTGGAAACCATTTTGTGCCCAACATATCATTTGTAATTTCATCTTACAAAGAAGGGCAATGTCTAATTCAACTTGAACCCTACTATTTGGAAATAAATAGTAGTTTTGGATTCCTTGTAGATTATAAGTTTAAGCCTTTTCATGGCTATGAGAAAACACGTCAGGAAAAGATATTGAGCTTGTCTCTATCTTCAGATGGAAGCAAAAACAAAAATTATTATTCTGATAAAATGAGATATTTAAATAACTTTATTGATAATATTGTGCCTCAGCTATTTCCTCTTAAAACAAGTGAACTTACGCTTTATATAAACCGAACATTATTAGAGTTATCTCCTTTTCAATTAAATGAAAAAACTTATATGTTCCAAAACGGAGAAAGTAAAATACAATTTCAAGGCATTAAAGAATATAAACCGTTGAATAACAATATCGGATTACCACACTATGTTTTTGTGTTTGAAAAAAGTAAAATTAATATTTCAAGGCAATTAGTTAAAGCATTGCGAGGACAATTGTATCCGACGTTTAGTGGAATGGAAAATATGTTCGGAGTAGACTTTTCTAATGATAAAATATCTTCAATTGTTGTAGAAGACTATTCTATTGACAACTTAAAGACAATACCTGCGCAATTGGATGAAATCATTAAAAAAAATCCTGATTCAAATATTGTTGGAATTTTTGCCGGTATAGAAAAGGATTTTGATACCGGACGAGATTATTCACCCTATTATACTGTCAAAAGCTGTTTCTTAGAGCGTGGATTGGCGGTGCAGGCGATAACTATTGAACAGGCTTTAAAACGCGATGGATTAAAATGGTCTATTTCTGGAATTGCTTTACAATTGTTTGTAAAATTAGGAGGTGTCCCATGGACGGTGAAGCCTCAAAACCAAAATTGTTTAATATTTGGAGTGTCCTCTGCCCATATCAAAGATGAAAAAAGTAATACAACAAAGTATTTTGCATATTCTCTATGCTTTGATTCGAGTGGCTTATATAAAAGACTAAATGTGTTAGGACAATCAACGGATAAGAACAGCTATATCAAACAATTATCAAACGAAATCAAAAATCATTTACGAAACGATTTAGACAATTCAATAGAAAAATGTGTGATACATGTCCCATATAAACTCAAGCAGGACGAAATGAAATGCATAAAGGAAAGTATTGAATCTGTAAAACAGGATCATCAAAATATTATCTTTTCAGTAGTAAAGATTAATGTCATTAATAAGTTTTTTGGTTATTCACATTATAACAGTAATATCCCCCTTGCAGGAAGTTGTTTGCAACTTGGAAAACGCGAGTATCTAGTTTGGTTTGAAGGTCTTCAACAAGGAAAAACCCAAGTGGTATCCGCACAAAATATATCTAATCCCGTCCATATTCAATTCATGTATGGCCCAGAAATGACCGAAGAAGAAATAAAGACATATTTACAAGACATTATTAATCTTTCTGGAGCCAACTGGCGTGGATTTAATGCAAAACACGAACCAGTATCCACATTGTATCCCGAATTAATAGCTAAATTTGCTGGAAAGTTCGATCAATATGGGTTGAATCTTGAAATCGGAGATTCAGCAATTGAGAAAGTATGGTTTATTTAAGGGAGAAATAAAAATGAGCGTTGGTGAAAAATCAGTAGTATTTTTATTAGGTGCAGGATGTAGTTATGATGCCAATGTTCCCATTTCAAAAGATATGATTTTAAAATTGGAAAAATTGCTTTCTACATCATATAAAGACGATTTATACCCACTATACAAATATGTTAGATACACAATGGAGTATGGGAGTAAGCTGTATGAACGAGATCAGGATTTTAATATCGAGTCTCTCCTTATTACGTTGCATGCATTAGCAGAACATAAAAAAACGCACTTGTATCCATTTGTAAATGGCTATACGAATGATTTAATTGAGTTGGCTGGAGCACAATTCAAAAATATAAATTCACTCATAAATTTAATTCAAAAGGAATTACCGGGATGGGTAACACTTACTACATATAGAAATGCATCGTACTATAAAAATTTCGAGACATTTCAAAAAAGCCTTAATTTTGCTTTGCGTATTTTCTCATTAAACTATGATCTTTGTTTAGAGAATAATGTGGATTGTAAAGTGGAAACTGGATTCTCAGACGATCACCCTTGGGATGGAAATCGTTTTATGAGAGCAGAAGATGATGAAGAAACTGCAATTTATTTGTATAAACTTCATGGTTCGATAAATTGGGAAAGAAGCAATGATCAGCTTAGAATATCTCAACAGCAAGGCATTACGCCGGATGTAATTTTTGGTACAGACATAAAGATGCAGGCGATTGATCCCTATCTATTTTATCTTTATGAATTTAGAAAATATGTTTTAGCTGCTGAAATAATAATCACGATAGGTTACAGCTTTAACGATACACATATTAATGATCTGATTCGTCAAGCTATGGAGTACAATAAAGAGAAAAAATTGATTTCTGTAAGTCCGGTGACCGATGTTAACGATGAGATGAATCGAATTAATAGCAGGCTTAAGTTACATGAAAATAACAATAGAATTATTATTGAAAATCAAAAAGCCAAAGAATTTCTGGATAATACATTGTCTGTAGTATACATTGAAAACAAATTACCGGAATCTGACTTGCCGTTTTAGAATTGATTTAAAGGAGTAACAAAATAATGCCTAACAAAATAGACGGAATGAGTATGGATATAGAGCAAACTAACATGGATAAGTTGCGTGCCGTGTTTCCCGAATGCTTTGCAGAAGGCAAGTTAGACATCGACAAGCTGCTGTCCCTGTGCGGTGAGTACATTGACAATGACTTTGAAAAATACAAATTTGAGTGGCACGGGAAAGCCGAAAGCCTGCAGCTGGCGCAGAAGCGTTCTACCGGTACGCTCCGTCCCTGCCCAGAGGAAAGCGTCAACTTTGACGATACGCTGAACCTCTACATAGAGGGTGATAATTTAGAAGTCCTCAAGCTCCTGCAAACCGCCTATTACCGCAAGGTGAAGATGATTTATATTGATCCGCCCTACAACACAGGCAATGACTTTGTGTATGAGGACGATTTTGCCGATCCGATGGCGCGGTATAAAGAAGTCACCCAGCAGACCACAAAGAGCAACCCCGAAACAATGGGACGGTATCATACGAATTGGCTGAACATGATGTATCCCCGCCTGCGGTTAGCGGCGAACCTCTTGCGGGATGACGGTGTATGCTTTATTAGTATTGATGATACCGAATTAGACAACCTAAAAAAGTTGTGCAACGAAGTTTTTGGAGAAGAAAACTTTATCGCTTGTCTTATTTGGGAAAAGACAAGAAAAAATGATGCCCGTTTCTTTTCTTCTGGGCATGAATATATTGTTGTTTATGTAAAAAATGAAGCATATTTAAGAGAGCAAAACATTTATTGGCGGGAAGATAAGCCGGGGGCAAAAGAAATATTTGCTGAGTATGAAAAATTAAGAGCAAAATATGGAGACAATTTTTTAGCCATAGAACAGGAATTACGTAGCTACTATTCGAATCTTCCCAAAGATCATCCAGCAAAAAAACATGCACGCTATAACAAAGTTGATGAGCGTGGCGTTTGGCGTGATGATAATATGTCCTGGCCGGGCGGCGGAGGTCCGCGTTATGATGTTATTCATCCCATAACAGGCAAGCCTTGCAAGGTTCCGCCAAGCGGATGGCGTTTTCCTACTATTGAACGTATGCAAGAAATGATAGATAAAGGTTATGTAGTTTTCCGAGACGACCATACAGAACCACCGATTAAAAAGTCCTATTTAGTACGAAAAGTTGGACGACTTTCAGACGAAGAAAGCGTCGGAAAGCAAGTAATGGGTACTTATTTTTATAGAAGTGCTTTGCAGGCGACAAGTGAATTGGCGGATTTAATCGGCTCAAGAATATTTGATTATCCAAAAGACAGAGAAATCCTCATGCGGCTAATTAGTTATGTGACTTCTATAAATACTAACGACTTCATCCTCGACTTCTTCTCCGGCTCTGCCACTACCGCCCACGCCGTCATGCAGCTTAATGCAGAGGACGGCGGCAATCGTAAATTTATTTGCGTGCAGCTCCCCGAAGTTTGCGATGAAAAATCGGAAGCCTATAAAGCGGGCTATAAAACCATCTGCGAGATCGGCAAGGAGCGCATCCGTAGGGCAGGAGCAAAAATCCTTGCCGAAACGGAACAGGCGAACCAACAGGTCAAGCTGGGCGAAGAAGAAAAGCCACTGCCCGATATCGGCTTTAGGGTGTTCAAGCTGGATACCTCCAATATCAAGCTGTGGGACGGAACGCCTGTGGCAGAAGAAGACTATCAAATCATGCTCGACCGCATGAACGATATGATCGACAGCATCAAGGATGACCGCACGGATATGGATGTTGTGTATGAGATCATGCTGAAAATGGGCGTGCCGCTGACCTATCCGGTACTGCCGCTTGAACTTGACGGCGTGAAAGCGTACTCTGTTGGCGAGGACGGTCTGCTCATGGTCTGTCTCGATGCAGGAATCACCACTGAAACCATTGAGCAGTTAGCCGAGTACGCGCCGGCAAAGATTGTCATAGCAGAAAGCTGCTTTGCCGATGTGTCGGCCATGCGAAACGCGCACTATGTTCTAAGGGATAGAAAAATTGAATTGAAACTGGTGTGAGGATGGGATGAAATGAATGATAGAATTTTAGATATAGATTTTTCTACCGATTTTACTCGAATGGTAGATGAGGATATTCAGAAATGCGAGGATACTCTCAACAGTAGTTATGATGAGAATAAGTGGAAGGATTTACATGTTGAACTTACCGCAAAGTATTCTTCGCATATCTCAGATATAGGTGCTAATATGTATTGCTTTTATGCTCAAGCAAATTCTTTTGATATAGATTTGATGGGCGAAGAATCTTTAAAGCACAATCTTTTTGTCTTAAAAAACAAATTAATTGCATTTAAGAATTATGGATATAAAAACAGAAAGTTGGTATCCGGTGATAAGGGAATAAACATTCAGAATCACCTATCTGCTACGCAAACGCAAACAGTCACTATATCTTTTGAAGCCGTGAAAAAACAGATAGAGGGTATGACCGGTCTTTCTGATGCAGAAACAGAAGAAACACTTACCAAGATAGATGAGATAAAGGCCATCGTTGAGTTGAAGGAACCTAAAAAGAGTAAATGGCAGAAAATCAAGCCAATTTTGACATGGCTTGCAAACAAAAGTGTGGATGTCGGAATTGCTTTGTTGCCGTTGATACTAAAGATTGGTGAACAGTTATGAAACTAAAATTCAAAAAGCAGGGCTATCAGTCCGATGCAACCGCCGCCGTTGTGGAGCTGTTCGCCGGACAGGAAAAGACAATCTCTACCTTCACCGTCATGCAGGAGAAGCAAGTCAACTTTTTCCAAAACGAATTCGGCATCGGCAACGCGCAGCTTATTGACGATGCCGCCATGCTGGAAAACCTGCACGGCATTCAAAAGCGTTTTAATCTGCCCTTGACGGATGAGATCGACGATAAACGCTTCTGTGTGGAAATGGAAACAGGCACGGGAAAAACCTATGTCTACACACAAACCGTATTAGAGCTGAACCGCAAATATGGCTTTACCAAGTTTATTATCGTTGTTCCTTCGGTGGCAATCCGAGAGGGCGTGTATAAATCCTTTGAGATTACCAAAGACCATTTTGCGACGCTGTACGATAATGTGCCGTACCGGTACTTTATTTACAATTCCGCCAAGCTGTCCGATGTGCGGCAGTTTGCCACCAGCGCCAATATTGAAATTATGATCATCAACATTGACGCATTCAAGAAAGCGGAGAATATCATCAATCAGGCGCAGGACAAGCTGAACGGCGAAACTGCCATGCGCTACATACAGGACACCAATCCCATTGTCATTGTAGACGAACCGCAGAGCGTAGACAACACGCCGAAAGCAAAGGAAGCGATAGCCTCGCTGAATCCGCTGTGCGTTCTGCGCTATTCGGCTACCCACAGGGAGAAAATCAACACGGTATTCCGCTTAACGCCTGTGGACGCTTATCAGATGGGGCTGGTCAAGCAGATTTGTGTGTCCAGCGTATCCGCTGAAAATGATTTTAACAAGCCGTACATCCGCCTGCTGGAAGTATCGCAAAAGGACGGCTTCAAGGCAAAGGTACAGATTGATGTGAAAGCGAAAGACGGCAAGGTTGCCCGCAAGACGGTGACGGTAAAACCGAATTCTGACTTGTATGTTCTCTCCGGCGAACGGGAGTTTTATGACGGCTATATCATAGCGGGCATAGACTGCACGCCCGGCAGCGAATGCATTGAATTCTCCAACACGGAAGTGTTGAGGCTTGGGCAATCTATCGGAGACATTGACGAAAATCTGATCAAACGGGAGCAAATCCGCAAGACGATTGAAATTCATCTGGATAAAGAACTGCTATTGAACGGCCGCGGAATCAAAGTGCTGTCCCTGTTTTTCATCGACAAGGTGGAAAAGTACCGCACTGAGGACGGCGGTATGGGCGTCTATGCGCAGATGTTCGAGGAATGCTATAACGAGCTGATCAACCGCCCGAAGTATGCCGAGCTGAAAGAAAGATACAACGACAGCCATGCCACGCACAACGGTTATTTTTCACAGGACAAAAAAGGCGCGTACAAGGACACCAAAGGCGATACCATTGCCGACTATGACACCTACAATACGATTATGAAGGACAAGGAATGGCTGCTCAGTTTTGATTGCCCGCTGCGGTTCATTTGGTCGCACTCCGCGCTGAAAGAAGGATGGGACAACCCGAATGTCTTTCAAGTGTGTACGCTGATTGATCAGAAATCCACCTTTACCTGCCGTCAAAAAATCGGCAGAGGCCTGCGTCTTTGTGTAGACCAAAGTGGCGAGCGCATTGAGGATAAGGACGTCAATCTGCTCCATGTTATTGCCAACGAGAGCTTCGCAGAGTTTGCTGAAACCCTGCAGAAAGAGATCGAGGATGAAACCGGACTCAAGTTCGGCATGATCCAAATCAGCATGTTCTCCGGCATGGTTTATGAGGAAAAGCGGACGGTTGAGAAAACCGTAACGCCGACGCAGGCGCAGGACATCATCAGCCATTTTGAGATGAAAGGCTACATAGACGATGGCGGCAAGGTCACTGAGTCTCTGAAGCAGGCCGTCATTGAAAAGACAGTGGAGTTGCCGCCGGAATTAGAGCCTGTCAAGGAACAAGTTGTACAGGTGATAGCACAGTCAGAGGATACCATTGAGCCGTCCAGTATAACGAATATAACCTATACCGAAACGGTGACAGAGGAAAAAGAAATCACATACGATGACGCAAAAGAGATCATCGAGCATTTTGAGAAAAAGGGATATATCAGCAAGTCCGGCAAGATGAAGGACACCATGAAAGCCGCCCTGCAAACCGGAACCCTTGACCTCCCCGAAAAATACGAGGCAGCAAGGCAACGGTTTGAAAGCATTATCCGAAAAGCCGACAGCAAGCCACCGATCCGTGACGCCAGCCGCGATGTGGTGGTCAAGCTGAAGAAGCAGATCATTCTATCGCCGGAATTTATGGAGCTGTGGAACAAGCTCAAGCGCAAGACTACCTATCGGGTAGCCGTTGACACAGACGAGCTGATTGAAAAATGTGTAAAGGATTTCAGGGAGCTTCCCGCTATTCCAAAAATGCGGCTTGTATCGCAGACTGCTGATATTGATATTGCAAACTACGGTGTGACGCACACAGCCAGAGAAATCCGCAGCAAGGATATTCAGAATGATGATATAGACATTCCGAACATTGTGGCGGTGATTAGCGAGCAGACGCTGGTCAATCGGCGCGTTGTGCTTGAAATTATCAAACAAAGCGGCAGAGGAAAAGAAATGCTTCGCAATCCACAGGCGTTTATTGAGCAGCTCACGGAAGTAATCAATAATAACTGCTATCAGCTTGATATTGACGGCATCAGTTATCAGCGGCTTGCCGGTGAGGATTACTATGTGCAGGAAATATTCGAGACGGAAGAACTCATGGCGAACCTCGACCGAAACGCTGTGGAAGTAAACAAGAGCGTGTACGATTACATCGTGTATGACAGTTCGACCATAGAAAAGCCGTTTGCCGTTGCGCTTGACAATGATCCCGATGTAAAGCTCTTCTTCAAGATACCGGAACGATTCAAGATACAAACGCCGATTGGCACCTACAATCCCGACTGGGCGGTATATCTTACGAAAAGCGGCGAAGAAAAGCTGT
>CASTST010000063.1 GCA_949451655.1 uncultured Eubacteriales bacterium | reverse complement strand
CACAGCAAGCTGTGCCACCTCCCTTTACACAAGGGAGGCTTATAAAGTGTGGTGGTAACCCGCAGCGTGTCATCTCCTCCTGCACAGGGGCGGCTTAAAAGTGTGAGCGCATCGTGCCGTGCCATCTCCTGAGAGGTTTGGATTGAAGCATAGGCTCCCATAGTAAAAGAAGCTCTGGCGGAGCATAAATTAAGAAAAAGATTTCTCAGCAAAAGAAGAAAAGGCCCCCTTGTGCAAAGGGGGCTGTCAGCCAAGCGTAGCTGCGCTGACTGGGGGATTGTAATTAGTAGTAAGGACAATCCCTCCGTCACGGCTACGCCGTGCCACCTCCCTTTACACAAGGGAGGCTTATAAAGTGTGGTGGCAACCCCACAGCGTATCACTTTCTCTTGCACAGGAAAGGCTTAAAAGTGTGGGTGTGACTTACTGTGCCACTATTTTCATCGAGAGACCGGAGGCAGTTAGAAAGAACCTGCGACAAATCTCCCATCAAAAAACGCCGATTGTATCGGCGTTTTTTCTTCCTATTAAGGCATTTCAAATAAGTCTTTAATGCGATCCTTGTCATCATACAGCGCGTTATACTGCAGATAGCTGTACAGCTTCAAAGAATCCGTCAAATCCGGCGCACTGTAGGATGTTTCATGGAACATTCGATTATAATCATACCAGCCCATAGCACTCATCGCCATGACTTCCTCGTTCAGCGTGCCTACAAAATGTAAAAACCGACTGGAGTTCTGTTCCATATCCAAAATTTCAAGCAACCATGTGGGCAGGAAATTCAAACTTGTAAGTTCCCGGTCAGCAGGCAAACGTTCCTGTGCCTCGCCAAGATCATAATTTGCCCAGAACACGTAAGGTACCACATACTTTGCCATTTGTTCTTCTGTAGAAGAATCATCCGTTGCGTCAAAAAACAAAGCGCCAATATTATTCAGTGCCGGCTGGTGATCTCCATAAAACAGAATCAGCGTGTCTTCATCTACTGATTCAAAATATTCTACAAGTGACTGAAATGCTTTATCCGCATTATTGATGGATGAAAGATATTCCTGCACACCGGTATACCGTTCGTACCCATCCAATGTAATCGTATAATGAAAGTTTGATGAAGAAAATCCGCCGTGATTCTGCATTGTCACCACAAAGGCAAACAATGGTTCATCCGAATCCCGCTTTTCATATGTGTCAATGACCTTATCATATATAGATGCGTCGCTGACATGTCCTCTGTAATAATCATCGTCTGTCAGATCTGTAAAATCATCTTTAAACAGCGTCTGATCAAACCCAAAATAACCATAGTTTTTCTCACGCTGCCAGTTTGTACGGTCTTCTGGGTGAATAGCAAGGGTATGATATCCCGCCTTGTTAAACAAATCCACCATGGTGAAGCTGTTTTGCTCCGTCATATACAGGTTATATGCAACTGTATTGCGGGGTATAAACTGTATGGATAAGCCTGATAAAAACTCCAGCTCCGAATTGGCAGTGTTTCCGCCGTATACCGATACGATTGAATGTCCTTTAATAATATTATCTGATGCATTGGATAAAGAATCAAGAAACGGCGTAACCGGTGCAGATACCGGCATGTCATGCCCCAGATATTTTGCGATGTTATGTACATCAGAAAATGTCTCATTCATAACCACAATTACGTTGGGTTGTTTTTTCTCTTCGGCAGGTTCCTGGTCTTCCGGGCTTACCGTTCCCTCGTCCGCTTTTTCAAGATATTCATCCAGAGACTTTTCCAATGTGTCCGGATCATATCCTTTGGGAACCTGCACCCTGGTTGCGGAAGCAGAATAAATCATATTCACCCAAAATCCATTCCGCTCGCTTCCGCGGTATTTCCAATACTTATCCTGATATCCGATTACAGGAGCCATAAACTGCGTGTATACCACAACGGTACACAAAATCATCATTACAACCGAGCCAAGACTCAGCAGCATCATGCTCTGCGTGCGCTTTTGCTTCGGATAAACGGTACGGACCAAAAAGATTCCAAAGCAAATACTCAGCACAAGTCCGATCATCGTTACCGGAGACAGAGTAAAGGAATACCCCCCCATCACCTGTGTTGCAACGCCGATAGAATGCAAGTCGGAAAATTGAATTTCAAAGCTTCTCGCCTGCACGACCAGATGGTCAATCACTGCTACAACTGTAGAAAACGCAAGAAGAATCAAAGTGGAAATACGAATGCTGCCGGTTAGTATCCACAGGAAAGACGCTGCACCCAGCATCAGCAGCAGATTTATAATCAGCTTCAGCGGACCGATTAAAAAAATACCGCAGCTGATAGTGACCTGCATCAGAATAAACACAATCACTGTCAGTGCTGCTAAAATCAGAAATCCAGCCCAGGAAGGAAGAGACTGAGACAAACGAAGCTGAAAGAACAGGGCACAAAACACAAGCGCCGCACCGCCAATGCAGATCGCCCAGTAGGCGCCGGCAACAAACGCTGCTACAGCAAACAAAATGGCGGCTATGCTATACAAAATGATATTACGCTTCTTTTTTTCAGGGGCAATTTTTATCCACATAATCATAAACTCCCTACCGCGTCGCGGTTAATCTATTCATTCATAAGTATGCCGCAAACAATATGTACAATAGCATTGCATGCAGCAATTGAAAGAACCAGAAATTATTTTACCATGAAAAAATGAACAAATCCAGCAAAAAACGTCTTTTGTAGGTTTGCACAAAAATGCACCTGTCAACTTCGCCGTCCTTTCACATAGCCCAAAACGGTAAATATCCCGAATGCTGCAATATTTACACAAACAATGGTTGCACCCGCGGGAGAGGCAAACAAAACGGAAATCAGAATTCCGCAGGCTGCACAAACCACGGAAAAAACAGCGCTGCAGAGAACAACGGAACGAAAGCTTTGGAACAAACGCATAGCGGATAAGGCAGGGAAAATAATCAGCGCCGAAATCAGCAGCGATCCCACAAGATTCATAGCGAGCACAATAATTACCGCCGTCACAACTGCCAGAATCAGCTTATACACTCCGGAACGGATCCCTGTAGCGTGCGCAAAGGTTTCATCATAAGTAACTGCAAAAATTTTATTATAAAACAGCAGATATACGGCAATTACCAATATGGACATAACAACGCAAACCCACACATCCGCTGCGGTCAGCGTTAAAATAGAGGCGGATCCGAACAACGAGGTACACACATCCCCGGATACATTGGAGGATGCGCCAAATATATGCATCAACAGATATCCAATGCCAAGGGCACCCACGGAAAGCATGGCAATTGCAGCGTCCCCCTTAATTTTGGCATTTCTGCCGGTGCAAAGCAGCAGAACGGCAAACAAAATCGTAACAGGCATGACAACAAGCATACTGTTGGACACCCGCAACACCGACGCAAGCGCAACCGCGCCGAAGGCAACATGGGACAATCCGTCTCCCATAAAGGAATACCGTTTTAAAACCAACGTCACACCTAAAAGAGAGGCACACAGGGAAATCAGCACACCGGCAATCAGCGCATACCGAACGATGGGATATTCAAAATAAAAAACAAGCTTATTCAATAGATTTTCCATCGCCGCTGCTTCGTCCTTCCTGAAATGCACAATAAAAATCACTATGACTATATGCTTCTGCTGTGCCGAAAAACAGCTGCTCTTTTCTGCCGATATGCAGAATATGACTGGCATATTTTACAGCTGCCGATATATCGTGCGAAATCATAATTACTGTGATCCCGTCCGAACGGTTTAGCGTTTCAATGATCTGATACATCTCCGCCTCTGCCGTCGGATCCAAGCCCGCTGCCGGCTCATCCAATAACAGAAGCCTACGGGTAGCACACAACGCGCGGGCAAGAAGCACCCGCTGCTGCTGTCCGCCGGACAGTTCGCGATAACATTTGCGTGCCAAAGCATCAATCCCAAGCCGCTTCATATTGGCATTTGCCAAATTCTTTTCTTCCCGGGTATAAAACGGACGCAGACCGCAGCGATTCAAACATCCGGACAAAACAATTTCCTGCACGGAGGCAGGAAAATCTCTTTGCGCGGCAGACTGCTGGGGCAAATATCCGATTTCACGGGACCGCAGACCATCCCCAAACTGCACGCTGCCTGCCAGAGGCGGCACCAGCCGCAAAATCGTTTTGACCAGTGTACTTTTACCGGATCCGTTTTCACCTACAATACATAGATAGTTGCCTGATTCCACAGTAAAAGATAAATTTTCTGCAACCCGCTTGCCTTCATATCCAAGCGTCAGATCCTGACAGGTAAGTTGTGCCATAGCCCCTCCCTACACCTGCTTTTGCAACGCATGGCGCAGCACTGCAAGATTTTCTTCCATAATAGACAGATAGGAAATCCCCTTCTCTACCTGATCCGCAGTGACGGATTGTATAGAATCCAAAACAAGAATTTCCTGATCCTTTGCCCTTGAATTTTCTACAATTGCCTTTGCCAAAGTTTTGTCAGAAGTTTCCGACACCAATACAGCCGAAAGATCCAATGTATCCAACTTTTCCGCCAGAGAAACAACCGTTTCGAAACTCACTTCCGAATCGGCAGAGCACCCTGCAAAAGCGGCATGGCATTCTATACCATAATCTGCAAATAAGTACCGGAAAGGAAACCTGTCTCCAAAAATAAGCGTTTTCTGCTCTGCATTCTCCACTGTGGTCCTATACTGTTCGTCCAGCACGTCCAAATCATCCAAATATGCCTGCAAATTTGACGCATATATCTCTGCACCGTCAGCATCCAACTGCGCAAGCTGATCTGCAATAGATGTGCACAGAACTTTTGCATTTTTCAGCGACAACCATACATGCTCGTCCGGCTCTTCCCCGGTAACTTTTTCGGCATCCTTCAAGACCTGCATCAGATCTATTACAACGCGGTCGGGATTCTCATTGGCACCCAGGGCATCCTGCACCCATGCATCCGATTCCCCGCCAACATAAATAAACATATCACAATCAGAAATCGTGATCATATCCTGTGCAGATGGCTGATAGCTGTGCATATCCACACCATTGTCTATAAGCAGCTCCAAGTCCACCGCAGTGCTCCGCTCGCCGAGAAGCTCCCGCACCCAATCATAGGAAGGAAATATCACCGATACGATTTTCAGTTTATCCGTCTCCCTCGCTCCATGCTGTCCGCCGCATGCTCCCAGTGGCAGGATCACCAGTAAAAGTGCAAATATGTAAGCAACCGATTTTTTCATAAAACTCCGTTCCGGCACTATGCAGTAGCGTTTTCTCATCTGCATTTTCCGCACGCACCGTATAATATTGTTTTTTTCCTGTCGATATGAAATCCGGCAGCGGCGGCATTGGCAGATGCGTCTACCGCTTCCATCGCCCGTGGATCCATATGAAAAATGCAGCCGCATATTTCACATTTCAAATGGATATGCTCGCTGCAGTCTCCATCGCCAATATATTGATAAAGAAATTTCCTGCTTCCGTCTTTAGAAAACCGCTGGATAATACCCTGTGCAACCAGGGCGTTAATATTTCTGTATATGGAGCTGACGCTGATGCTCCCGTCCGGACACAGCTCGCCGGCAATTTCCTCAACGGAATACTGCCTGCCTTTATGCTCCGTCAAAAAATCCAAAAGCTGTCTGCGTTGTTCTGTATGATAATTTTTCATTTTTGACCTCTCAATTTGCAAATAATTCGCAAATACGAATGTATTGTACCATGATATAGCCGATTTGTCAATAAAAATCACGAATAAAGGATTTATGCAAACAAAAAAGGCTCCCCCTGTGCAAGGGGAGCTTCCGCGAAGCGCAAATGAAAAGCCCCCTTTGTGCTGGAGCCGCATGGCGGATCCTATGGAGCTCCCGCGAAGCACAAACGAAAAAGGCCCCCTTGTGCAAAGGGGGCTGTCAGCCAAGCGCAGCGGCGCTGACTGGGGGATTGTTTAGTTTAGATAATACTCTCAATTTTAAGTTTTTATTAAATGAGTATTGTATTACAATCCCTCACCCGCTCCGCGGGAGCTCCCTTTACACAAGGGAGCCTTTTTCGTTTGTACTTCGCGGCAATTCCCTTTACAGGAGGGGGACCCTAATGAGGTTTGTGCCTCGCGGCAGTTCCTTTTGCCGGAAGCCTTTTTTGTGTTTATACTCCGTGACAGTTCCCTTTATACAAAGAATCATTTTGTGTGCGAGCTATATCAAACTCTCCCTTTGTTGGGGGAGGCTTTTGACGTATGTAAAAACTTTATCAAATCATCCCTTCAAAAATGAATGACTCCCAAATGCTCCAGCAAAATTTTAATTCCCATTAGTATCAGGATTGCACCGCCGGCAATTTCCGCTTTGCTTTTATATTTCAGTCCGAAGATGTTTCCGACTTTCAGCCCAACAGCTGAAAGCACAAACGTAATTCCGCCGATAATCCCTGCCGCGGCAGAGATATGTACATCCGGCAGCAATGCAAAGGTGATTCCAACCGCCAGCGCGTCAATGCTTGTCGCCACGGCAAGAATAAACATTGTCCGAAACGCAAATGACGCATCGCCTTGCTCTTCTTCCCCCGAAAGCCCTTCCCGGAGCATATTCCCGCCAATTACGGCAAGCAGAACAAAGGCGATCCAATGGTCGAAGGAAGTGATATACTTCTCAAAGGTTGATCCGAGAAAATATCCCAGGGTCGGCATCAGCGCCTGAAACCCGCCGAACCACACACCAACAAGCAAATAATGCTTCCATTGCAGTTTTCCTGCCGACAAACCTTTGCATACAGAAACTGCAAAGGCATCCATAGACAATCCCGCTGCAATCAAAATCAGTTCCAACATTCCCATAACTTGTCCTCCAATTCACATCTTGTCCGCTCATATAAAAAGACCCAAGTACAGTGTGCTGTACTTGAGTCTCGCTGTTTAAGACAAGCCAGACGGCAGCCGCCGTCAGTCTGTTGACTTGCCACTCAATCCTGAGCCATCTACTCCCTCAAATTCCAAACCAGTATATCACAAAAACCGCAGCAAGTCAATGCAAACCTGCTATATATTCATCGCAGGGTGCGCATATATGTTGCTGTCAAAATCCCCGTCACAATCATTGCAATGCAGTCTGCAATCGGAGCCGCATACAGGATTCCTTCAATTCCCATAAATCGCGGCAATATCACGATCAGCGAAATAAAACAAACGATATCTCGAATCAAAGAAGCAACGATTGCACGCACCGGCTTCCCTGCTGCCTGAAAAAATATAGACGACATCTTAATCACGCAGGTAAAAGTCACAAGAGACAGGAATATGCGGAAAGTTTTTTCAGCAAACAACCAGTAGTCCTGCGGATTGGGAATATTTGTCGGCGTGCCGAACAGCCGTGCCACCGCGTCAGGTGCAAATTCAAACAGCAATGTTGAAATAACTCCAATCGAAACAGTACAGAACAGTATGGACCCGTACAGCTTTTTCACCCGATCAAACTTCCCTGCGCCAATATTATATCCGATAATCGGCTGACACCCCAGAACAATTCCCACCACCAGATTGATTACAACTGTGAATACCTTACTTTCAATTCCGATCACTGCAATGGGAATATCCGCGCCATACCGCGAAGCCGATCCGTATTTCACCAGCATAATGTTGCAGACAAGCACAACAACTACAATTGTGACCTGTGTAATAAACGATGATATCCCAAGACGAAGCGCGCCGGAAACCGCTTTAAAATCCGGTATAAAGCTTTTTGCATTCAATCGGAAAGTCTTTGTATGAAAGAAATACCATACGCACAGGAGAAAGGACGCCAATTGCCCGATCCCCGTTGCCAGCGCCGCGCCCGTCATCCCCCAATGGAGTCCAAAAATAAACAAGGGATCCAAAATTATATTGATTGCCGCACCAGCCAACATAGCGATCATTGCCCAGCTTGGGCTTCCGTCGGCGCGCACAACAGAATTCATCATGTTAGACAGCATAAACGCCGGAAAAAATATGAGAATGATCTCTAAATATTCTACAGCCATTCCAATACTGTTTTCGGACGCGCCAAACAACGTAAGTGCCTGTGTTTTTAAAGGATAAAAAACGCACAGCAAAAGAATACTCGCCGCAAGCGTAAGCGTCACGCCCGTTCCGATGGCGCCCGGCGCCGTTCGCATATCGTTTTTGCCCTGACAAATATTGAGATGCGCGGCGCAGCCGTCTCCAATGCACCATGCAAACGCCTGTGCAATGACAAATACGGGAAACACCACGCCGGTTGCCGCATTGCCAAGCGTACTCAACTCGCTGTTCCCGATAAAAATCTGGTCAACCACATTATATAGGGCACTCACCAGCAAAGAAAGCACACAAGGCAAGGAAAATTTCAGCATCAGCCGTGCAATTTTCTCCGTTCCCAAATAATTACTGTTTTTAATCTGATCCATAAGTCTCCTCCCGAAATATAGAGTTGGAGTCTTTATCAGAGAAAAAGCTACCTGAAAACTGCACATGCCATAAAAAAAGAACGTAAAAATGCGCTCTTTCATTTATTTGACGATAATTATTATATAATGGAAGAAAACATTTGTCAAGCCATATTTTTGTTTCTCGATCGTACAAAATGTCTGATCCCCACTAATGCTGTCGATTTTTATATTATTTTGTTGAATCCATTGACATATGTGCAAAATATATATAATATACTGATATGACCAATTTAATTATATAATATTTAAACAAATCCATGGAGCAAATTTACAAAAGGAAGGAGGCCGCAGCACAAAAACACGCTCCGGAAAATATAAATAAAAAATAAAGGAGAAAAGCGTTATGTCAAAGAAAATCATTTCTATTTTACTCATTTGTTGTTTCCTATCCGGCATGCTCGCAGTAGGAGCCGGCGCAGCGGAATCTGATGTTCCTGCCTGGAACTTTGACGCAACCGGTCAGCTCACTGTAAATACCGCGTCCGCTTTAGCAGATTACGCAAGTGCGCAGGATGTGCCCTGGAATCTGTTTACCTCCCTGATTACTTCCGTTTCCATTGATCCTGCAATATCGTATATCGGAGCGTATTCTCTGAACACTCTGAACGCTGCCGTACATATCGAAAACGGAAACACAGAAATTGCCGAACATGCTTTCGACAATGCCGGAGAAAATTTTGTAATCGTAAGTGTTTACAATTCTCCTGTTCACACATACGCAAAAGAACATGGGCTTGCCTTTGAAGGAATCGCCGTTGCTTCCGGAGAATGCGGAACCAACGCGCACTGGAGCATCTACGCCGACGGCACTCTCCACATTCACGGAAGCGGCGCCATGACGGATTACTACAGGGATCCTGCATCCACTCCCTGGTACAGTAACAAAAATGCAATTACCAATGTAGTGGTGGATGAAGCCATCACCTTTGTTTCGCCTTATACCATATTTTCAGCGAAAAGCTGTCTATCCGCTACAATTAACGGTGCGGACACACAAGTCAGTTCTACTGCATTCCAAATGGTAAATACGAATTTCACCATTTACGGACATCTGAATTCCTCTGCGCAGGAAGTGGCAGAAGCAAGAGGATATACATTTGTCCCCTTCACCATCGCTTCCGGCACCTGCGGAGCAAATGCCACATGGGTGCTGTATACCACCGGACTTTTGAAAATTGACGGATGCGGCGTTATGGAAAGTCAAACAGATCCGATGAAGATTCCGTTTTATAAGTATTCTTCGCAAATCATTGCAATCGAAATCAGCGAAGGAATCTCAAAAATAGGGAACTTTACATATTTTCCCACATTTACAAACTGCACTTCTTTTACAGTTTGGAACCCGGAGGCAGTATTTGATTCATATGCAATTAGCGGCGTTTCATCCTCATCCAATTTTGAAATACGCGGATACAGTGGTTCTACTGCGCAAAAATATGCCGAGACAAAATCTCTTGCCTTTGTACTATGTTCCCCTATTCTGGCAATGGGATCATGCGGAACAAACGTAAAATGGCAGCTTCACGAAAACGGTGTGCTTCGGATTTACGGTTCTGGCGAAGTGCGGGCTATGCTCTGGCAGGATTACGCCGACTGGATTCAAACAATTGACATCAGCGAAGAAATCACAAGAATCCGTCCGTTACTCCCATATGAAAATACCACATGCACAAAAGTGATCATACGGAATCCGGAAGCAATCATTGATACTGATGCAATTTTACGGGAAGATAAAAACCTGACAATTTGCGGTGCAATCGGTTCCACTGCTGAAACGTATGCAAACAAAAACGGATTCAAATTTATTTATGATCCTTATGTTGTGGACTACGGATCCTGTGGAACAAATGCAACTTGGACACTGTATAAAAACGGTTTACTATTGATAAGCGGATCGGGAGCTATGAAATCCTACGGTGGTCCTGACAGTGCACCTTGGTACCAATACAGACAATATATTAAAGAGATAAAAATAGAGTCAAATATTACCGGTATTTCAACATTTACATATTGGGGTTTTTCCAACTGCACCTCTTTCACTGTATTCAATTCAAAGGCTTCTTTTGCAGAATCTACTATCATGTTTCCTAATGACAACCTGACGCTCTATGGTTATAAAGGCTCCACAGCAGAAGCTTATGCAGAAACAAAATCTATCACTTTCGTCGCACTGGATTAACACCAAACACCCCCTTATATAAGGGGGTGTTTTTGTCAAATTCTTTACTTATCTCTTGACAAACGCCGATACTGATATTATAATGATATCACTTCAATATTGAGGAGTGTACATTTATCATGGAAGAAAAAGTTTTAAAAGCAAAAAACGGCATGGCAATGCTGATGCTCACATCCCTTGCATATCTGCTGTCCATTGTGGTGGTGATCATGGGCGGCGTCCTTTTGGATAATGAAATAATTGTCCTTGGTGTTATAATGCTTGTTGCAGGCATTCTGTGGTTATGCATCGGCTGGATCCCCTTTATGGGCCTGCGGATTTTGAAACCGCAGGAAGCGCTTGTACTTACACTGTTCGGTAAATACATAGGCACGCTGAAGGGCGAAGGCTTTTACTATGTAAACCCCTTTGTATCCGCTGTAAATCCCGCTGCAAAAACTGCTTTGCGTCAAAGCGGAGATGTTGATTCCGATGGAGACAAGGGCCCCCGTTTGACGTTTGGCGCCGGTTTATCCGTAGGGATGCAGCATAATATGCCAAGTAAAGTAATTTCATTAAAAGTCATGACTTTGAATAACAACAAGCAGAAAATCAACGATTGCCTCGGCAATCCCGTAGAAATCGGCATTGCAGTCATCTGGCGCGTTGCAGACACGGCAAAAGCAGTTTTTGACGTGGACAACTATAAGGAATTCTTATCCCTACAATGCGATGCCGCACTGCGCAATATCGTGCGGCTGTATCCCTATGATGTGGCGCAAAATGTAGACACTACCGGAGACGGGGAACCGGATGAGGGTTCACTACGCGGTTCCAGTGAAATTGTGGCACAGCGGATTCGGGACGAAATCCAATCCAGAGTTCGCGGGGCAGGACTGGAAATCATCGAAGCCCGGATTACGTATCTGGCATATGCGCCGGAAATTGCAGCAGTGATGCTCCAGCGGCAACAGGCTTCTGCTGTCATTGACGCACGGAAAATGATTGTAGACGGCGCAGTCGGCATGGTGGAAATGGCACTGGATAAGCTGAGCGAGCGGGAAATCGTAAATCTGGATGAAGAACGCAAAGCCGCCATGGTATCCAATTTGTTGGTTGTCCTCTGCGGAAACAAAGATACCCAGCCTATCGTCAATTCCGGCAGTTTATATTGATTATGGCACAGCGGGACGAAAAAAAGCAGATTCCCCTGCGC
>CASTST010000062.1 GCA_949451655.1 uncultured Eubacteriales bacterium | reverse complement strand
TTTGCTACGCAAAACCCACCTCCCCTTGCACAGGGGAGGCTTTTTATTTTGATGCTCCATGCCAGCTCCCTTCACTGGGGGAGCCTTATGAAGCCTGCACAAACTTGTTTATTCCCCATCCAATATATATTGCGCCGCTCCCAGTCCTGCAAGTCTGCCGGTTGACCATGCAATCTGCAAATTATACCCGCCGGTATATGCATCCAAGTCCAACACTTCCCCAGCAAAAAACAACCCAGGAACAGCTTTAGCCATCATGGTTTTTGGATCTATCTCTTTTACATCCACACCGCCGCAGGTAACAATCGCTTCTTCTACGGGACGAAAAGTAACAGGTGTCAGTGTAAAGTCCTTCAGCACATCTGCCAGCCGCCCCCGCATTTCCTTCGTTATGGCACCAGTTTTCATCCGGGGTGGGATGCCGCTACGCTTTACCACCTCGGGAATCAGCACCCGGGGAAGCAAATCCCCCAGGGAATTGATAAAATCCTTGGCAGCATACTTTTGAATATCCCCCAACAGCCGGGCATCCAGTTCTGCTTCAGATAACGCCGGCTTCCAGTCAATGGACATGCGGTATTCATGCATATCCCCCGCCTGCATATGAGCAGAAGCGGAAAGCACCAGCGGTCCGCTGACGCCAAAATGGGTAAACAGCATCTCGCCCTGTTCCGCAAATACAATTTTATCATTTCTGTATACTGTCAGCCGCACATTTTTGGGAGACAGTCCCATCCATTCCCGGGTATTCTCCCGGCACACAACCGGCACAAGGGATCCGGTCAGGGGTGTTACATGGAGTCCCGCCTCTTTCGCCATACGGTGTCCGTCCCCTTTGGATCCGGTGGCAGGATAGGAAATTCCTCCCGTACAAACGATTACAGCCCGGTGGGAATACACGTTTCCGCTGCGTGTGCGAATGCCCTGTACAACCCCTGCATCATACAATATGCCGCTTACCTGCTCCCGTATGACGGGACAGTGCAGCTGTTTCAGCTTATGTTCCAATGCGGCGCAAACATCCGCAGCCCGGTCAGATACCGGAAACACCCGCCTGCCACGTTCCGTTTTCAAGGGAACGCCGCTGTCCTCAAAAAATTCCATTACATCGGAGGGAGAAAACCGATACAATGCGCTGTATAAAAACTTCCGGTTTCGAGTCACATTTTCCATTACCTGCGCCGGAGTGCAGTCATTGGTAACATTACACCGTCCTTTTCCGGTTATCCGCAGTTTTTTTCCGCAAGCGGCGTTTTGTTCATACAAAACTGCCTGTCCGCCGACCTCTGCCACCGCGCATGCAGCCATCATCCCCGCCGGACCTGCACCGATAATGGCAACAGTATTTTCCGTTCGGGCGCTCACCGGGGCAAATCCTCTTTGGCAGATCCGCGTTTTTCATAAACATGATATTCATCCCAGGCCGCTTCCAGATGTGCCAGAGTAGCAGCCACCATTTCCTGCCGCTTCATACCGATCGCAGCAAGGATGGCATTTACAATCGACAAAGGAGCGACAAGGGAATCTGCAAAGGATGCCATATCGCTTTTTGCACACAAGGTAGCATATGCGTTTTTCGCAATAGGCGCCTGCAAGCTATCCGTTATTGCAATAACCTTTGCACCGCTCAGCTGCGCAAAGTCTACTGCATTGATAATCCGGCTGGAATAACGGGGGAAGCTGAACGCGATCACTGTATCGCCTTCTTCTATTTTCATGAGCTGCTCAAACACCTCGCTGCTGCCTGTATTTCGCAGCAGATGTACATTTGGAAAAATAAGACTCAGGTTATAGTCCAGAAATTCCGCCAATGAGAAGGAGGAGCGCATTCCTATAATATAGATTTTCCCGGCAGACAGAATTGCCTCCACTGCGTCATCAAACGCGCGGTGATCCACATTATCCAATGTTGTACGGATTCGATCCGCATCGGCGGACAGCACCGCCTCCAGCACACCCACCTCACGGAAGCGGGCGTTTGCCACTTCCATACGCTGTACGCTGGTCAGGCGTTTTCCAAGGGTGTCCTGCATAGCCCGATGCAGTCCGGGATATCCGTCAAAACCCAGCTCAATGGCAAACCGCACCACAGTAGATTCAGACACATCCGCGTGCATTCCCAGCCGTGAAGCAGTCATATATGCCGCTTTTTCACAATGTTCGATAATAAAAGCGGCAATCCGTTTCTGCCCTTTGGACATGCCGGGCATTGCCTTTTCTATTGTCTCTATCAAATCTAATGACATAACCGGATCCTTTCGTACGCAGTATCTGCGTCCACTGCCTACAGGCAGTTCTTTTCTAATGTATCATTATAGCCCACCTATAGCAGAATGTCAAGTGCGGTACGTTTGCACAGCAAAACCCGGAGGGATTGTTTAAGTGATACTGCCGATTTGTAAATCATTTAAAATGATCGTTTTACAATCCCCCAGTCGCTGCGCGGGGGATTCCTTTGCTATGGAAAACCCAAGCCCAAGCCTCCCCCCAGCAAAGGGAGGTGGCACGGCGTAGCCGTGACGGAGGGATTGTCTGAGCAGTACCACTGATTTGTAAAGCCTCCAAAATGAGCGTTTTACAATCCCCCAGTCGCTGCGCGACAGCCCCCTTTGCACAAGGGGGCCTTTTTATGTTTGCTCTGGGCGGAATACTCCTTTGCACAAACGCCTTTGTATTTTTGCTGCGCTGCGTAACACCTCCCTTTGTTGGAAAAGACTAATGAAATTTAATGCTCCGCTGACATACCCCAGTTGCCACCAAACCTTACAAGCCTCCCTTGTGCAAAGGGAGGTGGCACGGCGTAGCCGTGACGGAGGGATTGTCTAAACAATACCACCGATTTGTAAATCATCCAAAATGAGCGTTTTACAATCCCTCAGTCGCTGCGCGACAGCCCCCCTTTGCACAAGGGGGCCTTTTTTGTTGTTTGCGCTGGGCGGAATGCTCCAGGGATTCGAAAACGAATCCCTGCACAAGGGGGGCTTTTATGTTTGCGCTGGGAAAGTTTTTAGTATTTGCCGATGGCTTTTCTAATTGAATCTAAATTTAAAAGGTCCTTTACAAGTCCACCCTATTTGACAAGTTCCGCAAACTCCTGTATAATATTATGATTAGAGATATATCATTTAAGCACCATGCTTTCTTTTTCTTTGATTTTTCGTGTTTTTCACACTATTTTTTGCTTTGCTGCTTACAGCACTCGCTTATTGTAAAAAACTCATGGAAAGGCATTCTTTTATGAAAAAATTTGCAGTTCTCCTTGCATTTTTACTAACTCTAACCAGCCTGATTCCGACCGCTTTTGCCGCGGCAGATCTGACGCACACACAAGAATATATCCCCGAGTCCCATACACAGCTGGGGTGGATTGACTATGATCCTCTTACCATAGCTGCGGACGGTTCTTTCCCTCTTGAAGACACTGTGATACAGTTCGGATATACTACGAAAATCGCGCATATCGACCGTCCGCAGCCGTATCCCTCCACTACACATACATTTTCCGATGGAACGCTGTATTACAATCTTCACCTTTTTGTAAATGAACAGGATTTGAACGAGATACCCTGCCTGATACTGTATGCCCGGCTGACAGTAGAGAATCTGACCAAAGAAAGCGCTGCGTTCCCCATCGTATCTGCGCAGCTGACCGCCCTGACAGACGTGCCCGACAAAGTTTCCCCCGGGAACAAAGCCGCCTGCGACTATGCTGTAATAATCCGCACTAAGGAAAATGACTTTCCCGCATTGGACAAAGAAACATTTGGTTCCTTTGACGATAATACCGCAGCAATGAAAGCATTTTGGGACAAGCAGCTTTCCAAAGGCTTTACACTCACCGAAATGCCGGAAGAAGCCGCTCCCTATGCAATCGCGTTGCAAACCGAATATATAGACCTGCTTTGCGGCATTTCTACCGATGACGCATATTCTCTTGCAGCGCCGCTGCAAAAGCTTCCCGCTGACACTTCCGCGCTGTCCTGCTTTGACGCAGCACTCTATTATATGAAAACGGAAGATTCGGCTTTTCTGGATTCCGTCTGGGAAAACCTGCAAAAACAATATGCACAAATTTGCGATAATCTGGAAGTCTATACCTTCACTGTATCAGAGCAGGAAGAACAGGTGCAGCTGCTTCCGGGTAGCAGCCCGGAAACTGCACTGGAGGAAAATCTGAATGCACTGATCGAACTGAAAGCGTTTGCTTTTCTGTGCCGCGGGAAAGATCCTGCATTAGAAGACGCGGTGCTGACAGCTTATCAAAAGCTGCTTTCCTCTGTGGAAACAGTCATGCGCAATACTGTTTCTTATTGCACTTCCCACTGGTCTGTCACAAATTTATCCGGCAGTCTTAGCCAAGGTATCTTTTCATTATCTGCAAACAACAGCGCTGCTGCGGCAGCAAACTGGTACAAAAGAGATTCCGTATTCAACGCATCGGGCGGCGGAACCTATTTGAAACGCCTTGCAAGGCAGCAGCTCCCCTATTTGGACGAAACCGGATTTTCCAATTCCTTTTCCTTTATAGATTCCATTGTATCTCAATCGGAGGATGGAACAATTATCCTTGGGCACGGGCTTCCCGGTGCCTGGCTGTACTCCGAAACCCCTCTGACTTTTGAAAAGTATCCTCTGGCTGGCGGCGGTACGCTGGGCTGCACCATTACAGGAAAAGCAAATGAACTTCGCATTAAGCTTTCGCCTTCCACACCTACAGCTGCATCTCTGGAGTTTCCTGTATTTTTAAATAACATTGAATATGCATCCTGCGGATTTGATTCAGAAAACGGAATTGTCAGTGTCCCAGCCGGCGTGACAGAAATTACCGTGCGCTTGAAAAAAGATATTGAGACAATTACCGGGGCATATCAAAATGAGCACGAATTGGAAGCTGCAATCGCTGCTTTTGAAGGAATGCACCTTGCAGAATATACGAAGTATTCTGTATCGCTGTTCGCGCCTGCACTGGAAAATGCCAAGGCAGCACGAACGGGTCCATCGTCTGAAATGCATAAAGCTGCGGCAGATCTGCAAAAAGCAGCTGCAAAGCTTTCACGAATCCAATCCGCCTACACACTGTCGCTATATCAGGACAGCATCGCATCGCCTGTGGGAAATTTGGAAGCAGATGAAATTTTGCAGACATTCACAAGCAAAAAAGCAGGCACCTTATCGGAAATTTTCATTAAAGGTACGTATTCTGAAGGCATAACTGCCGCGGTTTACAGTCTGCAAAAGGACAGTGTTTCCCCGGGAGATCTCTTAGGAGAGGCAAAGGGAGAAGACACCGGTGCAGGCATTCTATTTCCGCTTTCCATCGCATTGGAGGCTGACACAGGGTATCTGCTGTCTGTATTTTCCGAAACAGACTCTGTTGTCTTGCCGGTATATCCTATAACACAGGATGCACCGATTTTATACGCCAAAACAGGGAATGACACTACAGCCTATGATCTCACCTGTATTGGTGCGGCGTTTCAAATTACTCAGGCAAATATGGAAGATTTAGACGTCTTTTTAGAAAAATGTATGGATGCCGATGTTACTTCTTATACCAAAGAATCCCGTAACCGCCTTGAAAAAGAAATGAAAGCAGCAAAAGAGCTTTTGTGTACCCAATCCGTTACGGAAGAAGAATATAAAACCGTATATACCAATTTGAAAGACGCATATGAAGCACTTGCTACCTATCCGTCAGATGCTCCGGTAGAAAAAACACCCGCCGCATTATATATTGTGTTGGGTATAGCCGCTCTCTTACTAATTGCAGGCGGCATTGGTGCTGTCGCATCATACAAAAAACGGGAATGGTAATATAAAAGGGTTCTCCCGCAGGAGAACCCTTTTATATTAGATGGAAACAAACCCTCAGTCACAGCGCAAGCTTTTACCTTCTTCATAAGCCCCCTTGTGCTGGAGCCGCGTAGCGGATCCTAGGGGAGGTGGGTTTTGCGCAGCAAAACTCGGAGGGATTGTCCAAGCAACGTTGCCGATTTATAGATCCTGCAAAATGATCGTTTTACAATCCCTCACCCGCTGCGCGGGAGCTCCCTTTGCCGGGGGAGCCTTTTCATTTGAATAAAGCTCTGTGACTGCTCCCTATGGGGCAATACAACACATCCTTACAGGAGGTTTCAAAATCTTATACCCTCGAGCTATTCCTCTATCAGCGTGGATGCAAACCCATCCGTATAATAAAAATCACCTTCTGCGTCAATCCAGGCAGCCTCCACACCTGCCATGCTGTCAATCAATGCCTTTCCGTCCTCGTATGTCATGTTAAACACCGCAGTAGATAGCGCATCCGCCATACCTGCATCCCCGCAAACAATGGACACAGAAACAAAACGATTTTCAGGATACAGTGTGTCCGGATGAATGATATGATGATACCGCTCGCCGTCTACCATATAATAACGCTGATAGGAACCGCTGGTTACCAGCGCCAGATCCGTCAGCGCAACCCGGCAGACAGATGCATCCTGCGCACTCAGATCGGGATTCTGAATGCCTGCAGTCCAAGGCGTTCCATCGCCTTTCGTTCCGATAGTGCGCACATTTCCTCCGATACTGAATGCCAGATGATCCCATCCCATTTTCTCTGCTTCCGCAGCAATTTTTTCCGTAGCATATCCTTTTGCAATGGAACCGACATCCAGCTGCATTTTCGGATCAGATAAATACACTGTATTCTCCGTTCGGTCTATGATGATCCCGGATATATCCACATGCTGTGCCGCATCCTCCAATTCCTCACGGCTTGGCAAAGCAGCACGCTCCGGATTTTCCGCTCCAGCTTCTCTGTACCCATGCCAGACAGAAAGCACGCTCCCCATTGCCGCGTTTGTGTATCCGTCTGTGACACGGTACATTTCTATGCAATATTCCAGCAAATCCAAAACACGTTCGTCAACCGCTACCGGACGCACACCGGCATTATCGTTGACTGTTTTCAGATTGTTTATTCCATCATAATCATGGTAAATATCATAAAGCTGATGATATTCCTCCAAAAGTTGCAGCAGCTTGTCTGTTTTAGCATCAAACGCCTCTTTGGATGTATCAAATCCGGTAATCACCGCCACCGTATCGAATAAATCAAAGGAGGAGCGGGAATAACGGTTCAAATGTGTACTTTCCCCACCGCAGCCCGGCAAAACAGACAGAATCATTATCAGAAAAATCAGGAAAAAAGAATATTTTTTCATATGTGCAGTATGCCTTTCCCGGCTTTTTATTTTCATTATTGAGTAGGTAGATGGCGCGAGCGCACCATTAAACTTTATAAGCCTCCCCCAGCAAAAGGAGGTGGCACGGCGCAAACTTCCACCTCCTTCATAAGCCCGCCTTGTGCTGGAGCCGCGTAGCGGATCCTAGGGGAGGTGGGTTTTGCGCAGCAAAACTCGGATGGATTGTTTAGTAAAACTGCCGACTTGCAGATCCTGCAAAATGATAGCTTTACAATCCCTCAGTCGCCATCGCTTCGCTTGGCGACAGCTCCCTTTGCACAAGGGAGCCTTTTTGACTTGTACTCCGCGGGAGCTCCCCTATGGAGCCACGTTGTGAATCCTCACATGGGAGCTTTTGGTCAGCGTCCGCCTTTTCACAGATACAAATGCAGGGATCCTGCAAAGCAGGACCCCTTCCCTATTATTTCCCCATCGCTTTTGCTGCCGCAGCGATCCACTGGTCAATGCTGACTGTACATCCTGCATACAAATCCGCATCCTTTGCAACCATATGCCCGCTGTCGTTTTGCTTCGTTTCAATGCCGGCAACCTCTTTCGATGTTTTGCCTACAACATAATCCGCAAAAGCGCGTGCCTGTTCATATAATTCCTTGCCAATGCCGGACGCATCCTTCATCCCGTAGTCTTCTTTCAATTCCCGCTTGGATCCGTTAAACTTGATTTCGCCGATCTTGCCATCCTTTGCAAAAGAAATCTTCGGTTCAATCACATCAATGCAGCAGGCAACTGCTTTGCCATCCTGCTCCACAACAGCGGCAATGCTGGTGTACATTGCTGCCAGACCATCCGCATCCTCAGAAGCGTCTTTGGAAGACGCATCCTCCGTCACTGCACCAATACGCACCTTAGGATTGTCTGCAGACTGGAAGCTATACGCCTGATCATCCTTGCAGGCCTTAGCAACCGCCTGCATCATATCGCTTATATCCATTGTGCAGCCGGCATACAAATCCTCATCCGCAGCAACCACACTTCCGCCAGCATTCTTCTCTGTCTTAATAGCGGAAACCTCATCTCCGGTCATGCCCTTTACAAAGCCGGCGAAAAACGAAGCTTGCTCATTCCATTCCTTGCCGATGCCGGACGCATCCTTCATTCCGTAATCGGCGCCCTTCTCCTGCTTTGTTTGATACGTCTGCCCTTTCTCTGCCACGCCGTCCTTTACAGACATTTTATTCTGCGCTACATCAATATAGCAGTCTACAATTTTGCCCTTGCTGTCTGTAATAACAGCCGCAATGGTTGCGTCCACCTGAGCTGTGCCGTCTTTGGAACTGTCCGTATCCGTCAGCACACCCAACCCCAGCTTGTATTCGCCGGCTTCTTCCTTCTTGGTATCTGATGCTGCCCCTGTGTCTTTGGCATCCGTATCCTTGCCGTCCCCGGTTTTGTCGCTGCATCCGGCAAACAAAGCCACTGTCAGAAACAACGCCAAAAATATGGAAAAAATCTTTTTCATGCGCAAATCCTCCTAAAATATAATGATAAATATATTTTATCCGAACCGGGAAAAATCATGCATCCTTTTCCCGGTGCAGGTGCGTGGATTACGATTTCTTTTGTATTATTTCTATCTTCCAATCCCCATTTTTCAGTTTATCCAAAATGGGCGCATCTTGTGCAACACACAAAGTAGTTGTTTTTTCAAAGGCATCCGGAGCAATATCTAAAACTTCCATAGGAAGTGCTAATTTTGCAAGACTGGTGCAGCCGCCGAATACCAAACTGTCAACAGCAGTGAGCGAATGAGGCAGCTGTACTTGTGTGAGCGCGCTGCAATTCTGAAAAGCGCCAAATCCCAGGACCGTGAGTCCCTCTCCCAATACGACGGACTGCAAGGATCCGCAGTCTGCAAAAGCGTGCATCCCGATCAGTGCCGCACTGCCGGTATCCACCGTTTTCAGCTTTGCCCCGCGGAATGCGCCGGCATCAATCTTTTTTACTTTTGCAGGAATCCGATAGCTTTGCTGCTGCAATCCCGCAGGATAAAAAATCAGCGTTTCCCCGTTTGCAGAGAACAAAACGCCTCCAACAACAGAATAAATAGAATCATAACCGGAAATCCGTATATCCGCAAGAGACGTGCATCCGTCAAAGATCCCTGCAGAAACCTGCGCGACGGTAAACAAACCCACCGACTGCAATTTTTCCATATCGGCAAAAGCGCCGTCTCCAATTGCGGAAACGCTTTTGGGAACATCCAGATACTGAACAGCAGTGCAGCCCGCAAAAGCTCGCTCTCCTATAAATTCCAAAGAAGTCGGAAGCGAAATTTTGCCCAGTCCCGTACATCCTTCAAAAGCATGATCTTCCACAGAAATGACCCCATAGGGAATATTCGCAAGCGCCACCGCAGTGCAGTCTGCGAAGGCACTCTCTCCGATTTGCTGTACGCTGTCAGGAATCACCGCTTCCGTCAGCGCTGCACATCCACTGAACATCCGGGCAGGAATTTTTGCAATCCTTGCGGGAAGAACATATGCAGACAGTCCGGTACAGCCGCTGAAAACACCTTCTCCCAGATAATCTATATTACCGGGAAGCCGTACCTCTGCAAGCCCGGTGCAGTTTGTGTATGCCTCGTCTCCCACACGGAGAATCCGACCGGTCAGACCGGTTTCCGTAAGACCAGCGCAGTCTGCAAACAAACGTGCCGGGATTTCCGCTGCGTTTTCCGGAATCGGCGGAACTGTAAGAGAAGCACAACCTGCAAAGACACCTTCCCCCAATGCAATACTTTGATTTTCATAAGTCACATCGGTTAGAGAAACGCATTCTGCAAACAATTCTTTTCCAAGGGTAAGTGTTTTTCCGCCAAAGGATGCGCTGGAAAGAGCAGTGCAGCCCGCAAAAGCCCGTTCTCCTACATTCAGGCAGTCTACTTGCACAGTCCGGACAGCGGTGCACCCAGAAAAAGCGCCCTCCCCAATAGAATCTGCATCGGAAACTGTAATACTTGAAAGAGACGTACAATTTTCAAAAGCACTCTGTCCGATTTTTGAAACAGCATCGGGCAGGATCAAATCTGGTCCAAGTGCACCGCAGCTTTGAAAAGCACAGGTACCGATAGAAGTAATTTTCTCCCCAAAAGAAAAGGATGCAAGAGTGGTACAATTCTGAAACGCATATGCACCAATATGGAGAAGATTATCTCCTGCAACAGTTGCAAGAGACGTACATCCGGAAAAAGCGCCATAAGAGATTTCCTGAATACCACCAAGAGAGGCGTCTGACAATTGCGTACATCCTTCAAAAGCACGCACACCGACCTGCTGCACATCAGCGCCCACCGTGACTGACGCAATCTGCGTCACATGAGAAAATCCCTCATCTGCAATACCTGTTACTGCTTCCCCGTCAAAGGTATCAGGAATAATCAGATCAATAGATACTTCCTTCGTATAATCGGGATTCCAGGACAGCATTCCATCTGAAAAGACAAGCCACGGCGCTTCCTTTCCGGTAAGGGCAGTCGTATTTTCCTGTACATGCTTTCCGGAAAACAGATTGCCAAACCGCAGAGAAAAAGCCACAGCGCCGGCAATCACCAGCAAAACGCACACTGCAATAATCCAAAACTGTCGTTTTGCCACACGCCGGACTTGTTTATTTATTTCAATCGGATCAGACACGCTTTGCATTGGCTGATCTGTTTTATTCGTCTGTTCAAAAGGACTTTCCTGTGCCCGCTCCATCCGCGCTTGCAATGCATCGGTATCCAATTTCCCCAATGCGCCGGACTGCTCCCGATTTTCGCGCTGTTCGTCTTCCACAAAAAGCCCTCCCTTCCAAGCATGCATTCCTCTTATACATATGATAGCATACCACAAATTAAAACTCAATACTGCATAAAATGATTTTTATTCTATACAGGAAATTTGTGGGAGCTTTGCCCTCCAATAAGGGGAAAGTACAGCACAGCTTCTACCAATCCCAATGTCCCCTGTGCAAAGGGGGGATCGCCCAAACTTAAGCCCCCATGTGAGGATCCACTACGTGGCTCCATAGGGAGCCCCCACACAGCCCCCCAAAAAAGGCTCCCTTGTGCAAAGGGAGCTCCCGCAAAGCGGGTGAGGGATTGTTATGCGATCATTTTGAATTGTTTATAAATCGACAGTTTTGGAGGACAATCCCTCCGACCTTTGCTGCGCAAAACTCGGGGGGATTGTTTCGTTAAACAGCTGATTTGAAGATTCTACAAAACGATTGTTTTACAATCCCCCTGTCGTTACACGACAGCCCCCTTTGCACAAGGGGGCCTTTTATGTGGGTGCTACGCGAGAGTTCCCTTTGCTGGGGAGAGCCTTTTAATATGGGGGACTACGTGGAACTCCTTTGTTGGGGGAACCTTTTTGTTTGTGCAAGCTGCGCCGTCTCCCTATGGAACCACATAGTGGATCCTCACATGGGAGCCTTTTGAAACTTGCCGTTCCGCGATAACTCTATTCCACCTTAATTCCAACTAAAAATAAACTTTTAAGCTTTCCAAAAAATTATATAAAATTTCTCTATTCCTATTGCAAAAAGGAAATTGAATCGCTATAATGACTAAAAATAAGCGTGCGGACGCACGTATTTTACATCAAATCCGCAGAATGCGGACAGGAGGGCTTATGTCTACAATCAAAATTGCCGTGATCGGATGCGGATGTATTGCAAGATCATCCCATATCCCTTGTTATATGGCGGCACAGGATGCTGAAATCAAATATTTTTGCGATATTATCCCGGAAAAAGCACAGGCGTGTGTGGAAGAACAGGGCTGCGGAATCGCGATCACCGATTATCATGTGGCTCTGGAGG
>CASTST010000061.1 GCA_949451655.1 uncultured Eubacteriales bacterium | reverse complement strand
CACACCTAACCAGATGCACAGCATAATTTCCATTGATGCGATGCGTGCCGGCAAGCATGTTCTTTGTGAAAAACCTACCGCGCGGGTTTACAGCGAAGCACTGGAAATGCAGAAAGTGCAGAAGGAAACGGGCAAAGTGCTAAACATCGGCGTTGTCTGCCGGTTCCATGAAGCAGTCAATCAAGTTCGCCAGCGAATCCTTGACGGGGAGCTTGGCGAAGTATATCACGTATTCATCAACTTCCGCAGTCACAGAAGTATACCGGGCATCGGCGGCGCATTTACCACAAAAAGCATATCCGGCGGCGGCGTGCTCATCGACTGGGGCGTACACCGGCTGGATCAGGTACTGTATTGCGTAGGAGATCCGGATCCGGTTTCCGTAACCGGCGCGGCATACTCCAAGCTTGGGAAAGACATCCCGAACTACATTTACCGGTACATGTGGAGCGAAAACACCCGGGACGTGAACGGTACCTTCGATGTTGAGGATTCCGTATCTGCATTTATTCGTACTACCGGACCTGTTATCACAATGGAAGGCGCATGGGCGCAAAATATTGAGGAAGAAGAACAGTATTTAGACTTTATCGGCACCAAGGCGGGGATCCGCCTGCAATACTGTGGAAACTATAAGGTATATGGTACGCGCAACGGGGAACTGTTTACAGAAGATGTAGAAATTCCGGAAATCAACATGTACCAGCGGGAAATTGACGCTTTCCTGCACTGTATCCGTACCGGGGAGAAGGAACGCTCCCACATTGATTATGCAATCAAAACGTCCAAAATCATGCAGGGAATTTACGATTCCTCAAAAGATGGTAAGGAAATCGTATTCGAATAAGTCTGCAAAATTAAAAAAGATCCCGCAGTATGCGGGATCTTTTTTGCTTAGTTGACACCACCCCTTGCACAGGGGAGGTACACCACAGCTTTCATCATACTTTAGCCTCCCCCAGCAAAGGGAGGTGGGTTTTGCGCAGCAAAACTCGGGGGGATTGTTTCGTTAAACAGCCGATTTGAAGATACTACAAAACGATAGCTTTACAATCCCTCAGTCGCTACGCGACAGCTCCCTTTACACAAGGGAGCCTTTTTAATATGGGTACTACGTGACAGCCCCCTTTGCACAAGGGGGCCATTTTTAATATGGGTGCTACGCGGGAGCTCCCTTTGCTGGGGGGAGCCTTTTTATTGGTGCAAGCCGCGCTGTCTCCCTATGGAACCACGTGGTGGATCCTCACATGGGGTCTTTTATTTGTGCTTTTTCCTTACTCCTTCAAAGACAAATAAATCACCAGCACAGAAATATCCGCCGGACTGACACCGGATATTCTGGACGCCTGCCCAAGAGACGCCGGCTTTGCCGCCTGTAATTTCTGCATTGCCTCCAGCCGCAGACCCTTGATCTTTGTATAATCCAAATCCGGCGGCAGCGCCTTTTCTTCCATCTTCTTCTGCTTTTTTGCCTGCGCCTGCTGCCGGGTAATATATCCCGCATATTTGATCTCCGTCTCCACCGTACGGATCACATCCTCCGGCAAATCAGGTCGCTCCGGATCCGCCGGCGCTAAAGTCTCATAAGAAACCTGTGGACGGCGGAGTAAATCCGCCAGCTTTGCACCAGTAGAAATCGCACTGCTTCCAACAGAGACAAGAATCCCGTTGGCTGCAGACGGCGACACGTTTGTATGCTCCAGCCGGGCAATTTCCGCATCCTCCCGCTGGCACTTTTCCAGCACATCTGCATACCGCGCGTCATCAATCAGCCCTGCCGCTCTGCCATATTCCAGCAAACGCCGATCCGCATTATCCTGCCGGAGCATCAGCCGGTATTCTGAACGGGAGGTCATAATCCGATACGGCTCGTTCGTGCCTTTCGTTACCAGATCATCAATCAGTGTGCCGATATAAGAGGAATACCGGGGCAAAATGACCGGCGGACGCCCCTCCAACATGGCAGCGGCATTGATTCCCGCAATCAGCCCCTGTACAGCAGCTTCCTCATATCCGGAAGATCCGTTGAACTGCCCCGCACCGTACAACCCTTCAATATCCTTAAACGCAAGCGTTGGATGCAGTTGGGTCGGATCAGCACAGTCATATTCGATTGCATAAGCATACCGCATGATCTGCGCTTCTTCAAATCCGGGCAGACTGCGGAGCATTTCATACTGCACCTCCGCAGGAAGGGAAGAGGAAAAACCCTGAAGATAAATTTCCTCTGTGTCGATTCCCATAGGCTCTACAAAAAGCTGATGCCGTTCTTTATCGGCAAACCGAACCACTTTATCTTCAATAGAAGGGCAATATCGGGGACCTGTTCCGTGAATCTGTCCGGAATACATGGGAGAGCGATGCAGATTATCCCGGATGATCTGGTGGGTGCGCCCGCTTGTGTATACGATATAGCAAGGAAGCTGTTTGATTGCATTCAGCTGCACACGATCCGTCCGATAAGAGAAAGGCGTAATATGTTCTTCACCGTCCTGTCGCTCCAGTCTGGAAAAATCAATAGAAGCCCGGTGTACTCTGGGCGGGGTTCCCGTTTTAAACCGGGCAAGGCGGATGCCGTTCTCACGCAAAGATGCACTCAGCTCTCCTGCCGGTAGGATCCCGTCCGGACCTGCGCTGCGCCGGACTTCTCCCACATGGGTTGTGCCGCCAAGATATGTACCGCTGGATAAAATCACAGCCTGCGCCCGGTATTCCCCACCGGGCGCTGCGATGACTCCCCGCACACGTTTTTTCCCGGACGCAGTTTCTGTAATGAGGCTGCATACTTCCCCTTGAATCAGGGACAAATGGGGCGTATTTTCCAAAACCCGCTTCATTCGTTTGCTGTAGGCGATTCTATCCGCCTGCACCCGCTTAGACTGCACCGCAGCGCCTTTTCCCGTGTTCAGTGTGCGGGACTGAATGGTGCTGCAATCTGCACAGTATCCCATTTCACCGCCCAGCGCATCCAATTCAAACACCAGATGTCCTTTGCCCGTTCCCCCTACAGAGGGGTTGCAGGGCATATTTGCCACTGCGTCCAGGCTGATTGTGAACACTGCCGTATCCAAGCCGCGGCGGGCACAGGCAAGCGCTGCTTCCACACCGGCGTGACCCGCGCCCACTACGATCACATCAAAATCATGCAATGCCATGCTGTTAGATTTCCTTTCCGGAACACTTATGACGCCGCCAGCGCCATTTTCTGATAGATTTCCCAGCCATCCTGTTCGCTGTACGCAACCACAGTACCGCTGGAAACATTGGAAATATAATTATATTTGCACGGGAGCACATATTCCCCCGCCGTATTGATTGCGCCGTATTTTCCATCCTGCTGCACCACTGCAACTCCTTCCAGAAAAGGCTTTGCATCGGTTGCCTCCGGCTGGAGAATCCACGCGCCTGTATTGGTCAAATATCCGTACAAACCGTCCTTTTCCAACAGAAGAATACCGTCGGAATAAGACACCAGCCGGTATCCCACCGGGATGCTGAATTGCTCGCCGTTCGGATACACCAGCACATCTTCATCGGAAACAATACGGATCATATTCAGATCGGTAAAATGATACCGGTCATACGCCTGAATGCGCAGGCGCATAAGTCCGTGATCAAAATAGTAGCTGCCAAGGGCGTCAATCCCACGGGAAAGCGGTTCTACAAACCGCTCGTTTGCAGACCAACCCTCACTGCTGACATAGTTCTTACGAGAAGAAAACATCTCCCGCCCCGATTCATCGACAACCCGCATTTCGTTGCTGACGACTTCAAAATACCGGTTCTCCGTCACGCCGTTTTCCTTCACGTTATTATAATAATCCCAATGGATATCCTGCATCACTGCGGCATATCCGCCCCGCATGGCATATGCCCGGGTATAGGGGAACACCGTTTCTTCATTCTCCAAGTCCGGTTTCTCTGTGGCAAACAGCCACTGGGAAAGTTTTTGCAATGAGGTATTCCATTTCAGATCCGTTACAACTTTGGTGATTTTCTTATAATACCGGTTGTATTTGCTGTCGGAATTACCGTAGTAAGCCGGATAGTCAAAATACAATCCCCGTCCGTCTACGGAATCATCATAATCCGATTCTACAAAAGTCCGCCCGTCTGAACCAAGGTAATAATATTTTTTATCCTCCACACGGATAGTACTCGTCTGGAGCCACTCCTGATTGCCTTCCTCATCCGGCTCACCCAGTTCTGTGGGATAGGTCATTGTATACGAATACGGCGAATAAAACAGGGGGCGACCTTCCAGGTCTCTGGTGTACGCAGGGATATACTGCTCGTCATTATACTGCCGCAGCGGCACACCGTCCGGTCCCAGAATATACAAAGTTCCTCGGTCGTCATACAAAATATATCCCATATACATTTCCAGCGCGGGGCGCTGATCTACGGCGCGCACCACCTGCCGCTGGGATTCTGTACCGTCTTCAAAATAAATCAGTTCTTCCTTGTCATAGGTTTTCTGGGAGTATGAAAACGCCCGGGGCATGGCGTAAAATGTGTCCAACAATGCAAACTGACAGTTATCCGAATACACCGCGTCTGTCAGTGCCCATCCCTGTTCCCGCAAGGCGGATACTGTAGAAAATTCCATATCCGTTACCGGTCTGCGTGGCGGTCTCGGTTTGGAACTGCTGCTGCCTGAGTTACCGGAAGGCTTTTTGTCCGGCTTTTCCGGTTCTTCCGGCTCGGTTGTCACAGCATCGCCGGGTTCCTGTTCCACCTTTCCGAACAGGACTTCATACAGCTTATCAATATGATTTTCCCATTCGGCAGGTCGTTTCAAAAAGGAAACGTCATACACACCCAGATAGTACAGCCCAAAAAGAAGCACCACAAAAACGGCGCATAAAATCGCCGGCAGTTTCCTTTTCAGTTGCAGTTTCAAACGCTCGGTAGTTTTCAACGCTTTGTACCTTTTCCTCGTTTGCAGGATAATTACTTATGATAAGGGGAGCCCCGCCGGATTTCTGTACATCGGTAGATACATTCGTACAGCATAACCCGCGCCAATTGGTGCGGGAATGTAAGCGCCGACATGGAAAACCGGAGATTTGCGGCTTTCTTCACCCGCTCCGACAATCCGTGAGATGATCCGATAATAAAGCAAAGCTCGCTGGCGCCGGCAGTCATTTTTTCATCAATCAGTGCGGACAGCGCCGGAGAGGTATACTGCTTCCCTTCCACACACAGCGCCACGGTAAACGCCCGGGGCGGGATCTGTGCCAGAATCTGATCCGCCTCCCGTTCCAGCGCAGCTGCAATTTCTCCCTGCGCCGGGTCTCTGCCCATACGCACTTCTTTCAATTCAACTTCCTGCACATTGCAGGAATGGGAAAGCCGTTTTTTATATTCATCACAGGCAGCACGCCAATAGGGTTCCGTAAGCTGCCCTAAAACAATCAGTTTTAGTTTCATCATAGTGCCGCAGAAGCCTCCTGGCAAATCCACTCCTGCTGACTGCGCCCGCACACATTTTCCACGCTTCCCGGAAGATCCCGTTTTGCCACAGAAAGCAAGGTGTTCTGATGCCCGTTCTGATCCAGTGCGGCACGCACCGTTTCAAACGCTGCGCGGGGCGTGTTGTTCTCATGGCTAAGGTGCGCCAAAATGATTCGCTCCGTATCACCCGCTGCCAGTCCGCAGCAAAGACCTGCACAGTCCACATTGGAAAGATGCCCGAACCGGGAAAGAATCCGCTGCTTCAACGGAAAGGGATAGGGACCCAGGCGAAGCATATCCAGATCATGGTTTGCTTCCAGCACCACTGTCCGGCAGAGGCGCAGATTATTATATGCATCCATGGTTGCATATCCCATATCGGTAGCAACACCGGCTGTATCGCCGTCCGCAGACACAAACACATATCCCACATGTCCCGCGCTGTCATGGGGCAGGGGGAAGGAGCGAACTGTGAGATCGCCGACCTGCTGCTCATACAGCAAACCCGGATGCACCTGCGCGGCAGCCGCGGCGCTGTGTCCCCGGCACAATTCCGGCGCAGACAGGGATGTTACATGAATCGGCATAAAATGCCGACGCATCATCACATCCAGCGCGCTGATGTGATCTCTATGCTCATGGGTTACAAAAACAGCGGAAAGATCGGAAAGAGACATGCCCAGCGTCTCCAGAGATGTACAAACTGCTTTGCAGTTTTTTCCGGCGTCCACCAGCACAGCAGTTTTCTCCGTTCGGATCAGTGTACAATTCCCGGAGGAGCCGGAAAACAGAGTTTCTACCGTGATCATGTCTCTGCCTCTCCAACCAGGTCATAGTCCATCGCCTCTGTAATGTGCACGGAAACAAATTCTCCCTCCTGCACCTGACGGGGTGCGGAGAACCAGATTTTTCCGTCAATTTCCGGTGCTTCTCTATAGCTTCTTCCGTAGTAAGATTCAGACACCGGATCAAATCCCTCACAGAGAACCTGCACAGTTTCCCCGATCAAAGACTGCTGAAATGCTTCACTGACTGTCAGCTGGTGCCGCATGAGAATATCGTACCGTTCCTGCTTCACGTCCTCGTCAATCTGATCTTCCATAGAATACGCAGGCGTATCTTCTTCCCTGGAATACGGGAATGCGCCGAATCGGGCAAAAGGACCCTCGCTGACAAACTGGCACAGCTGCTCAAAATCGCCTTCGCTCTCACCGGGGAATCCCACAATTGCAGTTGAGCGGATGACGATATCCGGCATGGCTTCCTTCAGTCGACGGACAGCATCCCGCACGCAGGCGCTGTCCCCATGACGGTTCATAGCAGTCAGCATTCTGTCGCTGATATGCTGCACCGGCAGATCAATATATTTTACGATGCGCTCATTATCCCGCATTTCTGCAATCAGTTCCTCTGTTATTTTATCCGGATAGCAGTATAAAATCCGGATCCAGGGAATTTTTGTGTTTTCAGTTATAGCACGCAGAAGCTTTGGAAGAGCGTACTCGCCATAAAGATCCAGCCCGTACACCGTCGTGTCCTGTGCGATAACCACAAGCTCCTTGATGCCTATATCGTCCAGCCCTTTGGCTTCCTGTACGATATCCTCAATAGGACGGCTGCGCAAATCTCCCCGGATAGACGGGATCGCACAGTAGGTGCAGCGATTGTTGCAGCCTTCTGAAATTTTTATGTAAGCATACGCTTCGCCGGTTGTAACAATCCGGTCACCGCCGAGACTGCAAGCATCCTTGGCAGGCAGACAGCAATATTTTTCTTTTTTCCCAGCCAGCGCCTGCGCTACAGCTTCTTCAATTTTGTCGATACTTCCAACGCCGATGACGGCGTCAATTTCCGGCATTTCCTCCATAAGCTGCTCCCGATCCCGTTCCGGGAGACATCCTGCCACAACCAGTCCCTTCAGGGATCCGTGTTCCTTCAGCCATGCAATATCCAAAATATTGTCAATAGCTTCCTTTTTTGCGCTTTCAATAAATGCGCAGGTATTGATGATTACCACATCCGCCTCTGTTTCCTCCGGGGTAATTTCATACCCTGCCTCCATAAGGCGGTGGAGCATCACCTCTGTATCGCAAAGATTTTTTGCGCATCCAAGGGAAACAAACCCTACTTTTCCTTTACTGTTCTGTGCCAAATTTTTGATCCGTTCCTTTCTATGGGACTTTGTTGTGCTGGGATTCTGCAAGCTTTATCTGCCTTTATGCCTCCCTTGTGCAAGAGGAGGCGGATCGCCGCAAGCTCTACCTACCTTTATGCTCCCCCAGCAATGGGGGGCGGCTTGCCCTTTCTTCTATGCAAGCCCCCCTTGTGCAAAGGGGGGTGTCGCGGCATAGCCGTGACGGGGGGATTGTTTACATAGACTCCCAATTTGCAGATTGTCCAAAGTGATCGTTTTACAATCCCTCAGTCGCTACCGCGACAGCTCCCTTTGCACAAGGGAGCCTTTTTATAGTTTGCGCTACGCGGGATGCCCCAGGGATTCGAAAGCGAATCCCCGCACAAGGGGAGCCTTTTTACAGTCTGCGCTGTGCGGGAGTTCTCTGTGGAGCCACGCAGTGGATCCTCACATGGGGCTTTTTCGTTTATACTATGCCGGCAGTTTCCTTTTCAAGCTCCAGTTCTTCAAATGCCCGCTGGATTTCCCCAAAGGAAAATCCCAGGCGGGACAACGCTGCGATGCGTTTCTGTTTTTCTTTATCATCTGTACAGGGAGTGGAATATTTTTTCTCCACAAGCTGCATTAAAGATGCAAAATATTCCTCATCACTCAGAGAATTCAGCGCGTTCATCACCGCATCATGGCAGTACCCCCTGCCCATCAGTTCCGCGGCAATGCGTTTTTTACCCCAGTGCTTGCTTTTGCAGTAAAACCGGGCAATGCGCAGCGTCTGATCCGTCTCCCGAATATATCCTTTTTCTATCATGTAATCCGCCGCCCGCTCACATACGGATCGGTCAAATCCAAACCGCATCAACCGGTGAATCAGCCGCGTCCGGCTATAGTCTGAATTTGCCAGCAGTCCCTCCGCCCGGGCGATTGCCTGACAGTACTGCGCCGTACTGCATAACTGTTCCATACGCTCCTCGTCCAGAATGTCTCCAGCCTGCAGCTTTTCTTCCAGCCACAGGGAAGGCTTGAACAGCAGGGTTTTCTCCGTCCCGTCCCCCTCATCGCAGGACAACACGGCGGATATCCCCGCCCGGGTTTCATATACGTCCGTGATTTGATACTGCATATTTCCTCCCCCATTCTATTCGCGGTGCAAGCGCATCGCGCTTTTTATTTATATGTGCGTACGTTTGTTTTCCGATGGCAGGACTTTTCCGTCCTGCACATGCAGCATTCTGACTGCATCTGCCGCGCCTGTATCAAAATATGCCGGCTCACAGGAAGTTACGATAATCTGCCGTCCTGTAAGCGAACGGAGAATAAACTCCCTGCGCTGCCCGTCCAGTTCACTAAGTACATCGTCCAGCAAAAATACCGGATATTCGCCGCCGACCGTTTTTGCCATTTCCCCTTCTGCCAGCTTCATCGCCAGCGCAAGACTGCGCTGCTGTCCCTGGGATGCATAGCTGCGGGCTTCCCGCTCGTTCAGCCGAATGATGATATCATCCTTATGAATGCCGTACAAAGTAGCACCATATCGGACTTCCCTTTCAATAGAGCCGGTAAGCGCAGCAAACAGCCGCTCCTCCCCGGCACTGCGGATATCCTCAGTATCAGACGTATCCTCCGGCAAGGCGCCCGACTGGTATGTAAGGCGGGGGGATTCCCGCCCCACCGTCATTCCGGCAAAAATATCTGCTACACATTTTTCCAACTTGTTCATATAGGCACAACGCCGCGCAGCAATATCCGCGCCCAGCTGCGCCAACTGCCGGGCATATACCTCCCACACCGCCATGTCTTCCATAACGCCGGATTTTATCAGCGCATTGCGCTGTGCAAGGATCCGGTTATACCGGGAAAGGCTGTCCAAATATGCAGGATAAAGCTGGGACAGTGCAATGTCCAAAAAGCTGCGCCGCAGCGCCGGTCCGCCGCCTACCAAAGAAAGATGCAGGGGACAAAACAACACCGCGCGAAAGGAACCAATCATTTCCCGGACGCCGGACAGCCGTGCACCGCCCCGCCGGAGAACTTTTTTCCCCGTATGGGGCAAATCCGCTTCCAATGTTACAGGATGTTGGGCGCCGTCTTTTTGAAAGGTCAGGGACAGCTGCGCCTGCTTTTCCCCGAACCGGATCATTTCACGCTCCCGCGCCCCCCGGAACGAACGTCCTCTGGCAAAAAAGTAGATCCCCTCCAGAATATTGGATTTTCCCTGAGCGTTATACCCGAACAGCACATTGACGCCATCGGAAAAAGAAACTGTCTCCAATGAAATATTCCGGTAATTGCAGAACGAAATGCTGCTGCAAATCAAAATTTTCCCTCTCTATGTATCTTTCTTTTATTCATCCAAGGTCATATCCAAAAGGCGGATATCCAGATCTTCCTCATCCTCCAGACCGGCAGCAGGCAGTTCTTCCTCCTGCTCTGTACCCAATGCTTTGATTTTCTCCTCAATCTCAGCAAGAATTTCTGGATTGGTTTCCAAAAACTTGCGCGCGTTGTCCCGTCCCTGTCCGATACGCTCTCCATTGTAGTAATACCAAGAACCGCTTTTGTCCATCACGCCTGTTTCCACACCCCGGTCTACAACCTCTCCTGTTTTGGATATACCATGACCGTACAGAATATCAAATTCCGCAACCTTAAACGGCGGCGCAACCTTATTTTTCACAACCTTACATTTCACACGGTTACCGTAAGGCTCCGTACCGTTTTTCAGCACCTCTGCCTTGCGGACTTCCAACCGCACGGACGCATAGAACTTCAGTGCCCGTCCGCCTGTGGTGGTTTCCGGGTTTCCGTATACTACGCCTACTTTCTCGCGCAGCTGGTTGATAAATATAACAATACAGTTCGTTTTGGCAACAGTTCCCGACAGCTTTCGCAGCGCCTGAGACATCAGCCGTGCCTGCAAACCTACATGAGACGCGCCCATATCTCCTTCAATTTCCTGCTGGGGCACCAGTGCCGCTACGGAGTCGATAATGACAATATCAATCGCGCCGGAACGAACCAGCGCCTCGCATACCTCCAACGCCTGTTCTCCGGAATCCGGCTGAGACACCAGAAGGTCGTCAATGTTGACGCCCAGCGCCTTAGCATACAAAGGATCCAGCGCGTGCTCCGCATCAATAAACGCAGCCTCGCCGCCCAGCTTCTGCACCTCTGCCACTGCGTGCAGCGCTACTGTGGTTTTACCGGAGGATTCCGGTCCATAGATTTCGATAATTCTGCCTCTGGGAAATCCGCCTACGCCGAGGGCGATATCCAGTCCAAGAGATCCGCTGGAAACAGCGGACACATTCATTTTCGGGTTTTCACCCATTTTAATGATTGTACCCTGTCCAAAGCTTTTCTCAATTTGGGAAATTGCAGTTTCCAACGCTTTCTTTTTGTTGTCCGCAGTGGATTCCGCTGCGGGTGCGGTTGTTTTTTTCTTCTGCGCCATTTTTCTACCGTACCTTTCAAAAATAGTCCTGAAAAGCCATATTTGGATACTGCGCAAACACCGCATAGCAGCAAATGGCAATATTATGGCAATTTAATCATTCTTACTTTTTATTATATAACAAAGTGGAATTATAGTCAAGGAAAATCTACAATACTATGTAAAAGGCTCCCCCCAGTAAAGGGAGCTGTCGCGAAGCGATAGCGACTGAGGGATTGTTTATCTATCATTTTGGATGATCTGCAAATCGACAGTACACGCAAAACAATCCCTCCGACACGCCTACGGCGTGCCACCTCCCTTTACACAAGGGAGGCTAATAAAGTTTGGTGGGAGCTTACACCGTGCCACACTTTGCACAAGGGGGGTTTTAAAGTTTGTGCTCCAGCTGGGGGGGAACCTTTCACCCAAACCTTCTGTGCAGCCCCAAAAATGCTGAAAATCCTACTTGACAGCAGGAAAAATCTGTGCTACAATATCCGCAACACGGTAGAGGTGCATTGTGTCAAAAGTACTGCGGATGTAAAAGGGTTGACCGCCCGTTGTCAGCAGGAAAGGGGCAAATGCCGAAGGAAGACTGGGGTCGCGTCTGTCCTGGTTTGGATGAATAAGATCATCCCGACTGTCGCTTTTGCGGAGAGCTATCTGAATTCTACAGGAATATCAGTTTGTTTGCAGAGTCGACCCGTGTGTCGGCTTTTTTTGTTTTTCCGGGAAATGCAAAAATGCGCCGGATTTTGGAAAAAATATTTTATGTTCAGGAAAGCGAGAACAAAATGAAAAAAACGATTTTTAAGGGAATCGCCACCGCACTGATCACCCCCTTCAATGCGGAAGGCATCGACTACGATCAGTTCGGTCGTATCATTGACTGGCAGATTGAATCCGGCATCAACGCGCTGGTCGTCTGCGGCACCACCGGCGAAGCTTCCACCCTCACCGATGACGAGCACCGGGATGCCATTGCCTTTGCTGTAAAACGTGCGGCAGGTAAAGTACCCATTATTGCAGGTACCGGCTCCAACGATACCGGATATGCGAAAGATCTGACCCGTTGTGCCTGCGAAGCAGGCGCGGACGCG
>CASTST010000060.1 GCA_949451655.1 uncultured Eubacteriales bacterium | reverse complement strand
TGCCGCCAACAGTCAGGTTATCCGGAAGGGTTGTGATGCTGCTGCCGATCAGGTCGAGATTGCCATAATCATCTATCATCTTTTGTGCCATTTCTAACGTAAGTTTCATAGTGTGTCTCCTCAAAAGTTTTTAACGAGCGTTGCGGTTTCGTTCATCGGGATCGGAAGCTGGTCACAAAGCCCCTTGACCATCCGTGAGATGGATTCCGGCGGCTGGCCGTTATCTTGCATTGTGGAATGCAGCGCAGTGATCGGTCTCGCAACACCGCCTGCGCTTTCTGGCGGGAGCGATGCGTTTCTTCATTCAATTATTGAGATTCTGGATTAGGGAGCGAGCTTGTCCAGTTTCTGGTACTCCGCCTGGCTGGGAATCAAAGCCGATTCAGAGACGGACTTCCCTACGAAAACCCAGCTCCGAACCCGGTTATGACCCCTGGACAAATGAAATATCCGCTCGCCATGATCCTTATTCAGCCAGCTCCATCCGGTGCCGTGCCAGAATTTTCCCGGCTATCCGCTGCATATTCTCGATCCGCCACTTGATTTCTTCCGGAGATGCATTTATGTAAGCATCATCCGCAAACCGAACTTCTACAGTGGATTTGCCAACCGTAACATCTATTGTTTTTACAATCATTTGTGCCACCTCCACATCAATTTATGCAGCTTTCTGCCTGTCCTATGAAATGTGATGGACCTCAACGGAATCATGTTGTTCACGCAGGCCGTTTGCCTCTGTGAACGCATCGCTGGCGCTTTCGAAGTCCTTTTCCTGCTGATTCCCCTCATGATCACACCATGTGACGCGCCACCCTGGGGTCTCTTCAATTTCTGCGGCGGTCACGCCCAGATAAGTGAACCCATGCAACGCAGCAAGGGCTTTCAGCGCGTTCTCAATCCTGGCGGGAAGCGGAAAATCATTTTCGATGCTGTCAACTGTATCTTCTGCGAGATACCGCATCATCGGCAGCGTGATGGTTGATTGAACGGTTTCGTTCCCGTAAACCATTTTATAGGTAATGCACACGTTTTTCATTCCGTCCCCTCCCCCTAAAATACATGAAATACAATCATAACGGTTGCCACGCTTAAGAAAAACAATGCCGCCCCAATCAGCCAAAGCAACTCCTCAAAACGCTTGTCGCTCATAGGCTGGCGTTCGACACGCTGTAACTTTGCAGCTTTCAAAAACGCGTCTTTATCCGCTTCCAGATTGCTGACGCGCTCCAACAGGTCATTGAACGCCTGCCGTTCATTCGGTGGAAGTTTCTTCATTAAAAAAAATCACTCCTGTCTTGATTTTGGTACAGGAGCATGATACAATGTTCCTGTACCCCCCCTATGCGTTTTTGTCTGGGGGTACGTGGCTGGCCATCGGCGCTAACGGTGGTCAGCCGTTTTTATTTTCTTTCATTCCCTACTTCACATCTGATGTAAATAGCCGAAACATTGCTTCGCTCTTCCCAATGCTTGCACCGGCTTCCCGGCCTTGTTACGCATTGCCGCTGATAACAGAACCCGTGGTTAACTGCCTGTCCGTTTTCAAGATAATACTGCGTGTACTTCGTGCAGCCAATGCAGCGCGTCCCACTGATTTCCACCCTCATAAACAGCCCTCCTTTTTACAATGTCATTTAATGGCACTATACTTTATTTGTATTATAGTGTATTATAATGGCACCGTCAATAGGAAAGGAGGAAAATTCTATGTTTTCAGAAAAATTGAACAAGACAAGGAAAGAACGTGGCCTAACAGCGCAGCAAATGGCTGACAAACTTGGCACGGGGGTCCGGAACTATCGCAAATACGAAAGCGGAGACGCAAAGCCGACATTTGACGGGATACAGGAAATTGCAAAAATCTTAGATGTCCCTGTGGACTATTTGATGGAAACGGGTTTATATGGCACGCTAGCACGTTATTCGTGGATTAGGGAAGCACTTAATCCAATTGTCGAACGGTACTTGAATGGGTACAATTCCGAAAATGGCCAATCCCATTCCGTATCTGAACTTGACGATGCGGCATTCGGAGAAATCGCTTCCGCGATATTTGCGAAGGTACGAGTAGATAGCGCAGCCGAGAGGAATCAAATCACTCTGTTTCCGAAAATCCCCCTGCCAGAAAATCCACCCGAAGGAACCTCTGGTTCTGACTGAACAAATCTTCCAGCGCATCCCACAAAAGCACGCTGCCGAGAGTATCGCCGCTCTCGATTTTTCGATAATGCCGCAAGGTAACGCCAATTACATCGGCTACCTGTTGCGCGGTCATTCCAGCAGCATTTCGAGCGGCTTTTAGGTTCTTGCGCATGGTACCACCTACTTTCTTGGCCGGTCGCTGTTACCGCAGCGGTCGGTCTTTTTTTTGTCGTATTTACGGATTATTTACAATATAACTGTTGTAATATTTTACATGTAAGGGTATAATATTTCTTGTAATTGACTTTTATCATCTACCTCCAGAATGGTGAAACGGACGCGCCTGAGAGGAGGTGTACGATGAAAAAAGTCAATATCAGAATAAATACCACAGTTCGCCGCACGGGAAATCACATCACTTCGACGACCCGCGTGTCGAATGGGACTCACACAAAGACAGTCACTAAGACTATTCGCGTTCCCAATCGGTAAGCCCGGCCGGGGTGCTCTGTGCCCCGGCTTTATTACACATTCATGAGGTGAAATATTATGATAATTAATGCTTGTACAGAAGAAGCCGCAAAATTGATGATTCTCGAAATTTATGCAGCATACCAGAAGCGAATAAATAATGGTGAGTCAGAGAGACAGGCAAAAGATTTCGCAAATCCTTCTAAGTGGGCAGGCTCTAGCTGGTGTACTGCTGATGGAGAAAAAATTCTAGCTGAATTAGGAAGAATGGGATTCATAAAAAAATATATACGAAATAGCTTCCAACTCACGGATGAAGGGATTACTTACGCAGAGAATTGCTAGTCCACGATTTGCCCCATATACCGCTTCAGCTCCGCAATCGCTGGGTTTTATGTCTGCATCCAACGCGGATTCTATTGTATCAGAAAATTTTTGAAAGTCCCAATGATCGAAATTTTTTGTTGACAATAGGTAAAATATTTCCTATAATAGAAATGTCCTACTTAGGGCAAAAAGGGGTTGATTGTATGCGGAGCCATCGGCGAAGCACTCTTTTTGCCTACACGTTCCAGATCAAAGAAACGACGCGATGCGTAGGGGCAAAGGGCTGAACCGGAACTGCCAAAGTGAACGGCGCACCATAGAAGCGAAGGGCCATAGGCGTTCAGCAAGCCAAGCAGACCGGCGGAAAATAAGATTTAGCAAACGCCGATCACTAGCAGACACGAAAGCTTATGTGCTGCCAGGGCTTGCTGATGCACTGCGTTCTGGTAACAAAAATTCGGAGTAAACACGTCTGCAATGGCCTGCAGGCGTGTTTTGCTGTTTCCATAAACGCAGATAAATTGCTTGTCATGCATTTGTTCTTTGTTCATGGCCTTCACCGTCTTTCATTTAGACTGTGTTTTACCGTGTTTGTTCATTGAGCGGTTATATCGACCGCTGGAGCAAATAAAAATTCAGGTGACATGTCCGGGAAAAATTTACTCTTGATTTCGGTCACTTCCGGCCATGTAAACGGTACTCGACCAGAAAGTTTATTATTGAGAGATTTGTTGCAGATGTTGATGCTCTCAGCAATCGCTTTTTTTTTGATCCCACGTCCTGCGATCTCCCTTTCAAGATTTGGGTAATAGACCAATTAGAAACACCTCCATTTCCACATCCGGAAATTATAATATAATATTATACCCACATTCGGATTTTGTCAAGTGTTTTTTCAAATTTTATTTCCTGATGTGGAAATTTATTTCTTGATTTTCTTTGTCACATATGATATAGTAAAATCGGAGGTGAAATCAATGTGGCTTGACATTTTTAATGAGATGAGAATAAACTCTAAGATGAGTCTTGACGAGATAAGCGCAAAATCAGGTGTCCCGAAAGGAACATTATCAAAAATTACATCTGGAATAACAAAAGCACCACCTCTTGAGACTATGCGAAAACTTGTGTATTCCATGGGATACACATTGGATGACCTCGATAGAGGTCTAAAAACAAGCGAAAATTTTACAAAAGATGAAAAAGAACACATCAAAAAATACCGTACTCTTGACTCATATGGAAAAGAGGCGGTTGACGGGATATTAGATATAGAGCATCGCCGGGTGCTTCAACTTGTACAGCCGGATCCAGCTCAGGAAATTGATGCGGATAATATAATTGAATTGCCTCTCATGTTTTCTAAGGCTTCTGCGGGAAGAGGGTTTAGCATTATTGAAGCACCTGAAGAGGCAGAGCATATAAAAATCATGTATAACCAATACACGAGAAAAGCTGATTTCTGTGTACGTGTTGCCGGAAGAAGCATGGAGCCGAAAATTTATGATGGAGACATCGTTTTAATCCGTGATCAGCCCGCTGTAGACGTAAATGAAATCGGTCTATTCACAGTTGATGATCTCGGCTATATAAAAAAGATGGGGCCTGACCGCCTGATATCAATCAATCCCGACTTTGACGATATCTTACCAGAAGAATACAGAGAAGTACGCTGCTACGGGAAGTTTATTGCAGTTCTTGATCCAGAGTGGATCATTGAAGATATAGATTGATTCAAGGCCCAAGCGAAAAATAGTGTTTAGTAAATGCCAGTCACTAGCAGGAACGAAAACTTATGATGAAGTACGTTATCCTGGAAAGGTCATATGCGTCTTGGATCCAGAACAGATTGTTGATGAATAAAAATTCCAGATACCGGTTTTCTGGTATCTGGAAGAAAATAAAACGGTAGGTATAAAAATGTGGCCATTCAAAAAGAGATCGTCTCCATCAAATAAGTCGGATAACGCCAATATGATTCCAATGGAATATTACGAAACAGTTCAACATGAAATAAAACCCATAGAAAATCTCATCGTTCAATGCCGTGTCTCGGCCATAAACTCTAAAAGAGTAGAAGATAAAATACGTTATTTGGCAGGATGCGTAAAAGCATATGAGAATTTAAGGGAAAAGTGTATTTCGCTCGGAAACGAATATGAAAAATACTTTAACGATATGTGGGAGCATTGTCATAATTCCATAAATCCTGATTTTTCATATATTGATCCAGTAAAGACGGAGTTAAAAGATTTACAACTAAACTATGGGGAGCTTGTTATAAAACAAAGCAGGTATGATCATGAGTCAATAAACCTAAAATCAAGAGTTTTTGAATTAGTTAAAGATAATCCAGGAATCAAGCAAACGGAAATTTACAAAAGATTTGACAGTTTAGTAAAAAATGATGTGCAATCTATGTTGTATTTTATGGAGAAAGACGGTATCATAAAAAGAGAAAAACAGGGAAACTCATATAAAGTTTTTGCACTAAGAAACGTTGAAGGGAAGTAATAAGCATGGCTGTTATCGAGTGCCCCAACTGTGGAAATGAGATCTCGGATCAGGCATCGTTATGTCCGAATTGCAAAACTACAATGTCAGAAATACAAGCTCAAAATCCAAAGAAAAAACGAACAACTCCTATTTTAGTGCCGATATTGTCTGTTTTAGATGGTCTTGTTTTACTGGGGACGGTTGGATTGCTAACATTCGGAGCAATCAGCCCTGAAATAATGCGGGTACCTACAACTGAAAACGTCGTTGCATCTGCTGATTTGGGAGCTTCATGCAGAGCGATTTCCACATTACATATTAACGCCGCCAAGAATTATAATGCTTACCACAGCGATGATCCGATTGTTTTGCCGGAACCGCCAGCGCCTGTCACAAATGTAGCATCACCAGATGCAGATGAATCCGAACCCGCAGAGGCTCTCTTGCAAGAAGCACTGGCAACCAGCGAGGTCAATGCAGAGCCTGTACAAAACAGCACGCTGGAGCAGACCGAACAAAGCACAGCCCCTGTTTCGGAAAGCCCGCTGAAATCTGTTCAAACGCCTGCTTCTAATACCGGAGCGTCACCGGCAGCACAGGCCCCCAAGCCCACTACCGGTAGCAATGGATCATACGTACATGATTTCTCAGGCGGAAGAGTGTTAATTACCAAAGCGTCAAACAATAATAACGATCCGGTATATCACACAAAAGATTGTGTTTCGGCAAGGAAAATAGCATCTGCTGACGAATACTGGTATGATTCAGCAAAGGATGCCGAAAATGCCGGAAGACGCTTATGCGGAAATTGCAGCAGATGAAAACCGTAAACGGCGAAATGTAAAAAAATTAGGGGTACTGAAATCAGTGCCCCATATTTTATGGAGAGGTGTTTTTTATGTCATATGCAATCTACTTGAGAAAATCCAGGGAAGACCGTGAGGCCGAGGCACGCGGAGAGGGTGAAACACTGGCCCGTCATAAGGCAGCTCTGCTGGATATCGCCAAAAATCGAATACTGGATATCGGCGCAATCTACGAAGAAATCGTATCCGGGGAAACGATCGCCGCCCGTCCGCAAATGCAGCGGCTTTTAGAAGAAGTCGAGGCGGGACGCTGGGAAGGTGTGCTTGTTATGGAGGTTGAACGTCTGGCCCGCGGAAACGGCATTGATCAGGGCATTGTATCACAGGCATTCTCTGTATCCGGGACAAAGATCATCACGCCATACAAAACCTATGACCCATCTAATGAAATGGACGAGGACTATTTTGAATTTGGGTTATTTATGAGCCGACGAGAATATCAAACCATCAAACGCCGCTTGATTGCCGGAAGGATTGCATCCGTTAAGGAAGGAAAATATATGGGGAAAAATAACCCGTTTGGATACCAGCGTGTGAAACTTCAGGGGGAAAAGGGTTGGACGCTTGAACCAATCCCAGAGCAGGCGGAAATTGTCCGGAACCTTTACAAGTGGTATTTAGAGGGCAGTGTTCTGTCAGTACAAAAACGTGCGCTTGCTGCCGGGTACCGGACACAAAATGGCCTTGCGTGGGAGCAGTCCAATACGCTTGCATTGCTGCGCAATCCAATTTACTGCGGATATGTTACCTGGGGAAAAAAGAAAAACGAAAAGCAGATCAAAAACGGCCGCATAGTGAATAAGCGGAAAGTTGATCAAGATTATTTGAAAGTAAAAGGCCGTCACGAACCGATTATTGAGGAAGCGATATGGGATGCCGTACAGAAGAAATTGAACGAAACAGCAAGCGTCCCAATCGCACGTGAGAAAAAAATGAGGAACCCCTATCAAGGGCTCCTATATTGCGCATGTGGACACAAAATGCAGCTCACAAACTCTACCCGCGCCAGAAAAGGCGAAGCGCCCAGACCTTATTATGGGCTTTTCTGCCCGTCTATTTCTTGTAAAATGGTTTCATCCCGGATGCATACCGTTGACGCGGCAGTTATGCGGTCAATGCGTGAATGGATCGCCAATTATATGGCAGAATCACAGAATATCATAAATACAGCAGAAGAGCAGCTGCAGGAAATTCAGCAAAATATAGCGGTGATAAAAAAAGAGATCGAAAAAATTGATTCCCAATTTAAGCGCGTCTTTGAATTGGTAGAGCAAGGGATATATACGACAGATCAGTTCGTTCAGCGCCGGGATGAGCTGCAAGGACGGAAGAAAGTAAGTGCGGAGCATTTAAGATCCCTTGAGGAACAACAGAACGCAGTCCAGTCGGCAATCGATATGAAGGAAATTATCGTCCCGCAGATGGAACGTGTGATCGATGCCTTTCCAGTCGCCACTGTCGAGGAACGCCATGAGCTGCTGAAATCTATTTTGTATCGGATCGAGTATAAAAGAGTTCCGGAAACAGGGCAAAATCTCCGGGATGCAAATCTTTGCTTAACATTATTCCCCAAAATTCCAAAGGAATAATGCTCCTTAAATTATATATAACATCAAAGAGCTTATTCATAAGATATTTGATGCTATATACAAATTAAAAGTTAAGAATCTCCCGATCAGAAGTGATAATTCATTTCTAACCGGGAGATTTTATTAAAGTTTATTCAGTTTTCGGATAACACTTTCATAGGCCCTCGGGTTCACAACGCGCATAACTTCCATATGCTCATCCAGCACTTCCAGCACATCAGAAATGTCTTTCCCTGAAACCGCCTGCAAAAATTCACTGCCGCTGTAAGATTCCACAGGGGGAGCGTTTCGGCTGGCGGAAAGGCGCGGCCGGTGTTTCTCTTGTGATTCCGTCATGTGATTCCGGATGGTATACAGGCTTGCCAGAAAGATACACCCTGCCTTAGAGCTTTCTTCCTGCTCAAGTTCGGAAATCGCCCATTCGACTTCCCGCAAAGTGAGTGCAGACATGGGCGGTCCCTCCTTTTAAGCGTTTTCCAGCTGCCGCATCCAGCGTTTGATGTTTTCACGGTCCTGCTCATTGGCAGCATCCATAGCCATTTCAAGATGCTCCATCATTTCAGAACGTCCGTCGCCACGGCTGTAACGGCTACGATTATCCCTGCGACCGCTATAATTTCCGCCGCCCATATTGCCGTTTTCCCGGCTGTAATGCCCACGCACCCAGTGCTGTCCACGATTGGCGTAGCTTGAACCACGGCCATAACCGCCGTCCTCATATTCACCGTCCCGGCTATAGCCGCCGTCCTCTTCAAGCATACAGATTTTATCAATATTTTTGATCGTATCTGTCAGCATGTGGATGACTTCCAGAACACCCGCGCCCGCGCCCGTATCCAGCTTGCGGGCATAATCTTCCAGCTCTTTGCAGAGCTTTTCTTTCAGGTCATAAATTTTCTCCATTTTCAAAGCTCCTTTCAAGCCACGCGGTCAATAATAACATTGACGTTTTGCGCTGTAATCGATTGGGTACTGGTATTTTCAAGTGCAATCGTCAAGCAGCATCCTCTTGAAACATCAATCAATGCATCAACATGAACATTGAACAAATCACCAACGGCAGCAGGCGTGACGATCGCCGTTGCACTCGCCAGCGGTTCCCCGGTGATCGCCAGTGCAACCGAAATCGGCCCCGCAGTCCCGCCAGCAGCAATGGCGATATTTGCATCCGCGCTTACACGGTATCTCGCATGGCACTGTTTGGTGATCCCACGCAAGGTGATGATCCCGCTGCCGTCCCTGTGGCACACATAGCCATGATTGCACCTGATAGGGGTTTCCGTTAACTGGATATTCTGACCCGCTGCAACTGTCTGCGCAGCGTTAGCAGTGAATTCAGGCATCTTATCCGTCCTTTCAAAATATAATTTGGGAGGCGGGATATAAAAACCCCGCCTCTGTCAGTCTTACAAAATCGGCTTGGGCCGAACATTTCCCATCATAGGAAAAGCTGTGTCACTATGGAGTTTTAGCAGCCGCCGCAGTTGCCGCAGCCGTTGTTGAAGCCGTTGCCGCCATAGTTGACCTGCCCGCAGCAGTTGGTCGGGAAATTGACAGGCGTGGGGGGCTGTACCACATAGCAAGCAGACGGGCACTCTGCACCGGTGCGGCGCAGGATCGTTGCCTCGCTTGCGGAAATCATTGCACCAATCGCAGTGTTCTGATTTGCCTGGCTTGCTGCAAAGCGTGCGCCCTGAAGCTCTGCCCGCAGCTGGCTGATTGTTTCATCCTTGCGGGAGGATTCCATAGCATCCAGACGCGCGAGCACACGATCCGTATCATTGTGTGCATTCTGAATGATCGCAGTCGTATTGGTCGCCGCGTTATAATTGGTGTCGCAGAAACCACGCTCAATCAGGCGGTTCGTCTCACCGCCGCGAATGGCAGCGTCATAGTTTGTCCGCTCGATTGCACGCTGTGTCTGGCAGCAGCAATCCTGCTGGTTATAGCCCATCTGATAGAGCTGCTGCATAAGGGCCGCCTGCTGGTTGCATCGGGAAAGCTCTGCCTGAGCAAAGCCCTGCATAACGGTAGTCCCGATGCCATTGATGGAACCCTGCATTGCATAGAAACCATCACACAAGCCCTGGGAAATCCCACGCACCGCGTTTTCAAGACCGTTGAAATTGAATTCACTGCACAAGTCCGCACGGGTCAATGCACCGTTCGCAGCGGCAATCATGCCGCCGTTGCCCCAGCCGCCCATGCCGCCCCACATGCCGCCGCCGAACATACCGCCGCCGTAAAACATAGGGAACAGGAACAGCATAATAAGGGCAATCAGCCAATCGCCACCCATGCCGAAGCCTCCGCAATTGCCATTATTCCGGTCAGTTACAGCCGCGATATCCGCGACAGACAGACCACTTTCTGTACCAAGAGCCATCGTTTGGTTCTCCTTTATTTTGTATTTACATATGAAGTCTGGCCAGACTGAATGTACTGATTTTATCTGTGGGGAAGTACGCTCATCATACGCTGAGCAATATTTTCCGCCATGCTGTGAAGCTGGTTATACTGCGCCTGCGACATTTCGCCGCTGTTGAGTTTGTTTTGCAGTTCCTCCAGCGGGTTCCCTTGGTATCCCTGAATGTGTTGAAGCAGTGCAGGGGCGAAATTGCGCGTCTGTCCATTTCTTCCGCCTCCAAGAGAATTATACAAAGCATTAGCCATTATCCGGTTCCTCCTTTGGTTTTACGGCTTTTGCAGGCCGTTTGAATCGTTCTGCAAGAATATTCTCAAGCTCTTCCCGCGTGATAAAATTACTGAAATCCATTTGTTCTGCCTGCTGATGCTCCGCTTTCTGTACGGCATTCCCGCTGACAGCAGTCCGCTCGGTATAGTCAAAAATCCGCAGCGGGAGCGGCATTCCGCTTTGATCGCTGGACTTGATGTAAAATGTATTATTTTCGCTGTCCATCAATAACACAGATGCGCCTGGAGCAGTCAGGTACGCTTTCGCCCCCGCTTCTCCCTGAACCCATATAATGCCATTCGCTCCCGGCTGTGGCTGCTGCGGGATCGGCATAGGCTGCATAGGCTGCATGGACGGCATAGGCTGCATGATTGATCCCGAGTTCTGATTTTGCCGGGCCTGCGTTATGCGGTCAGGCATAGTCGGCTGAAATCCGTTTGTCTGTTCCCCAGGCCCTGGAACATAATAATACTGGCCCATATTTTAGCCCCTTTCCCAATAATAAAGCGGAACGCCGTTCCTGCTGTCCCATGTATCATTCCAGTCCCCATCCTGCACACAAACAACATGGCCGGAAAGCGCAAGGATATAGGTTCCCGTTGGATGCTCCGCAGCAAACTCCTCTACGGTATAACAATCCGGGCAGGTGTCCGGGAGAATATGCCTTACAAAACCATTTTGACGAAGATATGCGCCCCATACATGATTTGCTGACGGCATATCACACATCAGAAATCCTTGTAGGGCAAGTCCAGTGTAAGTTTCTTCCCAAGTCTTGCCAAGCGCTTTTGAAAGCGCACGGACTGTGCAGTCACCGACGCTTTTCCGCGCAGGGTTTGGGTTGTATAAAGAGAAGCCCATCGGCTGATCACATCCTTTGCCATTATTATAAAACAAAAAAGAACCGCCCATGACGCATTTATACGTCACAGAAGGTTCTTTTTTATTTCATTTTTACAGCATTCTTGCCGACTTCTTCCGAATCGATCGGAGTGCACGATCTACAGTGCTGCGCTGCATCTCAATTTCTGCGGCAATATCTTCAATACGCCATCCGCGCCGGTAATAAAGGTCGAAAACCTTCCTTTCCCTATCTGTAAGCCACGGATTTTCATACATCCTCTCCATGTCTTCAACAGAATACAGGAATTTCATGCTCCCTTCCTCTTTCTCCCTTTACGGACGGCCGTCCCCTTCGCCGTTCCCTTGCGGGTCCTCACTTTGGCTCTCTGTCCCATTTATCACATCTCCCTGTACACGATTATTGATGTTATTGTATCCGTCGCCGTCCTGTGTATAACTGACAAAATCATATTGGTTTAAGTACCAGACAAAGAGCCCAATCGTCCCAGCCCAAAGGATCAGAACAAAAATCAGTACTCCAAACAGCCAGTTTATAAGCGTTCGATAGTCCTTGATAATGTCGAGCTCTATAACGCGCGGCTTGTTGTTTTCATTCATTGCAAATCACATCCTTTTGCAATATCATAACACAATCTGGATGGATTTGCAATTTACTTATACAGCCCCATCCGTCGGTTATAAACCATCATCCGCACCATATCCTCTGACAGGTGCAGGCCGGAACCGTTGCCAGCGATTGCTTTCCGGTCAATCAGCAGCTGGACCGTTTCGCGAAGCTCTCCGGCGG
>CASTST010000059.1 GCA_949451655.1 uncultured Eubacteriales bacterium | reverse complement strand
CATCTCTCACAACTCTTATCCCTTTATCCCTATCTCTCTATATGCACTTGTGACATTCAAATACTCTTCCAGACACAATCCGCTTTCGGCTACGCTTTTCGCAACTGCTTCTCCCAGATATCTTACATGCCACGGCTCATACATGTATCCCGTGATTTCTTCTTTCTCTTTAGGATAGCGAATGATAAATCCATACTCATGGCAATGTGCTTTCAGCCACTTTCCTTCTTTGGTTTCCCCAAAGGATTCTTCTAAAGAGTTCAAATCAAACGCAAGTCCCGTCTGATGCTCCGAATGACCTGCTCTTGCCGAATAGCGATCTGCTGCCGCAACACCATCCCTTGACACATAATTGTTATACAGCGTTGACTGTCTGTCGTAAGAACGGAATCCCGATACAATTTCCAGCACGATCCCGTCTGCTTTCGCAGCATGGAACATTTTCTGAAGTGCAGCATTTGCCTCGTCATCCACTCCGGGATTATAATTGCTTGGCAGTGAATAGGTTTTATTTACCACAAGAACGCCATTGATATATGTGAGCCCCTGTGCATTTGTGCAATCAGACACAGTTACGTTCATAATGAAAAATCCGTTCTCACCGCCGTCAAAATCCGCAGATATTACGCAGTCTCCCGCTTTATTGCCGTAAATACGTCCGCTGTTATCCACCGATGCGATACTTTCATCGCTGGAAGACCAACGTATTGTTTGATTGTTCACCGCCGAAGCCGGAACAGAAATATCTTTATATCCGCCGACAGGAATAGAAGCATTCTGTTCCTCCATAACAATTCCGTCAGAATCGCCTGTTGATGCGGAAGTATCCGGCACACTGCCATTCTGCACCGGTGTCGTATCCCGACCCAAACCGTTTTTTTGCTCCTCTGCACAGGAAACAAGCGTTGCCGAAACCAGAAGCGCGGCAGTCGCGGCAATGACAATCTTTTTCATAATATATATTCCTTTCAGACCATCAGAGATTATTCTATTCATTTTAAAGACATTTCTATTATAGGCGCTGACGCATATTTGTCAATGCAAACCCGGGTTAATTTACAAATACGTTAAATTCCCCCTATGTCCTCTATAATTTCACATATGGTGCCAACTGTCTTTTCAGCCGCCGCCTGCAGAGCAGCCGGTCCATGCTCCATGGCTCTCCCATGAAACTTTTCCACCATCGCCATGTCGTTTAAATTATCCCCTGCCGTATATATATTCTGCAGTGGGATATCAAACATACGGGCTGCATACTCCACTGCAACGGCTTTATCGACACCGGCAGGAGGAACGTCTACATTGGTATTGTTTAAAAGAGGATTGACAATATCCCCATGCAAGTGTGCAAGTTCCTGCGCCCGGCGCATGGATTCTTCCGCTGTATCATATTTGACATTGCAGCTGGTGATTGAAAGCAGTGCGCAGCCCTGTTCAAAAGAAATCGTTTCCATTGCCAGCTGCATACCGCCTATATCTACATTATAATTTTTCTTTCCTATACTGACCGTTATGTACAGCGCGCCTGTTTCCCTGAAATACTGCAGAACCTCACCTACATGTCCTTCTTTTGTGCGGCGATCGTAGATAATATTTTTAGCAGTATCTATGCACAGAGCGCCGCTCATACAAAAGCAAATGTCCATATCCCAGAAATCCTGCTCCTGCAAAACAATCATTGCGCTTTCATAATCCCGCCCTGTTACCAGAGCGAACCGGTTCCCCGCGCTGCGGAACCGCCGGACCGCGTCTTTATCTTCTTTTGTAATTCCGCCGTTCATCCAACGGCAGAGCGTGCCGTCAAAATCGCTGGCAAGTAAGTATTTTGACATGATTGTTTTCTCCTATTTTTATTGTGCTGCTTCATGCTTTAAGCCCTCCAGCAAAGGGAGGTGGGGTTTGCGCAGCAAACCTCGGAGGGATTGCCTGCACATACTGCCGATTTGCAGATCATCCAAAACGATAGCAATACAATCCCTCACCCGCTTCGCGGGAGCACCCTAGGATCCGCTACGCGGCTCCAGCACAAGGGAGCCTTTTATTCATATTAGTGTTTCGCGACAGCTCCCTTTGCTGGGGGGAGCCTTTTAGATTTATGCTTCGCGATAGCGCCCTAGGATCCGCTACGCGGCTCCAGCACAAGGGAGCCTTTTTTATTTATATTGGTGTTTCGCGACAGCTCCCTTTGCTGGGGGGGAGCCTTTTAGATTTATGCTTCGCGATAGCGCCCTATGGAGCTCGCAGCGGATCCTTACATGGAAAGCTTTTAATGTGTAATTCGCAGCCCCCATACCAAACACCGTTATTCCATTATAAACTGCAATATATCATTATAAACTTTTTCTTTTCCGATATCATTCAATATTTCATGCCGCATGCCTGCATATAAAATACCGCTCACATTCTGATATCCCACATTTTTCAAAAACAACTGGGCAGCGCGCCATTTTTCTTCCGATACAATAACAGGATCTTCTGCGCCTGCGATAAACAAAATGGGCAAATTGGGATGCAGAACATTGTATCTGCCCCCTATATACACATGCTTCACCAAATGAAACAAATTCAAGTATCCGTTCACAGTAAAGGTAAAATTACAAAACGGATCGTTTCTGTACGCTTCTCTTACTTTCGGATCACCAACCACCCAGGACAGGGGATCATTCTCCCCGGCAAACCGTTTGTTTCCGTTTCCGGTGGCAAGCTGTTTTACAAATTCGCTTCGATAATGCGTTCCCTTGAACATGCCAATGATCTTGGCAACGGCAATCCCCACACCGACCAGAGGATTTTGACTGGGCGAGCCGCACACAATCAATTTGGAAATCTGCGCGTCATAGTTTTGGATATATTTGCGAACCACCAACGAGCCCATACTGTGTCCAAGGAGGATCACTTCATATCCGGGGAATCTGCTTTTTATATATAATGTAATCTGAAGTAAATCTTCCACAATTGCATCACCGGTTTCGTCTCCAAAATATCCCAGATCATTTTTGTTTTCAATACTTTCTCCATGACCTCTGTGATCCGAGATCACTGTTATATAGCCGTGCCCGTTCAAAAAACGCATAAAGTCAAAATATCTTTCTTTATGCTCGCACATGCCGTGGGATATTTGTACAATACCCCGTATCGGCATATTTTCCGGCACAAATACAGCGCCATAAATTTTATGATGATCATATTTTGAAACGATGTGAAATTTTTCTTCCATTTTACACTTACATCCCTTTAAAATTTTGCGCCAGCCAATTTGCCACACCGTCTGCGTCATTGCACGGAATCACAGCAGTTGCGCGCATTTTTAATATTTCCGCAGCATTCTCCACCGCATATGCCTCGTCCGCGATGTCAAACAAATCCAAATCGTTTTCTCCGTCTCCAAACGCCACAAGATAATCTGCTCCCAGCAGCTTTTTGAGCTGTGCAGCCGCATTGGATTTAGAAGCCCCTCTCGGCAAAATCTCCAACCACTGAGACTGACTGTACACATCCTTCTGATAGAGGCACCGGTGTCTGTCCCGCAGCAGTTTATATGCCGGCTCCAATTTGTCTGCCTTATCTATACAGGAAAAATAGAAGGCATCCCCCTGGAAAAGCTGATCGGCAGAGGATACCGGATTTTCCCGGATATCCCCTGCCCGGCTTTTCAGAAATGTTTGCATTTCTGGGCTTACACAGTGTTCCACATAGGAAAACTTTTCAACGCCGTTAATATATGCATAAACAATTGGATAAATATTATTTCCCAAAAGGCAGTGTAAAATTTCCTGTTTTTCTTCCTGCAAATAAAAATGCGAAAGCAAAACGCTCCCATTCGCACTATCCAAAACCATCGTGCCGTTATATACGATTACGGGAATCCGCGCAGTAAGCCCTTTTGCAACCTTAGATGCAGTCACAAAAGATCTGGCGGTCGCATAGGAAAACAGCATGCCTTTTTCGATCAGTCCCTGGATCGTTTCGGCAGTAAACGGTGACAAGCTTTCGTCACTGCGCAGGAGAGTTCCATCCAAATCAGAAACGTAAAGTGGGTTCATAATGTGCCTCTTTCTTCTCTCGTTTCCAGATACCGAAACAATGCCACTCTATTTGGCGGTGAAATATTTTCCGGAATATGACTTACGGGAAAGAACTGTAAATCTTCCACCTCGTTTTTCTCGCATCGCAAAGTTCCTGAATATTCTCTGCAAATATATACAATATCTATATTAGAAACTTCATCTCCATTGGGATATGTATAATGCATGTCTTTTCCGGAAAAGACGCCAAACAGTTCCAAACTTTGCGCAAACAGTCCCGTTTCTTCCAAAAGTTCCCTTTTTGCTGTCTCTTCCACGTCCTCATCTATTTCAACAGAACCACCCGCATATCCCCAGCAATGGTTGTCCATTCTTCTTTGCAGAAGGATTCTGCCGTTTTCATCTTCTACAATTACACTTGCCCCCACTTGGAGCAGCGTCCTATGACCAACAATAGAGCGCAAGTCCATGATATAATTGCTCACGATATTCTCCTCTTTGCACTGTCATAATCAAATTATTTACGGGATAACAGCGCCACGCATTCCACGTGCTTCGTGTGGGGAAACATATCCACCGGCTGGATTTTCTGTACCTTATATTTTCCTTTCACAAGAACAGATAAATCCCGCGCCAGCGTTTCCGGATTGCAGGAAATGTATACCATTTTCTCCGGCACCGTCCGTATCACAGCGTCCAGAAATTCTCGAGAGCATCCGGCGCGGGGCGGGTCGGCAAACACCACGTCTGTCTTTTTCCCGGAAAGCGACAGCGCCTCCATCACCTCGCCCGCATCTCCTTTATACACACGATAATTGCCCGTGTGGTTGAGTCGGCAGTTCTCTATTGCGTTTTTTACCGCGTCTGCGTTCGATTCAATTCCAATCACCCGCCCGGCTTCTGCCGCTGCAATGATCCCAATCGTACCAATGCCACAATACGCATCAATCACACTTTCCGTTCCCCGCAAATGGGCAAAATCCAATGCGGTGTTATAGAGCACCTCTGTCTGCACCGAATTGACCTGATAAAAAGAGCGGGGAGAAATGCGGAAATAACATCCGCAGAGCACATCCTCAATGTACCCGTCCCCGTATAAAACAACCTGCTCCTCTCCCAACCAAAGGGGCGTGTCCGTATCGTTTACACACTGAACAACCGTGCGGATATGAGGGAAGCGGTGTACCAGCGCCTTTGCAAATTCTTTTCCCTGCGCCATTTTCAAAGACGCAGTCACCAGCACCACCATAATTTCCCCGGTCACATGGGCTCTGCGCACCATAATGTGCCGCAGCAGTCCGCGCCGGTTTTTGGGACTGTATACGGATATATCATATTCCTGCAAAAGCCCCCGCGCCGCCCGCACAATCCACAGGGACACTTCGTCCTCAATCATACATACATCCGTTTTTGTCACCCGAAGCTCCTTAGATTGCCAAACCCCTGATACAGCCCGTCCCCGCTTATCCAACGCGAACGCCGCCTGCATTTTATTCCGGTAATGGAGGGGATTTTCCATTCCGATAATTTCATCCACCCTGCAAAATCTGCCAAGGAGAGAGATCACCCGCCGCATCTTATAACTAAGCTGTTCCTGATAGCTCAAATTGGTCAGCTGACATCCGCCGCACTTTTTATATATATCACAAGCATGTGCCCTGTTCATGTTATAGTAACCTTTCTAATGAATACGCTGTTAAATTATCTATCGTTCAACCATCGCCTAATATTTATAAATTGTTCCAATGCCCAATGGAACAATTCACAAATTAAACAACAATACGTTTGTTTTATTTTACCACAAATCTCGCTATAATTCTACTGCCTTTGTGCAAAAATTCCAACAAAAATAAAAATACTGCCAATCCCTTTAAAATAAAGAGATTCGCAGTATTTGACATAAATCTACGTTTTATTTTTTCATCTGAATCGCTGCTTTTGCCTTTTCGCAGATTGCAGCAGCATCCAGTCCGAACAAGGACAGCAGCACTTTAGCTGAACCGGAACGACCGTAGCAGTCGTTTGTACCCACACGGAGCACCGGTGTGGGCATCGTTTCGGAAAGGAATTCACATACAGCAGCACCAAGTCCGCCGATCACAGAATGCTCCTCGCAGGTAACAATACATCCGCAGCGCTTTGCTTCCTCCAGTACCATCTCCCGATCCAAAGGCTTGATTGTTGCCATGTTTACAACTGAAGCATGAATTCCATCTGCCTTCAATAGCTCCGCAGCAACCAGCGCCTGCTCAACTTCCACGCCGTTCGCAATCAGGGAAACATCATTCCCTTCCACAAGACGGCTGCCCTTTCCAATAGAAAAAGCATATGTGTCATCATACAGCGCTGGAACTGCCATTCTGCCAAATCGCAGATACACCGGACCGTTATATTCAATTGCAGCCTGCACAGCGAGACGCGCTTCGCCGGCGTCTGCGGGACAAATTACCGTCATACCGGGAATTGTCCGCATTAAAGCAAAATCTTCCAGACACTGATGGGTTGCGCCGTCCTCCCCTACAGTAATACCACCGTGGGTTGCTCCGATTTTTACATTGGTGCCCGGATAGCCAACGGAGTTGCGCACCTGTTCAAAGGATCTGCCTGCGGCAAACATTGCAAAGGAAGACGCAAAAGGGATTTTTCCACTGAGCGCCAGACCGGAAGCAACGCCGATCATATTATTTTCTGCAATTCCGCAATCGAAAAAACGATCCGGATATGCTTTTTTAAACATTTCTGTTTTTGTAGCGGCAGCAAGGTCCGCATCCAAAACAACCAAATTATCATATTTTGCGCCGAATTCTACCAGCGCCTTACCGTAAGCATCTCTTGTAGCAATCATATCAGCCATTTATAAGACCAACCTTTCTCTGGCATCTTTGTTATAAATATTTCGGAAAAACCTGCGTCACGCCTGCAGGTCTTTTATTGCTGTCTCATACTCTGCAGCGTTGGGGGCTTTTCCATGCCAGGAAGCTTGATTCTCCATAAAGGACACGCCGCGTCCCTTCACACTTTTTGCAATGATAACAGTGGGCTTGCCGCTTTGCTCTCGGGCTGCAGCAAATGCAGCGTCTAAGGATGCAAAATCATGTGCATCTGCGGTGAGGACATTCCAACCAAATGCAGCAAACTTTGTATCAAAAGGAGCCGGTCCGATTACATCGTCAATGGCGCCGTCGATCTGAAGTCCGTTCCAGTCCAAAACAAAGCAAAGATTGTCCAGTTTGTAGTGTGCAGCAAACATTGCCGCTTCCCAAACCTGTCCTTCTTCACTTTCCCCGTCTCCCATCACGGCATATACCCGGCGGCTGGATCCGTCCAGCTTTGCAGCCAGCGCCATTCCGCATGCAGCGGAAACACCCTGCCCAAGAGATCCGGTAGTCATATCTACACCGGGAACCTTCTTCAAATCCGGATGTCCCTGCAAGCGGGAATCCGCCTTACGAAAGGTTTTCAGCTCCTCCACCGGAAAATATCCCCGGTTAGCAAGCGCAGAATACAGGACAGGAGAAGCATGCCCTTTGGACAGTACCAATCTGTCTCGGTCTGCCATATCAGGAGCAGCGGGATCAATGTTCATTTCTTCAAAATACAAATATGTAAGAATATCCGCAGAGGACAGGGATCCTCCCGGGTGACCGGATGCAGCGCTGTATACAGCGTCCACAACCCCAATTCGAACCTTGCGGGCAATTTCGGAAAGTTCAGATATTCTTTTCTGTTCCATACATATCAATGATTGAAAAATCAATCGTCCTTTCTATCTATTCGACTGGAAGCCGAGCATGCTGCTGTATATGCATACATGCAGATCATGTCCGCTGATGGAGGCGGAAAAACGCCTTCAACCGCACGTCTCCCTTATTTAAAACCACATACAAAGTATACGGTACAAAACGTTTTTTGTCAAGCATTAAAAGATTATTTTATATATTCTTGCGTCGAAATGCAACACCGTAAGAGAAAAGCACCATTGAGCTCTGAATCTTTAAAATGGTGCTTCGATTTTCGCAACAAAAGCTTTTATTTTACCCATAAAAAACCTGTTTTCCTGTCATCAAAATATCTTTCCCATCCACTTCCACATCCTCGCTTACATATATCTATAAAAATCCTCTCATTTTGTACAATTATATACTTCGACTCTTCAAAAACTAATGAATCCCATATCCATATATTTCATTCCATTTTTTTAAACAACTTTCTATGTTAAAATTCGTATCAATGTAATGAACATTTTCAAATATACGAATTTTAGAATCGGAAAAATCTTCCTGATCTGCTATAAACCTACGGCAAACTTCCAAATAATCCGGCTTGTCTTGCTTTGATTCACGTTCAATACAACGCAGCAATCTTGTTCTATCATCGATAACCAAATAAACAATATGGACTATATCCGAACCATATTCTTGCATTATGCTAATAGCACCATCTAAAGTGGTTATCAATATATAATCATTATTATTTGTAATATTAAATTTTAACGTAAAATAATACCATACACCCTGTGTTGTAAAGTATTGACGTTTTTCTATTACATCTCCGGCTTTTTCAAAAGCCATTAACTGTTCTTCAGTAACAAAATTATAATCAACGCCATTATTTTCCTCAACTCGCTTCGGTCGCGTTGTATATGGAATTATAGGAATCAGATTTGAACAACAGGTTGACAATATTTCCTTATATATTGTATCTTTTCCTGATGCGCTTTTACCAACAATACAAAATATTCTACTCACAGCATCTACCCTCTTATATCAATTAACAAAAATTATACCAGAAATACCCTGCTACCTGTGCAACAGGTAATATAATATCGGACATATTATATTACCCCCAATTCATTGATATTATCGTACCGTAGTTTTTTCGTTACAGAGTCAACAAAGGCTGATGATAAAGATTTTGTTCCCATTTCAAAAAATCTTTACAATAGTTTATGTGATTAATATTATAGCATATAAAATATTGTTTTTCAAGAAAAGGAAACAGAACAGCAAGATTTCGATTAGCATTTCTGTTCTGTTAAATATTTCTCCTTTTTAATCCATTCTTCCCGTAACTTCCAGCCCACCGATAAAAACTACTCAGATTTTTTCCTTTGACTCCACGACTACGCGTTGCAGGATTTGGCAGATGATCTGATCATCATAGTGGGTGAATGTTCATACCATCCAGTCCGATGAAAATATTGTCCAATCGTAAAGCGGCATTTTTGCAATGCTGTTCTACAGCAGCGTATTTCGCCAGCTTGTAATGTATTCGCAAAAAGCCGGATTCCCTGAATAAAAGGATCCGGCTTTTGCATTACTACCAATGTTTACTTTCTGGTGATTTTTCTCCTAAGTCCCTCCAACCGATTAAGCGCCTTGTTTAGCGTCTCATCCTTCTTGGCATAATGCAGGCGAATCAAATGATTGACCGGCTCGCGGAAGAAGCTGGCGCCGGGTACTGCTCCCACGCCAACATCTCTTGCCAGTGCCTCGCAGAATTCGAGATCGGAGTTATAACGAAACTCGGAGATGTCGAGCAGTACATAATACGCACCCTGCGGGATCGTGTGAGAGATGCCAAGATCGTCCAGCCCTTTTAGGAACAGATCGCGTTTACCGGTATATTTATCCTGCAGCCACTTGTAATAATCATCCCCGAAGCCAAGTCCTGTAACCGCCGCCTCCTGCAAGGGAGCCGCCGCACCAACGGTCAGAAAATCATGCACCTTTTTCGCCACATCAATGATGTGAGTTGGTGCAATAATATAACCGAGCCGCCATCCTGTGAAGGAATAAGTCTTAGACGCTTCTCGATGCACATGAAAACGGAATCATTCGCCCGAAGGAGCTTGCGACAGCGATTCGCCCGGATACCACGCTCGTTACCGTCACGTACGCCAACAACGAAATCGGCTCCATTCAGCCGATTTCGGAGATAGGCAAGCTCTGCCGCGAGCGGGGCGTATTGTTCCATACCGATGCAGTACAAGCCGCAGGACACATCCATATCAATGTAGCAAAAGAAAATATCGACATGCTGTCGCTCTCCGCACACAAATTTCACGGACCGAAAGGAATCAGCGTTCTTTATGCGAGAAAAGGAATAGCGATGACAAGCCTCATCGAGGGCGGCACACAGGAATACGGTAAACGTGCGGGTACGGAAAATCTTCCTGCCATTATGGGTATGGCGACCGCTCTCAAAGAAGCGGTTTCTAGGATTGACAAAAACACAACAAAGCTGACCTCGCTTCGCGATAAATTGATTCACGGACTTCTGGAGATTCCTCATACTATCCTCAACGGCGATCCTGTAAACCGTTTACCGGGTAATGTGAACGTGTGCTTCGAGGGGATCGAGGGCAAATCGCTCCTTCTGCTCCTTGACAGCAAGGGAATCTGTGCGTCATCCGGCTCGCTCGATCCAAGTCATGTGCTCCTGGCGATCGGCAGATCGCACGAGATCGCGCACGGCTCGCTGCGGCTATCTCTGTCAGAGGAAAATACGGAGGAGGAAATCGACTATATGATAAAAACAATTAAGGAAGTAGTTACATATCTAAGAAATATGTCTCCTATTTGGAAGGATTTACAGGAGGGAAAAAGAAGCTATGTTACACAGTGAAAAAATGATGGATAAATAAGATTTGTACCGGCGAGGAAGCCGCCCAGTGCTGCGGATGCCTGGAGCGGTGTGTGCGTACAGCAGTATATCGCAGCATTACCGCAACAGGCGATATAAAAAGGAGTGAGATAATTTGACAATACACGAATTACAGGATAAAATCATCCGATTGAAAAAAGAAAAAGGCGTATGTATCCTTGCGCATGCCTATCAGGGACAGGAAATCTGGGAGGTTGCGGATTACATAGGAGATTCCTTCGGACTTAGCCGCGAGGCTGCAAGAGTAAAGGAGGATACCGTTCTGATGTGCGGCGTTCGCTTTATGGCAGAAACGGTGAAAATACTGTCGCCGCAGAAAAGAGTTCTGCTTGCGAATTCCATCGCCGGATGCCCGATGGCAGATCAAATGGATAAGGACCTGATTGCACAGATGAAAGATTCCATGCCGGATTATACGGTAGTCGCCTATATCACACCACAGCAGAGACAAAAACCGTCTGCGACGTCTGTGTAACCTCTTCTTCAGCAGTTAAGATTATCCGCCGTATTCCAAACGATAAAATTCTGTTTATTCCCGATTGCAGTCTCGGCGATTGGGTTGCCGGTCAAATTCCCGAAAAGGAACTGAAGCTGGTACGGGGCAGATGTCCGACGCATTTGCGTATCACAAAGAGAGATGTTGAATAAGCAAGGAAGAATCACCCTGACGCCGAGATCCTGATGCACCCCGAATGTCACCCCGATATGGTAAAGGAAGCGGATTTTGTCGGCAGTACGATGGAAATCATGGCGTATGCCGAGAAAGGAGGCGGGCGCGAATATATCATCGGCACAGAAAACAGCATTGTAGAGCATTTGCAGTACAAATGCCCCGAAAAGCGTTTTTACCCGCTCTCCAAAGACTGCGTTTGCCACAATATGCAGGCGACCACGCTCATGGATGTCTACCGCGCGGTAAACGGAACGGGCGGAGAGGAAATCGTGATGAGCGACGAGCTGATTACAGCCTCACGGAAGTGTATTGATGAAATGCTGAGGTTGGGAACATGAAAAAAGTGCTGATTGCCATGAGCGGCGGCGTGGATTCCTCTGTTGCGGCATATCTTGTAAAATCGCAGGGATACGACTGCATGGGAGTCACCATGAAGCTGTTTCGTAATGAGGATATCGGCGTCCCGCGCAAACATTCCTGCTGCTCACTTGACGATGTGGAGGATGCCCGGAGCGTTGCGTATTCGCTCGGTATTCCATATCATGTATTTAATTTTCGGATCGGTTTGAGGATACCGTAATAAGGCGGTTTGTAGAATCCTACGAAAACGGAAGAACGCCTAATCCCTGCATCGACTGCAACCGGCATCTGAAATTTGAAAAGCTGTATCACCGTGCGCAGGAGCTTGGATATGATGCGGTAGCAACTGGACATTACGCCCGCATCGAACAGGACGCCGCCTCCGGCAGATATCTTCTTAAAAAGGCGGCTGATAGGAGTAAAGATCAGAGCTATGTACTGTATATGCTGACGCAGGAGCAGCTCGCCCGCACGCTATTTCCGCTGGGCGGAATGATCAAGAACGAAGTGCGGAGTATTGCTGAAACACAGGGTTTCAGCAACGCCCACAAGCACGATAGTCAGGATATTTGCTTTGTCAGGAGCGGAAGCTATGTGGATTTTATCGAGGAGTATACGGGTAAAAAGTACCCTGAAGGCGTTTTCACAAATCGAAGCGGAAATATACTCGGTACGCACAAGGGCGTGATTCGTTAAACGGCGCGGCAGCGGAAAGGACTTGGAATTTCCTCCTCTGAGCCTTTGTATGTCTGTGCGGTCGATCCGGTTTGCAATACAGTAACGCTGGGGAAAGAAGCGGAACTCTATTCACGGACGCTGACGGCGACAGATATCAACCTTATCTCCGTTTCGTCGATCAGCAAACCGCTGCGGCTGAAAGCAAAGGTGCGATACCGCCAGAC
>CASTST010000058.1 GCA_949451655.1 uncultured Eubacteriales bacterium | reverse complement strand
AAGCAGCAGAAGCGCTTGAAGAGGCGCTCTGCTTTGGATGGATCGACGGACAGATGTGCAGCATTGACGATAAAACTTATAAAAAATATTTTTCCCAGCGCCGTGAAAAGAGTAAATGGTCGGAGAAAAACAAGGCATTGGCGAAAAGTCTTGAAAAGCGGGGAATTATGACCGAATTTGGCAGAAAGAAAATAGAAGAAGCCAAGAAAAACGGGCAGTGGGACGCTCAAAACTCAATAATAGTGACAGAGAAACAAATTGCCCAGCTTTCCGCCTTGCTTAAAGAATATGAACCTGCCAGCACAAATTTTGAGGCTATGTCCTTATCAGTAAAGAAAACCTATACGCGAGCATACTTTGATGCTAAAACAGATGCCGGACGGGAAAAGCGAATTGTCTGGATGGTAGACAGGCTAAATAAAAACCTAAAACCCATGTGACTGTGCACTATTAAAATTAGTGATCTGATCCTGATTGTAAATTGTCATAATGTGTTTTTTCATCAATCAACGGTTTTTGGCGACTTCATAGGATGATTGGATTATTTCTTGAAATATTGAAAACAGCTGCGTGGTTTGGTATACTATAATAAGTATATATGATATAAGAAAGAGAGGTACGTTTGTTTGCAAATAGAATATATAGAAACCAGCACAGTGGATCAGCAGCAGGCTATGTTTGGTTACCAAGATCATTTTGTGCGAATGATTGAAAAAGCCTTTTCCGTTCTTATTGGACTGCGAGAGTCAAAGGTTGAAATCAAGGGTGAAGATGAAAAAGGCGTCGCGAATGCTGTTTCTGTCATGAAATCCTTACAGCAGATATATGACCGGGGAGAAGCAGATACAATTAACCAGGATATGATTTATCGGTTGATTGATACCGTCACGGACGGTAATCTGGAAGATACAGTCAAAGCAATGGAAAGCATCGTTACGCTTACCAACCGTGGAGCCCCCATTAAGTGTAAGACTCTTGGGCAAAAAAACTACATTAAAGCCATGAAAGAGAATACGATTACAATTTGTATTGGACCGGCCGGAACAGGAAAAACGTATCTCGCCGTTGCGCAGGCTGCTGAAGAGTTGAAAAGGGGAGAAATTGACAGAATTATCATGAGCCGCCCAGCTATTGAAGCAGGTGAGGAGCGGTTGGGATTTCTTCCGGGCGATTTGTCTCAAAAAGTTGATCCCTATCTGCGCCCGCTCAATGACGCGTTGTATGATATCTTCGGGGCAGAAAAAACGGAACGGCTTCGGGAGAAGGGAACGATAGAAATTGCTCCTTTAGCATACATGCGCGGTCGTACTTTAAACCGGGCTGCGGTCATAATTGATGAAAGTCAAAACGCCTCAATCTTCACAATTAAGATGGCATTGACCCGATTGGGTGAAGGTTCGAAAATGGTTTTGACAGGAGATGTAACGCAAATTGATCTTCCGCATAAATCGGATTCCGGTTTAGAAAAATGCGCCTCTATTGTAGGTAGCATTGATGGAATATCTGTTATTCGCCTGAATAATCGGGACGTAGTACGGAATAAAATTGTAAAGGATATTGTGAAGGCTTTCGAAAAAGCAGAAGCGGAGAAACCGACACAGAAACAGCGGCAATATAGACCAAAATGGTGATGTACAGCACGGCTTTATGCCGTGCTGTTTTATATGGCAACCGAAGAGATATGCGTTCACAGTTTTACCTGGCAAAGGATCGAAGATAGTCTTAACAATCCCTCCGTCACAGCTACGCTGTGCCACCTCCCTTTACACAAGGGAGGCTTTTGAAGTTTAGTGGGAACTTTGCTGTGCACCTCCCTTTGCACAAGGGAAGCTTTTGAAGTTTGGTGGAACCTTTGCCGCATCAAAAAAGGCTTATATCGTGAGCGTTCAATGTGGTCTCTTTCCCAGTTGAGCTTCCTTTGTAATTCTGAGGAAGCCTTTTTCAAATAACTCTTTACAAACACCTGTAAAAAGTTGTATAATATAACAGAATATGAAATTAAACTGGAAAGGGAACACTATGAAGCTGAAAGTGTATTTTAATAATGATCAGAATCAGATTGCTGTGGATGATGCGCTGGAAGCACTTATTCAGAGTGCAATTCTTGAAACCCTGCAATATGAGAACTTTTCCGCTGATTGTGAGGTTTCCGTGACATTTACCGATAATGCAGGTATTCAGACGCTGAACAGGGAATACCGCGAGAAAGACTCTCCAACGGATGTGCTGTCCTTTCCTATGTTTGACTTTCGGTCGGAAGAAGTTCCCCAGGATGAAGCATCCGTGCCCCTGGGAGATATTGTCATTTCATTAGAACGGGCGCAGGAACAGGCAAATGAGTATGCCCATAGCTTCCGCCGGGAAGCAGCTTTTTTAACTGTTCATTCTACGCTGCATTTATTGGGATATGATCACGAGCTTTCCCAGAAGGCGGAAGACGAAATGTTTGCAAAGCAGCGTGCGGTGCTTGCTAAAATGAAAATCGGACGGGATACGAATCAAAATACAGAAAGTGAAACGGAAGAATGAAAAAAACTGCTTTTATTGCTATTGTCGGCAGACCGAATGTGGGAAAATCTACGCTTATGAATGCGCTGCTCGGGGAAAAAGTGGTAATCGTATCCAGTAAGCCGCAGACGACCAGAAACCGGATTATGGGCGTCTTAACCAAAGATGAAAATCAATTTGTATTTTTGGATACTCCCGGAATACACAAACCCAAGACGAAGCTTGGAAATTATATGATGAAAAGTGTGCGTTCTTCTATGGGGAGTGCAGATGCAGTGATCCTGATTGCAGATGCCGGACGCGCTCCGGGAATGGTGGAACAAAACGTAGTGAACCAGATCAAAGAGGCAGGACTGCCTGCAATTTTGGTTTTGAATAAGTTGGATTTGTATAATCGGGAGCAGCTTGCCAAAACAATAGAGCAGTATGCGGCACTGTATGTCTTTGACGCGTTCGTACCGGTCAGTGCGCTGAAAGAAAAAAATGTAGATGTGGTGCTGGAGGAAGCAGAAAAGTTTCTTTATCCTTCAGACTGGATGTTTGAAGAGGATATGCTTACCGATCAGCCGGAACGACAGATTGCCGCAGAATTTATCCGGGAAAAAATGCTCCGCTCCTTGTCGGAGGAAATTCCCCACGGCGCGGCAGTTGTGATTGAAGAATTCAAAGAGACAGATAAGCTGATTTCCATTCGGGCAGAAATTTTCTGTGAGCGGGAATCCCACAAAGGGATTATTGTGGGCAAGGGCGGTCAAACTCTGAAAATGATCGGATCCCGCGCAAGAGAAGACCTGGAAAATTTCTTTGGCATGAAGGTTTATTTGAATCTTTGGGTGAAAGTGAAGGAAAATTGGAGAGACAGTGATTTTAATCTGCATAACTTTGGATACGATCCCAAAAATCTGGAGTGATCCGATTCTATGGAAAAATTGACTGTGCATGGTCTTACTGTCCGCGAGACGGAAGTGGGCGAATATGATAAGATCATCACCCTGGTTACAATGGAGCAGGGGCTTTTATCCATTATGGGCAAAGGCGTTAAAAGCCTGAAAAGCAAAAATATGGCGGCATGTCAGCCATTTTGCTACAGTACTTTTACATTGCGGCGCAGCGGAAAATACTATTACATTGTCGAAAGTGAGCTGTCCCAGTGTTTTTACGGATTGCGTACAGATTTGGATAAAATGGCGCTTGCCGCATACCTGTGTGATGTTTGCGCCGACAGTTCGGTGGAAGGTTCTGCGGATCCGGCGCTTTTGCGTCTGACTTTAAATGCACTGTATGCGCTTAGCGAAAAAGATCTGGATTTGCGCCTTCTTAAAGCGGCATTTGAGTTCAAGTGCGCATGCGAGACCGGGTTTCAGCCGCAGCTTGAGGGGTGCGGCATGTGCGGGTGTGATGCAACTGATACAATGTATCTGGATATTATGAACGGCAGGATTTTGTGCCGCTCCTGCAAGGATCAGGCAAAACAGGAAGCGGAGGCAGCCGCGCCGGACAGTGACGGGACAGCACAGTATTATATGTTTTTAACGTTTGGTGTCCTTTCTGCTATGCGTTTTGTAGCATCGGCTCCTGTAAATCGTTTTCTTTCGTTTTCTTTGGAAGAGGATGACGTGCATCTGTTTGCCAAAGCTTGTGAAAAATATCTATTGCATCATATTGAACACTCTTTTTCCACATTGAGTTTTTACAAATCTTTGTTATTATGAATAATTTGAAAGGCATGCCTGATATGGTCTGTCTTATAATTAAATGGTGATATGAACGAAAAAATATTTGCTATTTTAGAATTTGATAAAATCCGGCAGCTGCTTGCAGCCGGAGCCTTAACAGACGGCGCGCGCCAGCGTGCGCTGGCGATTACTCCTTCTGACGATATGGATGAAATTCGCCGCAGACAGCTTCATACAGCCGATGCAAAACGCTTGCAGGGTCAGAAAGGAACGCCTTCCTTCGGGTCCGTGCGGGATGTACTCGGTGCATGTGAACGGGCAGAAAAAGGCGCGGTTCTCTCTATGCGGGATCTTTTGGATTGCGCTAATGTGCTGCGCACCGCAAGATCTCTTTTAGAATACAGCAAAAGCGATCGGCTTTTTGATACATCGCTGGATGAGATTTTTGAACGGCTTATTCCTGAAAAATCTCTGGAGGAAAAAATCAGCCGTGCAATTGTTTCGGAAGAAATGGTTGCAGACGATGCAAGTCCCGCACTTTTGGATATCTGTCAAAAGATTCGCAAAACCAATGCGCGTATTGCAGATTTGATGCAGCAGTATACGCAGGGCAGTGCATACTCTAAGTACTTGCAGGAAAATATTGTTACAACCCGCGGAGGACGTTTTGTAATCCCGGTGAAAAGTGAATACAAAAATGAGATCAAAGGGCTTGTACACGACACTTCTGCATCCGGCGCTACTTTGTTTATTGAACCGATGCGGGTGGTAGAAGCCAATAACGAGCTGCGCCAGCTGCAAAGCGAGAAGGAACATGAAATCGAACGGATTTTGTGGGAGCTTTCCGGTTTGGTTGCTGCCAGCGCTTTTACCATTGTATGCGATTACCAAAATATAACGGAGCTTGCTTTTATTTTTGCCTGCGCTGAACTTGCATATCGGATGAATGCCTGTGCTCCAACAATTACGGAAGATCGGCGTGTAGAACTGATCCGGTGCCGTCATCCGCTGATCGAACGGGCAGTGCCGGTAAATATCCTGCTTGGCGGCGAATACAGCATGTTGGTAATTACCGGACCAAATACAGGCGGAAAGACGGTAGCATTGAAAACTCTTGGACTATTTTCTCTGATGGCACAGGCGGGCTTGCAGCTTCCCTGTGAGCAGGCTTCTGTCTGCGTTTTTGACGCGGTATTTGCGGATATCGGCGATGAACAGTCGATCGAACAGTCTCTGTCTACATTCTCCTCTCATATGGTAGGCATTGTATCCATTCTGGAGCAGATGACAGATCAGTCACTCATTTTATTTGATGAACTTGGATCCGGAACCGACCCGGTAGAAGGTGCGGCACTGGCAACGTCCATATTGGAAGAAGTGCTTGCAGCAGGCGCGATTTGTGCTGCGACCACCCACTATGCGGAATTGAAAGCGTTTGCTATCGAACGGGAAGGCGTGTGCAATGCGTCCTGTGAGTTTGACGTGGAAACACTGCGTCCCACATACCGTTTGATGATTGGCACACCAGGTAAGTCTAACGCCTTTGCCATATCTGAGCGACTTGGAATATCCCGGCGGATCATAGAGCGGGCAAAGGGGTATGTGGATCATGGCAGCAGAAGCTTTGAGGCAGTCATTGAAAAAATGGAAGCACAGCGGTTTGCATTAGAGGCAGAAAAAGAAAAAGCCCAGGCGCTGCGTGTGGAATATGAGAATTTCAAGCGCGATGCAGAATCCACCTTGCATGAAAAACTGGATCAGGCTGAAAAAGAAGCTGCCCGTACTATGGAAAAAGCGCGGCAGATTTTGGACAGCGCACGCGCTTCCAGTGATTATATATTGAAGCAGTTGGATGAAGCAAAGCGTGCAAAGGAATCAGAAAATTTCGGAGATAAAATCGCATCGGCAAAGCGGAATATTAAAACAAAGGTAAAGGATTTTTACGATAAGAATACTCCGGAAGAAAAAGCCGATGATTATGTATTGCCCAGGGCCTTAAAAAAGGGAGATGCGGTTATCCACCGCAGTCTTGGCACAAAGGGAACTCTTTTAGAAGATCCGGATAAAAAGGGAAATGTAAATATCCAAATGGGTATTTTGAAAACCAAAATGCATATTTCCCAATTGCGTTTGGTTGAGGAAGAGGCAACGGTACGGGATAAAGGAAAGCAGACATCACGTTCTGCCTACAAAGCCGCCGCTGCAAGGTCCTTTAAACCGGAGCTTGATGTGCGGGGAATGATCGGCGATGATGCCTGCTTTATGCTGGATCGGTATTTAGACGATGCGCTGGTTGCCGGAATCTATAGTGTCACAGTGATTCACGGGAAAGGAACCGGTGCGCTCCGCAAAGCAATCTGGAATGCTTTGAAACGGGATACCCGTGTGGAATCCTACCGCGTGGGTCAATATGGAGAAGGCGACTATGGTGTAACTGTAGTGGAGCTGCGCCACAAATAATCCCTATTCTGCCTGTGTGGGCAGTGCAAATCCGTGTATAAATCCGGACACATCGGAGGAACAGATGTCTCCGCCGATTACCCGGTTTTTGTATACAATTATGTTGGCATAGACAGTGCCGTCATAATCCGGGTAATTTGTGATTTGATACGTATAGCGTGTGGCTGTTTTTCCTTTATATTTGGCAAGATCCAGTCCCTGTGCTTTCTGCACTTCATTGTATGCGTTCATCACCTTGTCAAAGTCTGAAGGGATACGCACCTCAACTTCTTCTACTGCGTCCTTTCCGGCTTCCCAGCCGAATTGGGACAGAAATTCCAGCCTGTTTTCATTTGTTTTGATTTTTTCAAAATTGATTGTGCCGTTGTCCTCAAAAATTGCACCGGCTGATACGTCCTGTGTCGTGGGCATCAGGATGAGCAGGGCAATGAGCGCAGCTACAGCAATACCGATTACGCCCGCGAATTTCAGCGAGCTTGCTTTTAAAGAACATACAAACATATATGTATTCCGCCTTTCTGTTAATACAGCTATCCAATTATATGCAGGGAAAAGAGAAATATGAATTATGATTTTAATAATTGACAACACACAGCGAAAATTCCGCGGGGAAATTCGCCAGAGATTTCTTTCGGAAAACATTCCGTGTCTGGTGGCAGATGCAGCCCAATATGATGCATATTTACCGGCTGCTTTTACAGTGGTAACAGAAAAATATCTGTTTGAAGATGCTGTGTATTTGGCGGGAATACATAATCAGGATCCTGTATACCTCTACGAGGATGTGAAGGAACTTTACAATTACATTGTCAATACTTTTTCAGAGCGATACGGCGATGTTTTCGGAACAAGTAAGATTTCCAGAGTGCTGATAAAAAACGGGGATGTTTTGTTTTGTGGAAAACCGTTGTATCTGACGCCGAATGAGCAGCGGATTCTGACAATGCTGCGATATGCACCGATTGATCCTGCGACAAAAGAAAAAATATACTACACCAAGGAACAGCTTGCCGCCTATTGTCTGGAGCAGGGGCGCGGTGCAGCCGGTGCAGTTGCCGTACATATATGTAATATGAATAATAAAGCGAATAAAACCGCCGGTGTTGATATTATAGAATGCAAACGCTATAAAGGTTACAGGCTCCATATATTTTAATGGAATAGGGAGAAAATATTTTGGTTAGTATTATTGTTCCGGTATATAATGCGGAAAAATATCTTGCAGAATGTGTGGAGAGCATTCTGGGGCAGACATATCAGGATATAGAGTGCATCTTGATTGACGATGGCTCAACAGATGCGTCTGCGGCAATTTGCAGCCGTTTTGCCCGGCAGGATTCGCGGATTGTTTTTTACAGACAGGAAAACAGCGGTGTTTCTGCTGCGCGAAATCACGGGTTGAAGGTGGCAAAGGGCGATTTGATCCTTTTTGCGGACAGTGATGATGTTTTGAAAAACAGCATGGTAGCAGAAATGACAGCAGTTATGGAATCCGAACAGGTGGACTGTGTTGTCTGCGGCATTGCGTTTTTTTCAGATTCCATAGGGGATGCATCGGTTGAAACGCCGCCCCGCGCAGTGCTGCGGGGCAGAGACGCAGCGGCTTTCTTTGCAGCAGAGTATTCTGCAACGCTGATGAATTCACCCTGTAATAAGCTGTATAAAAAAGCGCTGATTCATAGCGAATTTGATGCGTCTATTGATTTGGGAGAGGATCTGTTATTCAATTTGCAGTATTTTCGCAGTATTTCTTCCATTGCTTATCTGGACAAGGCTTTGTATTGCTACCGCAGAAATATCGCAGGAAGTCTCAGTGTAAAACTGCGTGCAAATATGTATGAAATTGCAAACCGCCTTTATGAAGCATGCATGGCTTATTTGGATATATATGAAGGCGCATTTCAGACGAATAAGCTGTCCTATTTTCATTTTAAAAACTTGCAGCTTGCCACGTTGGGAGTTGTTCAGACCCAGGAAACAAAAAAGAATAAACGCAGTAAATTGCGGGAAATATGCTGTGATAAAATAACAAAAAAAGCACTCGCAGATCTTGAAAAGGGGCAGCTATCCAAAAAAGATCGGTTATTTTGGACACTTATGCAGGGGGCGCATGTACGCTTGCTGTACCTGATGAATACAATGTGGCTGATGCGGCATAAATAAATCAATAATAAATCTCTTTTACGCCACCTGCTTAGCAGGTGGCTTTTTCTATTGGGATGTATATTTCAAAAGTGCAGCCGCCACCAGGCGTATCTTTTAATGAAATTGTACCATGATGCAGTCTTACTATTTCTTTTGCAATACTCAATCCTAAGCCATAATGATTTTTATTCGTTCTTGAAGCGTCTCCTGTATAGAAGCGATCAAAAATCTTTTCCTTATCCTTATCGGCAATTCCGCAGCCGTGATCTTTTACATAGAAAACAATATAGTTCGCCTCTGCCTTAGCACCCATTTGAATTGTATCGTTGGATTTGGCATGTGCGATCGCGTTATCCAAGAGAATACCAAACACCTGCATAATGCGTTCTTTGTCGCAGTACAGTTTCGGATAATGCTTTTCTACATCCCAATCTAAATGTATATTGTTCTTTTGTGCACTTTCAGAAAATACTTCCCATGTTTCTATTAAAAGGGAATCCACATCGTTTTCCCGCAGATCCATTTTCCAGCTGCCGGAATCGCTTGACGCCAATGCGAGCAGGGAATTTATTAGATTTGACATACGTGTACATTCTTCCAGAATGACCTTTTGCTTTTGCGCTGCTGTGGCATCCATTTTATCTGTGTCAAGTGTTTCTGCGCTCACTTGAATCACTGCTAAAGGTGTTTTCAGTTCATGTGACGCCGAGGCGATAAATTCCTTTTGACTTTGCATTGCACTTTCTATTGGCTGAACTGCTTTGCCGATCAGAACCCGGCTTGCAAGATACATTAAAGCGAATGTACCAAGCCAAAGCAGTGGATACCAATTGCAGTATGTGCGTACAATTTTCCATGCGGATGATTGCGGGGACAAAATGATTAAATCATAGCTCGTATTGCCGTCTGTAGTAAACATACAGTGCATACCATAGTATCGGTCTTTTTCTTCGCCAATGACCGTGGAAGCGGTTCGATTGCTTTCCTTGTGGGTTCTCAAATCCAGAATCATTGACCCCCAGAGAATAGATTTTTGTGTTTTAAACCGTTTTATCAGAATATCTGATGCCGTATTATAAACAACAGGACTTTCATATGAATTGTTTCCGTCTGTTATTTTTATATAACAATCAAATGTTTCCAGATAGCGGGCGTCTACTTGTGTTCCGCTCCGGATATCTTCAACAATATTGTTCGTTATATTATTTACATATTCTGCTTCAAGATTGCGGACTTTAGTTACCGCGTTGCTCATCATGAAAATCATAGCGGCTGTAAAGACAATCATAGTGAACGAGAGGAATAGTACCATCAACTTCTTATAAAGCTTTTTTGTCATCGCTTTCCTCCAGGCGATATCCTGCGCCATACACAGTTTTGATGACCGCCTTGCATCCTAACGCACGTAAGCGCTTTCTCAGAAAATGTATGTAGTTATCTACATTCCCGTCTTCTACCTCAGTACTTCCGCCCCATACTTTCCATAAAAGCTGATTTCGGGTATGCGTTTTCTCGGGGTGTTCCATAAATACTGTGATTAAATCCGCTTCTTTTTGCGTTAGCAAAACGGAGCTGCCTTTGTATGTCAGCCTTCTGTACTCGCTGTCAAGCATCAAATTATAGGCGGTCAGGATTTCCTTTTCTTTAATTTCTGCCGGGCGGCGAGTCAAAGCCCGTATCCTTGCAAGCAATTCTTTAATGTGAAATGGTTTCACCAGATAATCGTCTGCACCACAGTCAAGACCGTGAATCTTGTCGTCCAGCTCGCCCAGCCCTGTAATGATTAAAACCGGAGTATGAATTTGTTTGGAGCGCATTGCTTTCAAAACGGTAAGTCCGTCTATAATTGGCAGCATTCTGTCCAGCAAAATAATATCATAGCTGTATTCAAAATTTAAGGCATAGCTTAATGCAGTTTCACCATCATAGCAGCAATCTGTAATATAGCCCTCCTTTTGCAGCTGTTCCGATATTGCCGCGGACAGGTTTCTATCATCTTCGACAAACAAGATTCTCATGAGTATGATTACTACCTTTCTTTGGGTTTGCTTTTTTATTCTTTTTACTATAATTATACCATGCAATTCTCTAAAAAACTTTTAAAAATACCCAGTAACTTTTGGAATTTTTACAGGATATTTAGAAATCGAATCCGGTATAATGAGCACAACAAGGAAAGGAGATGTTAAAAATGAAACACAAAATCGTTTCAATACTAACTGTAATTCTTTTGCTGTCCGTTTGCGTAGGCTGTAAAGCCCAACCCAGAAATAAAGATTTACCGCGGGACAGCGTATCTTGGAATAATGAAAGTGCGAATAATACAACTGCTTCGCCCGGTACTTCAAATGAAAATCCCAAAAACGGAGACGAGCTTTTTGGGAATTGCAAAGAAAATGGCTCGGTAAAAACATTGCTGGATCACGGCTGCGAGATGATGCCTACGAAAAAAGACGGCAATATTGCTATGGGTCCTGCGGCCGGTTATGAAGAACAATGGGAATCACTTACCGTTACCTATGATGAAGACTGCGTTTTTTATATTGCATATGTAAATACGAAAACAGGGGCGGTTCGATACGATCCCGCAAATATGACCGATATAAAAAAGAATACCAGTTTGATTATTTACGGAGATTATGACAACGATCACATTCTCCATGCAACCCGTGTTTATATCTATAGAAGCGAGGGATGAGGACGTGAAATCCATGACGTTTTATGAGCGTGCCTTTCGCTACATCTGGCGCAAGAGAAGTCAAAGCATTTTGCTTCTTGTATGCTTCTTTATAATCAGTGTGACAATATTAAGCGCGGCCATGATCTTGCAGTCAGCACAAGCAACGAATCTTTCAATACGGGAAAAAACGGGAACAAAACTGGTGATGCACAGCGAAACCGGGATTACCGCCGATACCATAGCGCAAATTCAGGGGATTTCGTCTGTCAGTAAAATAAACCGCACTGCAAGCAATACTGCATTCCCGGTTGGTTTTTCTCCTGTGATAAAGAAAGACGGGACGGAGCCATTAAACATGGTCGTATCGCTCCATGCTTATGACAACACAGAAATGGACGGGCTTTTTGCAGAGGAAAAATACAGACTGCTGGATGGGATACATATCACGGAAAATCAGAGTGGAATTTTGGTCAATTCCATTTTAGCAGAATCAAATGCATTAAGCATCGGCGATTCGATTTCGTTTGAAACCGAGAATGGAAAAACTGCTGCAGGCAAAATAACAGGCATATTTTTTTCGGGAAGTGAGCGCAAGCAGGAAAATAATATTGCGGCGGCTTACCGTATTGAAAATCAAATATTTATTGACCATGAATTGTTCCGACAGCTATACGGGGCAGAAAAATCTACTGCTGTTTCTGTATATACGGCAGATCCCGAAAAGTTAAACGAGCTGCAAACACAGATCGAATCACTGGTTGATGATTCTGTATGCATTACAGCATCAGACGCTTTATATAAGCAAATGCAGGCTCCTTTGAAGCAAGTCATCCGTATTACCTCATTGATGCTTATATTAACCGTTATTACGGCGGTAATCGTTATTTCGCTGCTTTTGTGCATGTGGACACGAACCCGCATGAAAGAAACGGCCGTTTTTATCAGTTTGGGTGTGTCCAAAACCAATCTGTTATTGCAGGAACTGACAGAGAGTCTTACATTGTTTATACTTTCTGTGGCGGGTGCAACGGCAGTTGGTATATTGTTTGCCGGGCAGCTAACGAGTGCTTTATTTTCAGCAAGTGATTTTGTCAGTTTAGCCGATACCCATCTGCAAATAAAACATGTATTGACACTGCTATTGCTTGGAAGCGGGATTGTTTTTGCTGCTGTAGGCATTTCAATCTATCCCATACTTCGTGCAAATCCGCGGGATACGCTTTCAAGAATGGAGGGTTAAAATGAATAGTGTACAAAGAGCATGGCGTTGTGTGGTTCGCAAGCCAATCAAAAGTCTATTATTGTTGTTCGTTATAGCGGCGATCAGTTTATTTATTCTTTGCGGTATCGCTTGCAGAAATGCAAGCGT
>CASTST010000057.1 GCA_949451655.1 uncultured Eubacteriales bacterium | reverse complement strand
CGAACCATATAAAATTCCTCCTAATCTGAAATTTCGACGAAGCATTTCCTAAAATATAAGAAACGAACAGCATTTATCGACAGCATCCTGATAAATGTTGTTCATTGTATATAGATATGAAATTGTCTTATGTATAATTTTACCATAAATATTTTTATATTTCAAGTTCTTTTCTATTCTTTATTCTATTTTTAGGATTGACAGCATATACATGTCGTGATAAAATATAAACGAAATGTGACTATTTCATACAAATTTATTTAATTTAGAAAGGATTTATTATGAATTGTCCAAATTGCGGTGCTCCTATCGAGCCAGGCGCGAACTTCTGCAATGCATGCGGAACACAGCTTTCCAATGAAAGCAATAATAACACAGAGGGGACCAGTTCCTTTAATAACACCCCTTTCTTTACTCCGGAGACAGCTGCTCCCGCTTCTGCGAAACCGGTAAAGATTCAATCCAGAAACATTGCAACCTGCATCATTCTGTCTATCGTCACATGCGGAATCTACGGTATTTACTGGTTTATTTCCATGGTCAACGACATAAATGAAGTTTCCGAAAGCAACGGACCTTCCGGCGCAGTTGTTTTTCTGCTTTCCCTTGTTACATGCGGTATCTATCGGTGGTACTATATGTACAAAGCCGGCGGAGACATCAACGCTGCACAGAAAATGCGGGGTATGAATGTTGACAGCAATTCCGGTATTGTATATCTGATACTTTCTGTTATTGGTCTTGACATTGTTTCTTGGGCACTGATTCAGAGTGAGTTAAACAAGCTCGCAGAAGAATTCGGTGAATAATGCAATGATCCGGCGCCGAAACAAAGTAATTCGCATCGCCCTGATCCTTTTTGGGATCGGGGCGTTGTATGCTTTATTCACATATTTCACAGGCATTGGGATTCCATGCATATTCCACCTGATCACCGGTCTGCAATGTCCCGGATGCGGCATTTCACGCATGTTTCTTTCCCTGTTTCAGTTGGATTTTGCCGCTGCCTTCCATTATAACGGAGCGGTGCTGTGTTTGCTGCCTCTCGCTGTCTTAGTATGCATTCGAAAGATTTACCTTTACATTCGATATGGCAGAAACAAGGACACCTTCAGCGATGTGTGCATATGGATTATGATTTTTGTGCTGCTGTTTTTTGGAATCCTTCGCAATCTTATGTAGCGCCAGCACAGCCAAACGCAAGCCTCCTGTGTACTCTTGGTTATTTTCCCTTTAAAAAAGCAGGAAATGCAATATGCATTTCCTGCTTTTCCATATTCAATTAAATCCAATGGTCAATTCATCAGTCAGTTCCAGCTCCGATGCGCCTTCTTTTTCATAGATATTTCCTTCTTCATCAATGTTTGTGGTAAAGCATCTGACATACATCGTATTTTCAGCGTTATCCACAACAACATCTATGCGAAATGTCTTAACATTCCACCAGTTATACTGATAAGTAGAAAATTGCAGGGGTTGGTCCAACCCGACTACATAAACAAAAAAATCATAAGGTCCATAATCTCCCGCCTTCAGAGATACTTTCGCCGTACGGTCTGTTATAGAAAAATCACCCTCGCAGTTCCAGTTCCAACATTCTTTTGTACGCGCTTCGTCAAACTGTGCACTCTGCCCATCTATATTGACTGTTATTTCCCCCGTAATTCTGTCCGCCCTGTACATACGATAGTAAATTGTTTTATACCCAACACAAAAGCCCAAATATACTACTACTGCTGTTATAAGCACGACAATCACTGCCAAAATAATGACAAGCCGCTTTTTCATAACATACCGCCTATTCACTCGCAATTTGCAGCATCAAATCATATTTTCGTAAGCAGCGCTACTGCCTCCACATGCTTGGTGCGTGGGAACAGGTCGCACGCTGCAACCTTTTCCAGCTTATAATTTTTATCCAATAATTTTTTGAGATCTCTGCCAAGGGTTCCCGGATCACAGGACACGTACACAATTTTTTTCGGTTTCAGCTTACAAAGCGCCTGCACCATTTTATCTGAACACCCTGCCCTGGGAGGATCAATCAATGCAAAGTCAATAGAACCGTACGTATTTTTTGCAAAATCTGCACTGTCACCGCAGAAAAATCCTACATTGCAAAGTCCGTTTGCTGCGGCGTTTTCTTTTGCATCAGCCACTGCATTTTTGTTGATCTCCACACCTGTAACGAATACATCCGGATGCAGTTTTGCGATTGTCATCCCGAAAATTCCCGTACCGCAGTAGAGATCCACACCATATTCATTCGGTTCAGGACTGATAAACTCCACCGCCTTTTTACACAGAAGCTCAGCAGCGGCTGTATTCACCTGAAAGAAGGAGGAAGCAGTAATTTTCAGCGAAAGCCCGAGAAACGACTCCTCAATATAATTACGCCCTTTTAAAATCTGCAACTTTGATTCTTTTTCTTCAGGATGTTTACCACTCCCTGCAAGAACACCCACTGCTTGTGGACATTTCTCCCGGATACTGTCGGCAAACGCTTCTAATTCTGCTCTGTCGGCATTCTCACCCTTGCCGATCACAACACACACCTGCGTCAGATCCCGATTTCCACGTATATAAAGATACGAGGGATTTGTTTTTTTGTCTTCGAAAAAGGATTCTGTATCTTTTGCTATTTCCGAGAAAAGCGTGGGACACAGCTGACAGTCCGCCACCGGAACATACTGATCAGAGGATTCCTGCAAAAAGGAAATTTTTCCGTCTCTGGAAAAATGATAGACTGCTTTATTCCGATACCGCACCGGATCTGCTGACAATATCTCCTCTACAGGAACCTTTCCAAGCCCCGCACGGCGCAGCGCCGCTTCAACAGAAGCCTTTTTGATTTGTATCTCGTGGGCATAGGTAATATGCTGCAAAGTGCAACCGCCGCAGGATCCGAAGGCAGAACAAGCCGGCTCACAGCGATGTGTCGATGCGCTGTCGCAGGACACCATTTCTGCAATTTTATAGTTTTTTCGGCTGCTTGTAATACGGGCGTGAATCCGGTCCCCGTCCACCGCGCCGGTACAAAATATTACACATCCGTCTTGCTTGAAAATTCCGTTTCCAAGTGTGTTCATCTCCGACACATCGGCAGAAAATACTTCTGATTCCAAAACTTTGCTTCCTTTATATTATTTTTCTAACCCCTGCAAGTACATGTCAATGGCGGACGCTGCTGTTTTTCCCGCTCCCATTGCCAAAATTACTGTCGCAGCGCCGGTCACTGCATCACCGCCGGCGTATACCCTTTCCATAGAAGTAGCGCCTGTTTCTTCCGTGACAACAATCCCGCCGCGGGCATTTACTTCTAATCCGCTGGTTGTATTTTTAATCAGAGGATTGGGCGATGTACCGATTGCCATAATCACTGCATCCACATCTACGGTAATTTCAGAGTCAGGAATTTCCACAGGAGTACGTCTGCCCCGTTCATCCGGCTCACCCAGTTCCATTTTCACACATCGCAGTCCTGTAACAAATCCATTTCTTGGATCCCGCTTGTCTTCGGGATTGTTATAGCCTAAAATTTCTGTGGGATTTGTGAGAAGCAGCATTTCAACGCCCTCTTCCATGGCATGTTCCACTTCCTCATAGCGTGCGGGAAGCTCCTCCATAGACCGCCGGTATACAATATATACTTTTTCTGCACCGAGACGCAGCGCAGTCCGCGCCGCATCCATTGCAACATTTCCGCCGCCAACAACGGCAACGCGTTTTGCCCGTATAATGGGCGTATCGGAATTTTCCTGATATGCCCGCATCAGATTGCTGCGCGTGAGATATTCGTTGGCAGAATAAACGCCCTTCAGGAATTCTCCGGGGATTCCCATAAATCTGGGCAATCCTGCACCGCTGCCGATAAATACCGCATCAAATCCCATTTCATGCAGAAGCTCATCCGTTGTAATTGTTTTTCCTACTACAACATTGGTTTGAATTTCTCCACCTAAAGCACGCAGTGCATCCACTTCTCTGCGCACAATAGACTTAGGCAGACGGAATTCCGGAATGCCATATACTAAAACGCCGCCGGGCGTATGAAGTGCTTCAAAAATGGTAACCTGATATCCTTTTTTTGCAAGATCCCCAGCGCAGGCAAGTCCTGCGGGACCAGCGCCGATAACTGCCACTTTATATCCGTTCGGTTCGGGGCGCATCGGTGGATCCTGTACATATGTATTGTGCCAATCTGCTACAAACCGTTCCAAGCGACCGATTCCTACAGGCTCCCCTTTAATGCCACGTACACAATGCTTTTCACACTGGTTTTCCTGGGGACAGACCCGTCCGCAAACGGCAGGCAAGCTGGACGACTGTGCAATAATCTGATAGGCTTCTTCAAACTCCCCTTCCTTGATTTTGGCTATAAAAGCGGGGATATGTATATTTACCGGGCAGCCGGATACACAGGGCATATGTTTGCAGCCCAGACAGCGCATTGCTTCGTCTATGGCAGTGTCTTTTGTATATCCGGTAGCTACCTCCTGAAAGTTATGCGCACGAACTTCAGGCGGCTGAGACGGCATTGGATTTTTTTTCGGATTCATATTGGCTGCCAAATCACTCAACCTCCTTTGAAAATAAATTGCATGTTTTTTCGTAAGCGTGCTTTTCAAAATCCCGATAAATTGCACTGCGCTGCATCGCTTCATCAAAATCTACGGCAAATCCGTCAAAATCCGGTCCGTCTACACAAGCAAATTTTGTTTCTCCGCCAACTGTAAGGCGGCAGCCGCCGCACATACCGGTGCCGTCAATCATAATCGGATTCATAGACACAATGGTTTTCACACCATACGGTTTGGTAGTAGCCACCACAAATTTCATCATAATCAGCGGACCGATAGCAATGACCTGATCGTAGTTTTCTCCCGCTTCAATTGCTTCTTTCAGCGGAACGGTTACAACGCCCTGTTTTCCGTAAGATCCATCGTCTGTCATTATTGTAAGTCGATCGGAAGCGGCTTTAAATTCGTCCTCCAAAATCAAGAGATCCTTATTCCGGAATCCGATAATTGCATGCACCTCGCAGCCCATATCGTGGAGCTTCTGCGCTACCGGAAGTGCAATTGCACATCCCACACCGCCGCCGACAATACAAACTTTTTTGAGTCCTTCGGTATGTGTAGGCGTACCCAAAGGACCCACAAAATCAGCAATGGATTCCCCTTCGCTTTTCTGATTCAGCTTTGCTGTAGTGGATCCAACAATCTGAAAAATAATCCGCACAGTGCCCTCATTCCGGTTATATCCAGCGATTGTTAAAGGGATACGTTCCCCATTCTCATCCACACGCAGAATAATAAACTGCCCCGGCTGCGCTTTTTTTGCAACCAAAGGCGCCTGGATATCCATCATTGTGACAGCAGCGTTTAAACTCTTTTTATAAACTATTTTATACATATCGGTTCCTTTCGCATCCGCAAAGGGAATATCATTTTACAAGATATGACAGATTGCAGTGTATTTCCTGCATTCATCCCTTAATATTGTACCATAATCCCGGATATATTGCAACAGCAATAGATAATTTCTTCTTTTTGTAAAATGAAAAAGCAAAAAGTCTCTCCGGCAAAGGAAGTGCCAAGTAAATCAAATATAAAAGGTTCTTTGTGCAAAGGTGGCAATTAAAAATGAAAGTATTACAATCCCCCACCCGCTAACGCGGGATGCCCCCTTTACACAAGGGGACCTTTCTTTTTTTGCGTGCGGCGCGGAATTACCGATCTGCTTTTCAGGTAAACTTCCCATGCAAAGCATAAAGCAGAGGAATATCCTCTGCTTTATGCACACACTGCTTACTGTACCTGATAGATGAAGGATGGTGAAATATAATACGTTTCGTCCAAATGGTATACAATCGGTTCAAATTCATATGACCCTTCACAGGTAACGCTAAGGGGAATGCTAATTTTTGCCGGTCTGTCTTTTCCAAGATAGATTACCAGATGATCCAGCTTGCTGGTCACAGAATATTCCCTTGTGTAGCTTACGGACGTCATGCGCAAATTATTGGGAAGCGCTACTGTGAAACGCCCGTATCCGGCTTCCTTTGGTACACCGGAAAGATCAATTTCCAGAGAAACCTGACCGTTCATGTGCAAATCTCCCGAAAGCGATGCTTGGATCGACTGCTGCACATTGTCACCAGACAGCTTGTCAACAGAGGTATCATAATAATAGGTTACATCCATATTTTCACTGGAGGATGTAAATGTGATGCCGGACAAATCGTCCGCATTGACTACGATTCGTTTAACCTCTAATCCGTTTACTGTTACTGTCTCCTGCAAATTTTCTCCGGAAACCGTAACGCTTTCTTCTGTGCCCAGCAGCTCTGTATTATTTTCCAGATAGGAGAGCACAGCGAATCGGAGATACAAATCAGAGGGATTGGCTGCAATCTGCGCATCCAACAGTGCCGCAGCATTTTCCCGATCAATAAAGGTTGCTGCCACCGCCTGCAAGCTCATAGCATCCGCATCTTTTGTTTGCACATAGTTTGCAGCAGCGTTTCCATAATCTCCCAAAAACGCATAGGCCAAGGAAACCAGAAGCTTTTCCCGGTCTGTTTCGACGCGGGACGCAAGATATTGCAAATCTATCAGAACTGCGTTGCGATTCGCCGCCTGAAGCAAAACTGTTTCATAAGGATCCGCTCCGCGTGCGGCGGTATATTCCCACCTGCCGGTTCCCCTTCCCTCGATTTCGGTATAATACACTGCCAGAGCTGTGAATACCACATCCGATTCCGCCGACGGCAGAGGAGAAAGCAAATATGCACTGCTATACTCTTCATGTATAAAATAGTCATCCAAATCGTAATAAGGAATATAATTATGTTCATTCCGATACTGATTTTGCAAAAGAAGTGCTTCACGGCTGGCAACCTGCGTATCTAAACGTGCGTTCCACTCGCTCATTAAATAATCCAGATAGCCCTGATACCGGGTCATGTCCGAGTTGCAAAATTCAATAACCACAGGATTTTTTACAGGATATATTGTCTCTCCGTCTTCTACTTTCATTTTTGTTTTGGTTTGAACGGTCAATGCTGTGGAAATAATCTCCACTGTGTATTCCACACTGTCCTGCTGTTCTCCATTTTCTGCACGGATTTGAACTGTGTAGGTCCCCAGCGGCAGTTTGCCGAAATTGGCGTATGCCATGTGCGAGTCCGCCGCAGAAGTCGTCACCTCTGCGCCTGTTTCCTCAAGTGTAAAAATGAAGTTTGAAACGCCTTCTCCACCGATGGCGCATGCGCCCACCACCAGATCGTCTGTTGTCTTTACATTCTTCGGCTCAGTATGCTGGATGAAATAGTCCTGCTGCACACAAACGGACGAGACGTCGGCGCCAACTTTTACGCCATGGCTCACAGCCTGCGCTGTCACCCGGTAAGAGGTAACCGTATCCGGCAATTTAAAGGTCACTGCAGCATGACCGTTTTCATCGGTGACTACCGCCTTGAAGTATGCTGTATCGCCAAAATTACTGCGATAGGAATCTGCACCTCCATCTCCCCAGCCGCCCTGCTCTCTGGACAATGTACGATCCTGATAGGTTGAGTAGAAATATTTCTTGTATTCGATGTGTTTAAAAATATTTTCAAAGATTCCAACATCATTTTCTCTCAGCGCAAGCACCGCTTCATTCACTACGCTTACGGAGATCTCAGCCGCCACGCCGCTGCCCCGGGCATCGCGAACGTCAAGCTCCAGCGTCACCTCCTCCCCAGGCGCGTAAGTTTCCTTGTCGGCTGCAACTGTTACGTCAAGAGCGTTGTCCTTCGCGTTATAGAACAGCAGCTCAGCCGGAATCCTATGAAAAACACCGTCTTTAAAATATGCGCCCGCTAAATATGCATTGGGAACAAGATTTTCAGAATAAGCAAAGGAAAGTGTATCCGGATCAACAACCTCCGCGCTGACCACATCATTTTGCAGCAGCGCGCGGAGAACCAGTCCGTCAGAGACCTGTTCATGGTATTTGTCATACAGTGCTACAGAGACTGTCTTACCAGAAGAGTACCATCTGGTGTAAGCATCATCGTTGTTATCGACAGAAAATTCGTAGCCGTAACAGACATACGGTGTATCAACTGAATATTCTCTGTTTCCCCAATAAGGTAAATCAAGCTTTATATATCCGAGATTCGGATTCTTCTCTATTCCTTCGTGGCTGACAGCACTTTTGTACCCGGTATTCCTGATGATTCTTTTTCCGGACTGGGAACCGCTGCTGTCTTCAATGAAAAGCTGCATCTCATAAACATATCGGATGAAATCCTCCGGCTGCTTCATGGAGACGTCATTGAGATCAATCGTTGCAAAGCCGTTTTCTCCGGTCAACGCCCATTCCCGGACGACAGTTTCCACCGGTTCACTCTCCTGATAATATACCGGTTCACTTTCCTTTGTATATTCATTGTATCGATACCCTCTTGCATACCAATCATATCTGCGTTCTATCATACGGGCAGTAATCTTTGCCTGCTCAATCGGTGTGCCCAGCAAAGCAATCACACTGTCGCTGTCAAGATAAGGTCTGCCGCCTGTCGGTTCCAATACAGATACATCGCTGTCCAAATTCAACTTATAGGCGCTGATCGTGTACTGAGAATCTTCTATCTCATCTTTCAATATGAGATCGGAATAAAACACATACACATTTGCATAATCAATATAATTATTATATTCTGTACCCTCGCCGTTTTTAATTTGGATTCCCATTCGTGTGAAGGGCTGAAATCCACTGAAGGATTCATTCATAGTTTCCTGAACAAGCATGGAAAAATGTGCAATACCGCTTTCATCTGTTACCGCAGTCAGATCGTCAGCATATACCCGCTTGCCGGACACCGGCATCCCGCTCAAATGTGTAACCTTTACATCAAACTCCAGCGTTTCGCCATTACGGATATAATTTTTATCCAGAAGAAACTCATAGGAATAATACTGCCCGGAATAATCTTTAATATCAACACCGTGCCCACTCACATATTCACCGTCCCGGCGCAGGTATATGCTCAGTGTATCTTCCTTATGATCTGAAAGCTGATAGGTCGCAGTAAAGCAACCGAATTCATCCAGTGTAACAGGAATTTCCTCTTCCACATCTCTCCAGTCACCCAATGTAAGGGTAAACTCTGCGTTTTCCTCCCGGAGCATTTCCGGCGGCACATAGCCCCAGATTTGAATCAAATCCGTTTCACGGTACAGCGGCCGGTCCGTATAAATATATCCGTTCAAGAATTCCCCTTCAAAGCTGGAAAAACCGATTACCAGAGGATTTTCCGCTCCAACTGTCGCATAGCGTATTTCTTTGCCATCGCAAAGAGAAAATCGGGCAATTCCACTTTCATCCGTTTCAGTCGTCTTTTCATCATAAGTTACTGAAAGTCCTTCGGCAAGCACGCCATCCTTTGCCGCCCAGATCAGAGCTTCTTCCCTCGTTTCCAAAGCATAGGCGGAAATGGAGTTTACCTGAAGAAAAACTACGCTTCTTTCCCGATCCGCCATGTCATAAATACGGGCAATATAATAGCCTTCCGGCAGCATATCATCAAATACTACTGTATCTTCTACATCCCCCTGAAGAGACAGGTTCTGCCAAGCGAAAGACAAATCCCCTAAAGACGTACTCTCCACCTGTGCATTCTCATCCAGCAGTTTTGCAATAAAATCCTTTGCACTGTGCAGCTGCTCCACGTTGATATGGGAAATCTGCGCATGCTTGTCTTTCATCGGATTAAACGGAATTGAAACAGCTTCCCCGGGGCGGAAAGTGTAAATTTCATCCCGGGTAATGTGCATGGGTCTATACAGATCAATTTCGTAAGCGGTGTTTTCTTCGTCACTATCGAAAACATTAAAAGAAAAACTGGAGGGCGCTGTATTTGTCACGCTTTCATTATGATATCCTTCCCGAATACCGACGGTGTACCTGGTGTCCTTTTCAAGTGGCTGATCCGGTGTAAAGCGCCATGTTTTTCCAATATGTGCCCAAGAGCCGGAAATCTCAGGAGTAATTGAAACATAGTCGTCAAAATCCTCCACATCTCCATAAGATAGCACAATTTCCAGAACGCTTTCCGGCGAAACAGCAAGCGCGCCGTCACGAGGATATGTTTCAGAAACAGTCAAATCATTTTTCGTCTGATATGCCCAGCTGTCGGTTACTTTTTCATTTTTAATCTGTGCCAAACGAATCACCGTATTATCCGGAAACGATTCTTCAGGTTTTAGAAGGAACGCGTTCTCATCTATTTCCTCGATTGCATAGTCCACCGGAGGGTCCAGGTATAACGATTTTTCCAATTTTTCCTTTGAACCGTTCTCCGTTTGAATCATAAATCCTGTATTGTTTGCAATCAGGCTGGATGAATAATATGTAGTTGCGCTGGTACTTAAAATCCGCAGTTCTGCGGAGGAATCGCTTGGCTTTTCTATAACAGGATTGCCCGGTTTTTCTGGAGCGGGGGTGCGCAATTTAGCAAAAACAAACACCGAGGAGAGGAGTACTACCGCACAGGCAGCGACAGCCGTCATTTGCTTCCACGGAATTTTACGCTTTCCGACCGTTTCACTTGCTGCAAGCTTTTCATCGTCAATGAGGCTGACCATTCTGTCCATATCCTTCTTTTTCATGATGTAACACCTTACCTTTCTAAATGTCGCATTCACTGGTCAGCAAAAGAAATTCATATTTATGAAGCGGCAGTTTATTCATCGCAAAAGCCTTCTTTTATTAAAAACTGTTTGAATTTTTTTCTGGTTCGTACCAACGTAGAATCCACCTTACTAACGCTTACACCGTAACGGCAGGCAATTTCCTTAATCGGATCAAAAAACCAGTAACGCCGTATAAAAATATTGCGTGCGTCTTCATGCAGCATCTCAAGAAAACGGTTAATCGCATCCCGCAAAACATTGTCCTCGTATTCTGTTCCTAAACTGTTATTGGCGGTATCATTCTCGGATATACATGCATACAGTTCCTCCAAAGAGGTGACCACACCGGGATTCCGTTTTTGGGCATGTACGTATTCATATCGTTTTAGAGATAAATTTCGAACAATCCTGCAAAGAAAAGCTGAAAAAAGGCCGGGTCTTTCATCGGGGATTGAATTCCAAGTGCCAAGATATGCATCGTTGACGCATTCTTCCGCGTCCTCCACAGAAGAAAGGATATTGTAGGCTATATTCTTACAAAGCTTGCCATATTTCAAGTCAGTTTCTCTGATTGCATCTTCACACCGGTTCCAGAATAAATCGATGATCTCAATATCTTCCATATGACGTCTCCTTCCCCACTTTTATATGTCATCTATTAACTACGGATTACACAGCTAAATCCTGCATATTTTTTAATTTTTTCATTTTTATTTCATTTTATTTACACTTACCGCTATAGAATATAAAAGAAAAAAACGCACCTAAGTGCGTTTTTTCTGCGGTGACTTTTCCACTGGTGACCCGTGGGGGAATCGAACCCCCGTTACCGCCGTGAAATGGCGGTGTCTTGACCGCTTGACCAACGGGCCGTGGTAGCGGAAGTTGGACTTGAACCCACGACCTATCGGGTATGAACCGATTGCTCTAGCCAGCTGAGCTATTCCGCCAAATAGAGACGCCAAAACCTCAAGAATTTTAAATTTCACCTTATATTTTACATTTCCGGTTTCAGTGATTGTCTTATACTGTTCATCGGTAAATCCGGCAGTAATAAACACTTTTTCCCGTTCTTCCGCTGCAGATGTACACAGGGGTGGATACAACACGCACCACCAGTTTTTCCCTTCTCCACCGTCAAGAATCACGCGCAGGGACGTATACTGCCCTGCAGGCAGCGTAAAGCCCTCATACACGCGTTCGGGATAGTTTTCCAGTCCAAGCTCTACAGAAACAGGATAATCGAACCCTTCCCGCTGCAAAACTGCTTGCGCTGCAATGCAAATTTCATCCTTTGCAGCTTCAATGGCAGCAGCGGCTTCCTCTTGATTTTCCGCATCCTTCTACTACTTCCAGAACTGCATCCCGGACAAGGAGCTTCACTGCCTGATCTTCTTCACTGTCTGAAGCGGCAATCACATGGAGACGGACCATATCACTGTATATTTTTTCTTCCCCATGGACCGGAAGAACGGACATAAACAAAAACGCTGCAAGAACGGACGCACACATACAAACCATGACTTTTACTTTCATAATAAGACCATACCTTTCTTTGCTGGTATGGTAGTATTCCCCGCCTTTTACAGGTTTATACAAAGGAAAATAAAAAATTTTATCGTATAAACGGCGCACCGCAAAAAGCAAATACATCATGGAACATATCAATATGCTGCTGATTTACCATTTGCGGCATTTCATCTTTTCCAAAAAATTTCAGTTCCAACGTCTCGGTATTATCGGCAATCAGCATACCTAATTTGATTTTACACAAAAACAAAGCTGTAACAGGCTGCGCGGTATCACCGTTCGGAAATGCATCATGATAGCCGGAATATATACCGATCAGTTTTTCCGCTTCAACTTCCAGCCCAGTTTCTTCCAAAATTTCACGTTTTGCAGCTTCAATTAGAGTTTCGCCAAGTTCCATAACACCGCCTGGAAATCCCCATGTGTTTCGATCCGCCCGCCTTCCAAGCAGCACTCTGCCTTTATCATCTATAATCGCTCCGCCGGAACAATTTAAAAAGATTTCATCGTGTCCTACTTTTGAACGTATGAATGTAATATAATCCATTTTTGATTTCCTTGCCTATTAAGCGAGTTAAAAGGCTCCCTTGTGCTGGAGCCGCGCGCGGATCCTAGGGTGCTGTCATTCGTTCGCGAATGACAGAGGGATTGTTCGTCGCTGCTTTGCAGTTCCTTAAATCGATAATAATTATCAAACCAAACGATTTCTGCGCTCGCCCCGATTGAATGATTCTATATTCAAACAAATCTCCTGCAAGCACCTGTTTCGTGCTTCATACGCTCCCCATGCCATGTGGGGTGTGAGACATACGTTATCCATATGCATTATCCCGTTGTACGGACTGTCGGCTGGGAACGGTTATTTCGTATACACATC
>CASTST010000056.1 GCA_949451655.1 uncultured Eubacteriales bacterium | reverse complement strand
AAAGCTGTACTTTGTTTTGGAAACCAAGGGCAGTACCAGCTTCTTTGACCTGCGCACCCGTGAGCAACTGAAAATCCATTGCGGTAAAAAGCACTTTAAGGCGCTTGGCGATGACATTGAGATGCAGGTTGCGTCAAAGTGGAAGGATTTTAAATCTACAATTTGATATATTAATATAGTTCAGATAAAAGGCCTTGCATTACAAGGTCTTTTATTTTTTCTCTAAAAGAAAGCAAAACACAAATTCTCCCCTAAAATGCAACAGCTTTTTTGCAAATTTCCCGCTAAAATAAAAACACAGGAATCGTGTCACAGAAACAGTATTTAAGGCTAATAAAGCATTAAAGCAATCCGTAAGCAGGTCAATGGACGGAACAGACAATGTCTGCGAAAGGCTGTGATAAAATGAAGGAAGAAAAAACAATACTATTTTTATGGATTATGCAAAGAGCGTTCGGTTTGTGAAAACAAGCCGGACGCTCTTTCTATTTATCCTCGACAAAATGCAAAGATATAGGAAATGGACTATATTTTTGCGACAGCGAACGCTGATGTATTTTGTATCATTGATATGCAATAACGCTGCATTCTTTTATTCATTGTTAGCTCAGTCGGTAGAACGCACGGCTGTTAACCGTGATGTAAATCTATCACAGGGAGCAAAAAGCAGACAAATCCGAACAAGAAGGAAAGTGAAGTCTTGCAGAAAAGCGAGAAGCAGACACAAAAGCACTGTATAAAGCAAATAAAAATTTTGGCGTGGCAGTATTGCCCCGTATAAAGCAGCTCTGACCGCAGGGTAGTGCTGCCGTGCGGTTGGAGTGATGCTATGAACACGAACCGATACATAAGACTTGATATAGTGAGACGGTCAAAGCGCCAACATAATAAAAAAGGGAAAAAACAAAAGGCTCATCCCAAAAAGGACAAGCCACCAAGCCGAACATCCAACCGTATCGCCAAATTTACTCTTAAAACTTGTAAGGGTAAGTTTGGCTTTTTTCATTATGCACCAGCTATAAGAAACTGTGTCATAGGACGCGGCGGTATAGGCTGTCGCTCTCCGCCACCAGTCAGTCGTTTTGAAAAATTCAAATTCGATTGATTGGAGGAACTACAGGTGAAATATGCACCGAAGAAAGTATTCATTTTATTAGACGGCGAATATACAGAAATATCCTATGAGGAACTTTGCTACCTCATCGAAGAAAGCGCTCAATATGCAGACAAGCTCTTTATTCCGTTGCATGGGATGCTTATGGAAGTGACTGAAGATACTTACAGGGATTTTTACAGAGATAAGCGCCGTCAGAAATATCTGTATGAGCAGTCAAAGGAAAATGGAGACATCTCCTACGATATGCTTACAACGGACGAATTCAGCGGCGAGGATGTTCTGATTGACAGCAGCAAAGATATTGCCATACAGGTTGAAAACAAAATCATGGCGGACAAGCTGAAGAAAGTGATCCTTACTTTGACGGAAGAAGAACAGCTTTTGCTCTATCGGCATTATTACGCAGACATTTCCGAAACAGAGCTTGCTCCCTTGTATGGCATATCCCAGCAGGCAGTTAGCAAACGGCTTGCTAAAGTTCGAGCCAAGCTAAAAAAACTATTAGAAAATTAAAATTTTTGGTTGTAGCCCCCTTAACTTTTCGGCATGGAAAGTGAGGGGGCTTTTTCTTTCGCCTCCAATGTTCCTTGAAAACCGAATAGCACAGCGCATCTTTTACCTTCCTTCTGCTGTCGGAAAACTGACAAGCCACATGAGTTTTACTCAGACGATACGGCGCATCCGTACCGAAGGCCATGACAGGCAGAAGCATTAAAGATACTTGCGTCCAGTCCTAAAGCCGAGCGTTGAAGCAATGCTACGCATTGCGAGCCGTCGCAGCAAAGGAGGGCGCCTCGCAGAGAACCTGGGAGGGGTGAAATTCCCATGAGGCTTGAAAGGCTTTGCCTTCATCTGCACAAGCCGGAAGATGCGTTCCCTATAGGAGCATAGGCTCCTGCATCCGAGGGGTGGCGTGGTTCAAATATTGGATGACAACAAAACGATTGATACAAGAACTACAGGCTGTCGTTTACCCTTTTTCAGATGGACGACAGCCTTTTTTACTTATGGAGGCAAAAAATGCTTGAAATTAAAAGAGGTCAAATCTATTACGCCGAGCTGTCGCCTGTTGTCGGCAGCGAACAGGGCGGCAACCGTCCTGTTGTCATTTTACAGAACGACAAAGGAAATCTGCACAGCCGCACCACCATCATAGCGGCAATCACAAGCGAATTGGAGAAACCCCATCTGCCTACCCATGTCATTTTTACAGCAGACTGTATGGAAAAGACATCTATGGTTCTGCTGGAACAAATCAGAACCATAGACAAATCCCGGCTCGGCAACTATGTGGGAGTGATGGATACTAAAACAATGCAGCGAATCGACCATGCCATTGCGGTCAGCTTTGGACTTGCATACTTAGGGGGTAAAAAATGAGTAAAGATCAAAACAACGCATCCTTTTTTTACAGCATTAATCTGCTGCGCTTACTGCTCAGTATGAAATGCATTACCGAAGAAGAATACGAGAAAATCGTCCGTATCAGTGCTGCATATTATGAAACAGAAAAAATTTATGTCTGAAATGATAAATCTCTTCATTTATGCGATTCTCGCTGGACTGACTCGAACTCCTGTGGTATGGTTGGTGTTGCCAAAAGGCAAAAACAAAGAAAGGAGCATAAGAAATGCAAATAACAGAAATTACACCGGTAAAACAGCAATCAGACAAACCTATCCAATTAGCAGCTTACTGCCGGGTATCAAGCGATTCCGAAGATCAGCTTCACTCCTTCGCCACGCAGATCAGATACTACAGCGAGTACGAGAAAAGACATCCCGAATACACGCTGGTGGATATCTATGCGGACGAAGGACTGACCGGAACGGATATGAAAAAACGGGACGAACTGAACCGTCTGATCTATGACTGCAAAAAGGGAAAAATTGAACGCGTCATCGTCAAATCAATTTCCCGCTTTGCGAGGAACACGGAAGAACTGCTGACAACCATTCGACTGCTGAAAAGCATCGGCGTCAGCATCTACTTCGAGGAACAAGGTATCGATACCAACAAACTGAATGTGGAAATGATCGTAACATTCCCCGGTATGGCAGCGCAGCAGGAAAGCATGTCCATATCGGGGAATATGCGTTGGAGCTATCAAAAACGAATGGACTTAGGAGTCTTCAACTGCTGCGCGCCCGCATACGGTTACAGCCTGATCGATGGGCAGCTTGTTCCAAAGGAAGAAGAGATGCAGGTAGTGCGCCGGATTTTCAGCCTGTACCTGCAAGGCGTAGGTACACAGAACATCGCCAACCTGCTCAACGAAAAAGGAATACCGAGACGGTACAGCCAAAAGAAATGGTACGATACTACGATCCAATATATCCTTACCAACGAGCGATATATGGGAGATGCTCTCCTGCAAAAGTCCTTTACCACCGAAACTTTGCCATTTCGGAAGGTAAGAAACAAAGGGCAGCTTATGCAGTATTATGTAGAGAACAGCAATCCTGCTCTTGTGGAAAAGGACACATACAAAGCAGCACAAGAGTTAATGCATTCAAGAGCATCAAACAAAGGTTGCAAGAGAAAACCGGCTCCGCTGACCGGAAAGCTAAGATGTCCCGAATGCGACATGGTCTTCCGCCGACAGCTTACAAATGGAACTGTATACTGGCTTTGCAGAGGGAAATCCGCAGGCAGAACCAATTGCAGGTACAGACGGGTACGGCAGGACACCGTATACGATACTTTTATGATGATGGCCGACAAGCTGGCGGATAACCGTAAAGAACTGCTTGATCCGCTGATACATCAAATTGTAACCATGCAGGAAAAGACAAGCGCAATACAGGACAAAGTGCGTCAGATCGATAAAGAAATCGCTGATCTTGCTGCACAGAATCTTGTTATCACAAGGCTTCACACAAGCGGAATCCTGCCTGCCGCCGAATATACAGCGCAAGCGGCTGAAATCAGCAGCAAAATCACGGCTCTGCGTGTGGAGAGAAAAAAGAAACTTTCCGAGGATGAAGATGACGCATGGCTTGAAAGCCTCAGAGAGCTGAGTGACATCCTTGAAAAAACCGAACCAACAATCGAATTTGATGCGGAACTTTTCGGTCAGATCGTCAAGAGCATTACAGTGGATGATTGCACTCAGCTTACCTTTCATCTGCTCGGCGGTGTTAAACTGACCGAAAAAATAGGTGAGAAAGGATGGTGTCGGAGCGCATGAAGAACCGCAATCTCCCTTATGGATATGCTTTTATAAAAGGGCGCATCGCCGTTCAGCCGCAGGAACAAGCAATCGTCACAGAGATTTACGACAGCTACCTGTCTGGCAAATCCCTGCTGAATATCGCAAGCGAACTCAATACGCAGGGCATTGAATTTCTCCCCGGCGTCATCGGCTGGAACAAGGCACGGCTCAAGCGTATTCTTGAAGATGCGCGATACCTTGGAAATGAAACCTATCCTGTCATCATCCCGACGAAAACGTATGATGCTGTTCAGAAAATGAAAGACGTGCGAAACACGCAGAAAGACATAGACCGGAAAGCAGACATCTTTCAAATCGCTGTGCCTGTCATATGCCCTATATGTGGCAGCGAGATGCGCCGCAGCAGCGATAAACGAATGAAATGCAATCAGCGATGGACTTGCAGAAATGATGACTGCCGAAAACGGATTGCTGTATCCGATGAGGCATTGCTCGGAAGCATCACGGAACTCATGAATCGTGTCATTGCCGATCTCGAAATGATATGTATACCGAAGCCTGTGGATCAGGAACCAAGCAAAGAACTTCGCAGGCTGAATCATGAAATAGAAAGAACACTTGAAGGATTCTCCATCCAAAAGGAAACACTTAGAAAACAACTGCTGCAAAGCGTGTCTCTCAAATATGAGGGCATCGACAATGCAGTATATATAGCAGGACGATTGAAAGCGGACTTTGCAAATGCAAGTCCGCTTTCCGATTTTTCACCCGAATTATTTAATCGAACTGTCAGCGAGCTTCGGCTCTGTGAGAACGGAACGGTTGTCCTCATATTTACAAATGGTCAGCAGATCGGAAAGGAGCAATACGATGGAAGATGCAGCAGTACAACAGCCGAAAAGAGTAGTACGAAAAATACAGCCGACCGTTGACACGGCTAAAGAACTAAAGAAAGAATATCGACAGCTACGGGTAGCCGCCTACTGCCGCGTATCCACCAAGCAGGAAGAACAGCTTAACAGCTACGAAGTACAGGTCAGACACTATACCGAACGAATTCAAAGCGAACCCAAATGGATGCTTGTCGGGATTTACGCCGACAAAGGCATCACCGGAACAAGCGTCAAAAAGCGTGATGAGTTCAACAAGATGATCCGCAAATGCAAGCAAGGCAAAATCGATATGATCATCACCAAATCCATCGCCCGATTCGCAAGAAACACGGTAGACTGTTTAACCCATACAAGAATGTTAAAGGATCTCGGCGTGGATGTGTACTTCGAGGAACAAGGTATTCATAGTACCGATCCCGGAGCGGAATTCTATATTACCATCTACGGCTGTATCGCACAGAGTGAATCTGAGAACATCAGTGCCAATGTGAAGTGGGGCAAGGCAAAGAGCGCGGATGCCGGAAAAGTATCCTTTCACTACAAAAATTTTCTCGGCTACCGTAGAGGCAAAAATGGACAGCCCGAAATCGATCCCGAACAGGCGGAAATCGTTCGTCTGATTTACGAGAAATTCCTCACAGGTGACAGCTACAGCACCATAGCGAAATATCTTATGGACAAAGGCATCCCAACACCTGCGAGAAAAGAAAAATGGAGCGAATCAACCATCCAGTCAATCCTCTCCAACGAGCGATACAAAGGTGATGCAGTGATAAACAAGACCTATATCACCGACTGCCTTACCAAAAAGGTGCAAATAAATAACGGCGAGCGTCAGCAATACTATGTGGAAAACAACCATCCGGCCATCATCGATGCCGCCACCTTTGGCAGAGTGCAGGAAGAACGAGCCAGACGATCCGGTAAACGGAAGGTAAAGCAGGTCGGCACCAAAACCGAGCAAGGCAAATACTGCGGTAAGTATGCGTTAACTGAGCTGCTTCTCTGTGGGGAATGCAGAACGCCATACCGCCGATGCACATGGACGGTAAAAGGCGAAAAGAAGATCGTGTGGCGATGCATCAGCCGACTGGACTACGGCAAGAAATATTGTCACCACTCGCCAACCGTAGAGGAAAGCGTGATTCAAAATGCAATCATGAACGCCGTACAGAAAACAGCAAAACAGAACGTCGAAGTGCTGAAAACCCTCAAACTGCACATCGGCATGGGACTGGACGCGGAAGAACCCGAGGATAAAAGCCTTGACATCCAAATACGGATCGCTGAGATCGATGCAGAATTCAAAGCGATGGTAAATGCGGTATCTGCACAGACAGCCGACACTTTTGACGAGGGCAGGGCAACAGAACTTATGAACGAAAAAAACAAGCTGCTCGGACAGTTTGATCAAATCCGCAATGCGAAACAAAAGCGAGAGAATGCTAAATCAAGGCTGGATGAGATTTACACCATCCTCGACGGGATGAAAAATCATCCGATGGAATTTGACAATCAGATATTGCGGCAGATTCTCGAATGTGTTATTATAGAATCGAAAGAACAGATCAAGGTGATATTTGTTGGCGGGATGGAAGTAACAGAGCAACTGAACTGATTCTGCACATAATCACAGCAAACACTAACTTTGAAAATGACAGAGTTTTTGGGAGGGTTCAAACTCCAACACGAAATTGAATGAGTCCGTTTTATGAACAATTTTATCGAAAAGCGGAACTTGTCATATCCAGATGGTATTGCAATGTGGGGCTTCCTATTATTTATATTTTAGTGTTGATTTTCCGCGATCTAATAATTTTATGTGTGGTGTCTTTTTATACACTGCTTTACGATAAAGCAGGTTTATGGTTATTCTCAAAGCCTGTGGCATTTTGTGGTTCAGCATCAAATGGGAGCGTATTTTATTGTAGAACCGAATCACTTGCACTGTTGTAAAAGCATTTTCGCTCGCTGGCGATGCAATTAGGTACCCTAAGTATAGCTTCGCAGTCAAGGAGGTTTTTATGAATAATAAGAAAAAGCATAACAAGGTTTCACTATATGAGAAACTGCAATTTATCCGGCAAAAGAATTGTCTATCTCTTGTGTTTCGCTTTTCCAAAGTTAATGTCTTTCATATCACCCTTGAATGCCTCATTAGCGTATATATGCTTGAACTTTTATCTGTTCTGTCCAAGTTCTTTTTGATAGACCCTACAAATATTTCCAGTTTATTTATGTTGATTGTCTTTCCCTGCGTTACCATGATTCCACTATCTGTTGTCTTTGGTATTGTATGTGCTCTTTTCTTTACCCACCACGTTTATTTTTATCTAAAATCTGTTGTACCCAGTTTCTCAAGCAATGTCGGGGATCTGCACACCCATTATGAACAGGTTGTTCGACGTTATCGCAAGGAAGTGATCGTGGTACATTTGCTTGGTACAATATTTTATTGCGCTTCTACTGCACTTGTTCCCAGATATTTGGTCAGTTATTACTCTTCATACTTCGCTCACCCGGATACGTTTCTCTGCTACATGTCTTTTGTAGGATCTCTCTTTGGCGTCTTTTGGAATATTGCTGGAATCTTTCGAAACCAGAGATTCCTGTGGAGTGAGCTTTTGCCCGAATTTTGTACTGAAGAAATCCGTTCTATTGTATATCAACGCAATTACAAGTTACTTCTGTGCAACGCAATTACAAATATCCTGTCCATCGTTTTTCTTTGTATTATCTCAGCCCTCATCGTTCTTAATATCCACCCAATATTAATGAAGGCGGAGAGCTTTAAGTCTCTTCTCACAGAATATAGCTTTTTTGTCCTATCTTTTGGTGCACTGGTGGCCTTTTATCTCAAAAAAGGATTCTCCTTACTGTATTCTGATCAGACTACTTTGGTATTTCCCAGCCTAAATACCATTCTTAACCCGCCTAATTCCATGTAGCTCCTATCCAGCATGTCAAAGAACGCCCTTTGTAGATTTGTTCGGCAGTTTTTTGAGCGCATAAACCGCAAGCAACATAGTCGCTCCCTTGTCTACATTTAAATTTCCAGCTAACTAATATCTATCTATAATGAAATAAGAGAATTATAAACCAATTCTTATTAATCCGTATGTTTCAAGGCATAATCTTGTTTCTTCTGCGTAGGAGTCTTGTATTGCGAGAGTTCAACTCCAACACGAAACCGCTGAAAATATCTTTTTTATAGTCCCTTGCCAAAATGCGAAACACCCCTGTAAATACAGGGGTGTTTTTATGTTTTACACGATTTTTACACGATTTTGTTTAAAATGTTGATTGCTCTTTCTTCTTCTCGTGGATATAGGTGCGCATATGTGTTCCATGTGGTTTCGATTTTCGAATGTCCCAGTCGGCGGGCAATTTCCTGAATGTTAATTCCCTCATTTGTTAATAAAGAAACATGCGAATGTCGGAAATCGTGGACCCGTATAACTGGAAGCTCTGCTTCTTTGGCAAATTGTATGTTCTTGTTGGACAGGCTTGTATCTCTCAAACAAACGGGACCGCCGCACACGCGAAAATCTTCTGTAAAGTTTTTATCCTGCTGCTGACGCTCCTTGTGTTCCTCCAGAATCTTCATGAGAGGGATTGGTACTTGCAGATCCCGATATGAGGATTTGTTTTTAGGAGGGGTTTCACGGTCGCCGCCTTTGAGTTTTTGAGCAATACTGCGGCGAACGTGGATAATATCGCCATCAATATCAGACCACTTCAATGCGTTGATCTCTCCGTCTTTGCAGAATGCTTGTGGATAATCTATCAATTATGATCAAAAAACCATTTAAACCTATACGGCAGAATATTTGTGGAATTTAAAAAGTTAAATTTTGTATAAATATACGATGTGAATTCAGATTTATTAACGGATATACAATAGTGGAAGAACCGCATATTATAATAATAACCAATTATAGCATAAAGGGAGAATCATATATGAAACGATGCGTTCCATTGGAACTCGCAGCTGAAACTGTCTGTAATCAAAGTGCTGTGCCGCCATTGATTTTTCAGTTGCCACCCGAGCAAGGCAGAAAGGTATTGGAAGAAGCGCAGGATACACCAGTATATAAATATCCTACAAATATATATTCGGATTGTATACACACCGGAATGTGGGGCAGTATACCGGTGTATTTTATTACTCCAAAGGGCGAGGAAATTAAAAATATTATATTCTATATCCATGGCGCTGGCTGGGTATTCGGCAGTTTTCATACGCACGAGAAGTTGGTCAGAGAACTTTCAGCAAGGACAAATTCGTTGGTTGTATTTCCTGAATACAGCCGATCACCGGAAGCAAAATATCCGACAGCAATTGAACAGTGCTATTTTATCCTTTCTTACTTAAAGGAAATTATAAAGACGCGATTTTCAAGTGTCAATTGTTCTGCACTCACTGTCGCAGGTGACAGTGTCGGCGGAAATATGGCAATCGCCATGATATTGATGTCGTCAATGCGTCAAGGTCCAAGCGTTCAAAAACTGCTATTGTATTACCCAGTGACAAACGCCTGCTTTGATACACCGAGCTATCGTCAATTTGCAGTGGATTATTATCTGTATAGGGAAGGAATGAAATGGTTCTGGCGTCAATATACCACTTCTATGGAGGAGCGAAATCAAATCACCGCATCTCCTCTTCGAGCAAGCATAGATTATTTGAAATGCTTTCCTCAGACTATGATTATCAATGGGCAGGCGGATGTTTTGCGTAGTGAGGGGGAGGTCTTTGGGGAAAAACTTCGTTGTGCCGGTGTGGAGGTAACTGCTGTGCGTGTACAGGGAATCATCCATGATTTTGTGATGCTGAATGCACTGGATCAAACCAATGCCTGTCGTACTGCCATGGATGCATCAACTGAGTGGATTAACCGCAAAAAACAGTGAGTGTTTACATCTATATGCCGAACCTCTAAAAAAATTTTTATAGTCCCTTTCCAAAATGCGAAACACCCCTGTATCTACAGGGGTGTTTTTGTGTTTTACACAATTTTTGGTTGACAATAAATAGAATATGTTGTAATATTTATGCAAGATTATGTAAATTCTGTATGTTTTTAGATTGAAAAACTGAAAGGAGATGATATGAATGAGAAATACAGTAGTGTTCGATAATTCATATAATAGGAGGCTTCTTGTGTTGTAAGCCTTCAATGTAGGAGGAAACGCATGATATTAAATACACTTGATAAAGTAGGCTTCAGATTGCACGAAACGCACGATTTTTCATGGCTGAAACGATATGGAACAGCATTTGCAGCGTTTGATGAAACCGGATCTGGTTGTATCGGAATAGGAATGCAGGATAATGACAGAAAGGTTTTTTGTAAAATAGCTGGTGTTAATCCTATTTTTGGAGAAATATCTCCTCAAGAGTCAATTCAGGTGTTAAAAAAAGCTGTAGAAATATATCAGGATTTGCAGCATCCCAATTTAATAAAATTGATTGAACATTATTCTTATGATTCGTTTTATGTGTCGGTATTTGAATGGGAAAACGGTGCATGCTTGTTTGATCATTGGAACTTCGAAAAGTATAAAGTTTTGCTTAAAGCAGTCAATCCAGAAAAAAGCAAACGCTATAAAACCATATCCCATTTTTGGAATTCCTGGAAAAACGACTGAAAATATGTGCGTTCATTGTATACCTGAAGCAAAAATGTTTGCTTGCAAGAACATTTTTGCGAAGCCATCAAGTGCGCAGCTGTGTGAAACACGGCACGGCATGCCGCGAAAGCGGTTTGCAACTATTATATCATATCGGATGGAGATGCAAAATGAAAAAATACCTTCTTTTAATACCAAGCCTGTTGTTTCCATATTCGTTGCTGTTTGCATTGTACTGTATCTATTCCGGTTTTTTGATGGACACTCTCTTTTGGAACAGTCCATTGCTTTTGCTGTTCTATCTTTTTGTTTTATTTGCGGTTTCTCTATCATGTAATGTTACTTTTCTTATTTTAAGCGTATCAAGAAAGTGGAATCCGAAGAGTATCTCCCTTGCCAATCTCCTTGTGCGCCTGCTTCAGATACCCGCATATAGTATGATTTTTGTTTTGGGTGTTCTTTTGTTCCTGTCTATCTTTACGTATGCTGTTTCAATATTTTTTATTTTCTTTGATTGCGTGTCCATTTTTCTTACCGGTTTGATTGGTGCAGCGTCCATAATCAGATGCATTGGAACCGGTAAATGCACAAAATCTTTTGCAGTGGTAAACGGGGCGCTTCAATTTGTTTTTTGTGCCGATGTAATAAGCGCCATTATTGTTTTGGTAAAATGCCGAAAAAAAGCCGCATAAAATGAAGCTGACAGTATAAAACATGCTTGACATATACTGCGGACCGTGATACAATGATCGAAACTGAATAACGACAGTTCGTTTGCGCCATCCTGTCGAAAAACAAAACCAGGGCATCCAGTAAAGTGTAAAGCGATTTACGGGATTTTTGTTATGCAGATGCAGCCGGTTTTTATCGGCTGCTTTTTTTATGACGCAGGCGAAACAAGGAAGGGGAAACCTATGTATTATTTAAAAACATCTGCGTCATTTGACAGCGCGCATTTTTTGCAGGGATATGCAGGAAAATGCGCCAATTTACACGGGCATCATTGGGTGATTGAGGTGGAAATTGCCGGTGAATATTTGCAAAGCAGCGGAGGCTGCAGGGGTATGCTTATAGATTTTGGCGACTTTAAACAAGCTGTTCGAAATCTTGCAGACGGTTTTGATCATGCGCTGATTTATGAGAAAAATTCATTGCGACCTGAAACGGCAGCGGCGCTTTTATCAGAAAACTTCCACTTGATTCCGGTAGAGTTTCGTCCAACAGCAGAAAATTTTGCCCGTTGCTTTTTTGAAAAACTATGTGAAAAAGGGCTGCCGATTGATCGGGTAACGGTATACGAAACGCCGGATAACTGCGCAGTTTACGAGGTGTGACTATGTGTAGCTTATCTGTTGCGGAGAAATTTGTCAGTATTAACGGAGAAGGAAGACGTGCAGGCGAACTTGCGGTTTTTCTACGGTTTTGCAAATGCAACCTGCATTGCAGCTTTTGTGATACACGCTGGGCAAATTCCGATGATGTGGCTGCCCATGCAATGACTGTGAAGCAGCTTACGGACTATGTTATGTCTACAGGCATAAAAAATGTTACGCTTACTGGCGGTGAACCCCTTTTGCAGAAGCATATACTGGATTTGATTGCAGCGTTGGATGCGTGTGGATTGTATGTTGAAATTGAAACCAATGGAAGCGTGCCGCTAAAGACTTTTGCTCCATTTCCCATAAACACAAGCGTTACCATGGATTATAAACTTCCCGGAAGTGGAATGGAAAATTTTATGTGTCTGGAAAATTTCTCATATTTGACAAAAACGGATACAGTAAAATTTGTTGTAGGTGATCTTTTGGATTTGGACCGGGCTGCTGAAATAATCCGCACATTTGATCTTACCGCACGCAGCTGTGTTTATTTCAGTCCGGTGTTTGGAAAGATACATCCGGATGTGATTGTATCTTTTATGAAGGAACATACGCTAAATCAGGTGCGGCTGCAACTGCAGCTCCATAAATATATTTGGGATCCGGAAAGGCGCGGTGTTTAGAAAAATGGATACAAAAGCGATTGAAAATCATGTGCGAGGAATTCTTAAGGCAATCGGCGAAAATCCCGATCGGGAAGGACTTCGCGATACGCCTCACAGAGTGGCAAAAATGTATGAGGAAGTGCTTGCGGGAACAGAATATTCCAATCATGAAATTGCAGAGATGTTTGGAAAAGCCTTTGCCGATGCTGACGTGGGACAGACAAGCTCTGCTGTTGTGATGCGGGATATCAGTGTGTTCAGTTATTGCGAGCACCATATGGCGCTGATGTATGACATGCATGTCAGTGTGGCGTATATCCCTCACGGGCGCGTGCTTGGTCTTAGCAAAATTGCTCGAATTTGTGATATGGCGGCAAAACGGCTGCAACTGCAGGAACGTTTAGGGCGCGATATTGCAGAAATTATATCGGAAGCTGCGGGTTCGCCGGATGTTGGTGTCCGGATCAGCGGATCTCATAGCTGTATGACGGCGCGGGGGATTCGGAAT
>CASTST010000055.1 GCA_949451655.1 uncultured Eubacteriales bacterium | reverse complement strand
ATACCTTTCTGATAAAACGGGGCGCAGGGAAGCGGTGCGTACTGTATGAATCATGAAAAAATAACGGTTTTGGGGATCTGCGGAAGAAGCGGCAGCGGAAAAGGCTATGTCTGCGGGATTTTTAACCAGTTTGGAATTCCAAGCATTGATACGGACAGTGTGTATAAAAGTCTTGTAATCGGATGCGGGGACGCACCGTCTCCATGCCTTATGGAAATAACAGATGCTTTCGGCAAATGCGTATTGGATGAAAACGGAGATTTAAACAAGTCGGCACTTGCTGATATTGTTTTCGCTCCCGGAAATGCATCGCGGCTAAAACAACTGAATGCCATCACCCATAAGCATATCAAAGAAAAAACCTTGCAGACGATTGCTTTGCTGGCGGATGCTGGAAACAGTGCGGTTCTGATTGACGCACCTGTATTATTTGAAAGCGGATTTGACAGGCTTTGCGATCTGAAATTTTATGTGCGTGCACCGCTGGAACTGTCTGTGAAGCGGATTTGTGCGCGGGATGGAATCGCGGAAGATCATGCTCGGAGAAGGCTGGACGCGCAAATGTCCGACAGCGCGTTGCAGGCGTTGTGTGACGGGGTGATTGAAAACGACGGTGTTGCCGATGTTCGCATGCAGGTTGCAGAAATCATACGGAGATTTTCTTTGAACGGGCAGTGATTAAGGAGGAATGCAGGATGAAATATAAAAAAGCGCTGATCCGCAGCGCGGTAATCGTTTCTATTCTTTTGCTGTCTGTTTTGACGGGATTTTTGTGCCAGTTTATTTGGGATAAAGTGGATCAGGCAAATTATCCCCAGGACTACAGTGAATATGTTGCGCAGTATGCAGGGCAGTACGGCGTGCCGGAAGCAATTGTGTATGCGGTTATCAAAACAGAAAGCTCCTTTTCTTCCGGTGCAGTTTCCAGCGCGGGCGCAGTGGGTCTGATGCAGATTATGCCGGATACCTTCAACTGGCTGATGACCATGACGAAAGAAAGCATGGAATCCGGAATGCTGTATGACCCGGAGACAAATATTAAATATGGGACATACTATTTATCCTATCTGTATTTGCGGTATGGCTCATGGGATACAGTTTTTGCCGCGTATAATGCTGGACACGGCAGCGTGGACGAATGGCTGGAGAATGACGAGTATACGGACAAAAACGGAAAACTGGTTGAGATTCCTTATAAAGAAACAGAAAAGTATGTAAAAAAAGTGAATCATGCAATTGAAGTGTATACAAGATTATATTATGAATCATAAGAAGCAGAAAGGATGACTGAAATGGCAGACGAAAAGACAAAGGCGGAAGCTTTGCGCGAGCAGCTTCTGTATAAGAAAAAAAGTGTATTTGAAACAATGAGCGGTACAGATGTGGAACGTGCCGGAGAATATGCAGACGGATACAGTGAATATCTGTTCCGCGCAAAGACGGAGCGCGAGGCAGTGAAAATTTCTGTAACGATGCTGGAAAATGCAGGATATGTGCCTTATACTTTGGGAGACGCTGTGATCCCGGGCGGAAAATATTATCTGAACAATCGGGGCAAGGCGCTGTTTGCATTCCGGATTGGTACAGAGCCTATCAACAGCGGCGTGCGGATCAGCGCTGCCCATATTGATTCTCCCCGCTTGGATTTAAAACAGCATCCCCTTTTCGAAGAAGAGGGAATGGGATATCTGAAAACCCATTATTACGGCGGCATCCGTAAATATCACTGGCCTACAATTCCCCTTGCACTGCACGGTGTAGTAACAAAGCAGGACGGCGAAACGGTTGAAGTCAATATCGGTGAGGATGCAGGGGATCCTGTGTTTGTGATTACAGATTTGCTGCCGCATCTTGGTAAAACTCAAGGCGCAAAACCTTTGGATAAGGCGTTTGCCGGAGAAGGGCTGAACCTGCTCATCGGCGCATCTCCTCTCCTGGAGGAAGATGGGACGCCCGCAGACGGTTCCGACAGCGTAAAGCTGAATATGATGCGTATTCTCAACGATAAATACGGAATTGTGGAAAGCGATTTTATGACGGCAGAGCTTTGTGCCGTTCCTGCCGGTCGTCCTGTAGATATTGGGCTGGATCGCTGCATGATCGGCGCATACGGTCATGATGACAAGGTGTGTGCATATCCGGCGCTCACAGCGCTGATCGACAGTGAGGACAGTGCGCATACAGTCATTTGCGTTCTTGCAGATAAAGAGGAAACCGGCAGTGACGGAACCACCGGAATGCAGAGTGCCCTTCTTACAGATTTAATCGGAGAATTGTCCGATGCGCTTGGTGGTAACGCAGCGCTTGTACGCAGCCGTTCCATGTGTTTGTCGGCGGATGTAAATGCAGCATATGATCCTCTTTACAGTGAGGTATTTGAAAAACGGAATGCTGCTATGCTCAACAGCGGCGTTGTGCTGTCGAAATATACCGGCAGCGGCGGCAAGTATTCTACAAATGACGCGTCCGCCGAATATGTGGGAAAGATTCGCGACATGTTTACAAGGGACAATGTTCTCTGGCAGACAGCGGAGCTTGGCAAAATCGACGAGGGCGGCGGCGGAACCGTTGCAAAATATATTGCTAATGAAAATATAGATACGGTAGATTTGGGTGTTCCGGTGCTGTCTATGCACGCGCCCTTTGAAGTCATTTCTAAATTGGATTTGTACGAGACATACAAGGCCTTTCTGGCATTTTGTAAATGAGGACTTATGATAGATAAGCTAAAGGAAGTTAAAGACCGTTTTCTCCAGGTGGAAGCCGATTTGTCCAAACCGGAAACGATGGAGAACATGGAATTGTATACAAAATTCATGCGCGAATACAAATCCCTGCAGCCCATTGTGGAAAAGTACGATTTATATGAAAAGCTTACCCGTGACTGCGCCGATGTCGCTGAGATGATGGAATCGGAACCGGATGGGGAACTGCGTGCTCTGGCGCAGGAGGAATATCATGCGATGCGGGAGCAGATCGCTAAAACGGAAGAAGAGTTGAAAATTCTGCTTCTCCCCAAGGATCCCAACGATGACAAAAACGTCATCGTTGAGATTCGTGCCGGTGCAGGCGGGGAAGAAGCTGCGCTGTTTGCAGGAGTGCTCTTTCGGATGTATACGATGTATGCGGAAAGCCATCGGTTTAAAACGGAAATTATGTCTCAGAATGAAACGGGACTTGGAGGATACAAAGAAATTTCCTTCATGGTGTCCGGCGAGGGAGCCTATTCCCGTCTGAAATATGAATCCGGCGTACATCGGGTGCAGCGGGTTCCGGAAACAGAATCCTCCGGGCGTATTCATACTTCCACTGCAACGGTTGCTGTTTTGTGTGAAGCGGAAGAAGTGGAAGTGGAAATCAACCCGGCTGATTTGATTGTGGAAACCTGTAAGTCCAGCGGCGCTGGCGGGCAGCACATAAACAAGACGGAATCCGCAGTACGTATGATTCATAAGCCTACCGGTATCGTTGTGGAATGTCAGGAGGAACGCAGTCAGTTCAAAAACAGGGATAAAGCGCTGAAGCTGCTGCGGACAAAGCTGTACGATATGGAACAGCAGAAGCAGGCGGATCAGATTGCCGGAGAACGCCGGTGACAGGTGGGAACCGGCGACAGAAGCGAACGGATCCGAACCTATAATTTCCCGCAGGGGCGTATATCTGACCACAGAATCGGACTTACATTGTATAGCTTGGACAGCTTTGTCGATGGAAACCTGGATCAGATGATAGACGCATTGGCAACTGCGGATGCAGCCCAGCGGCTGAAAGGAGCCGGATCGGATGAAAACTGAGTTTGTGAGACTTTCAGAAGAGACGGCTGAGGAAACATTTCAGCGTGCGGGTAAAATTCTGCGGGAAGGCGGCTTGGTTGCGTTTCCTACAGAGACCGTTTACGGGCTTGGCGCGAATGCTCTTGATCCCGATGCTGCAGCAAAAATTTATGCTGCTAAGGGGCGCCCTGCGGACAATCCGTTGATTGTACATGTGGCAGATCCCAGTGAGGCGGAAGACTTTGCTGTAACTACGCCGGCGTATTATGCACTGGCACAGCGTTTTATGCCTGGTCCCCTTACAGTGATTCTGGATAAGAAGCCGCTTATTCCCGATTCTGTTACAGGCGGACTAAATACAGTGGCAGTACGCTGCCCGGGGCATGCGGCTGCAAGACGGCTCATCCAGGCTGTCGGCGTTCCTATTGCCGCACCCAGTGCCAATTTGTCAGGATCACCTTCTCCCACTACAGCTGAGCATGTTCTGGCTGACCTGTCGGGCAGAGTAGATATGATTCTGGATGGCGGGGCGTGTGCCATTGGTGTGGAATCTACAGTGATTCGGCTTACAGATGCAGGATGCACGCTGCTGCGTCCCGGTGAAGTTTTACCCAGAGAGCTTGCGTCTGTAGTGAAAAATGTTTTGGTAGATCAGGCAGTGCTGGATCCGAACGCGGCAGGGGACCGCCCCCAGTCGCCCGGTATGAAATATCGGCATTATGCACCGAAAACAAAGTTGATTCTGGTGGAAGGCAGCAGAGATACATTTGTAGAGTTTGTAAACAGTCGGAAAGATTTCTGCGGGGTTCTTGCCTATACGGAGGATCTGAATCGGTTTACAAAAGTAAAAGTGATGGATTTGGGCGCTGAAAACGATCCTGCCGCGCAAATGCATAATCTGTTCCGGATTCTGCGGGAAGCAGATGCGATGCAGGTTCCGGTTATTTATGCGCCCCTGCCTCCGAAGACAGACGAATATCTTGCACTATACAATCGCATCATCCGGGCTGCCGGATGTGAAGTAATAAAAGGACGGTCATAATTCATGGCAAGAAAGAAGAAAGTGGAAGAAGCGCCTCAGATACAGGCGGAAATTGTCAACCAGCCGATTACGGAAACCATTGAAACAAACTATATGCCCTATGTAATGAGTGTAATCATTTCCCGGGCAATTCCAGAAATCGACGGTTTTAAGCCTTCCCACAGAAAACTCCTTTATACCATGTATAAAATGGGACTGCTCAGCGGTCCGCGTACAAAAAGCGCAAATGTTGTCGGACAAACGATGCGGCTCAATCCTCATGGAGATGCATCTATTTACGAAACGATGGTACGGCTTACCCGGGGCAATGAGGCGCTGCTCCATCCTTTTGTGGATTCCAAAGGATCATTCGGCAAACAGTACAGCCGGGATATGGCATATGCTGCGTCCCGGTATACGGAAGTGCGGCTGGATAAAATATGCAATGAGATTTTTACAGGCATTGATAAAAATGCAGTGGATATGGTGCCGAACTACGACAATACCACAATGGAACCTACATTGCTTCCCACTACCTTCCCCAATATTCTGGTGTCCCCCAATATGGGAATCGCCGTGGGTATGGCGTCCAATATCTGTTCCTTTAATTTGGCGGAGGTGTGCGACGGTACGATTGCACTTCTGAAAAATCCGAACTTGTCTGTCGATAAAATCCTGGATCTGATTAAAGCACCGGACTTTTCCGGCGGCGGTATGCTGATCTACGACCGCGCACAAATGCGGTCCATATACGAAACCGGACGGGGAAGTGTGCGCTTGCGCGCACGGTACAGTTATGACAAAGACAATAACTGTATTGACATTTTGCAGATTCCCTATTCTACATCAATCGAAGCAATTATCAAAAAAATTGTGGATTTAATTAAAGAGGGAAAGCTGAAAGAAGTTACCGACGTCCGGGATGAAATTGATTTGAATGGATTCAAACTCACACTGGATTTGCGGCGCGGAACAGATCCGGAAGCGGTGATGGCAAAGCTGTATAAGCTGACGCCCCTGCAGGATGAATTTGCATGCAACTTTAATGTGCTCATTGACGCATCGCCGAAACAACTTGGAATCATTGGCATATTGCAGGAATGGATTCGGTTTCGGCTGGGATGTGTAGGCAGGGAACTGCGCTTTGAACTGCAGAAGAAAAAAGATCGCCTCCATCTTCTGAAAGCACTGAGCAAAATCCTTTTGGATATTGATAAGGCAATCCGCATTATTCGCGAGACAGAAAAAGAGTCGGAAGTTGTACCGCGGCTGATGGAGGGATTTGCTATTGATCAGGTTCAAGCGGAATATGTGGCTGAAATTAAACTGCGCCATTTGAACCATGAATATCTGATCAATCGGGTGCATGAAATTGAGAGTTTGCAGGCAGAAATTGCGGATATTGAAGAGACGCTTGCAGATGAAATCAAAATGCGTGCCCTTATATCCGCACAGCTTGCCGAGGTCAAAAAGAAATACGGCAAGCCCCGCAAAACCCAACTCATTTATGCGGATACTATTGAGGAACCTGCAATTCTGGACACTGTAGAGAATTATGCCTGTCGGGTGGTGCTTACCCGGGACGGCTATTTTAAGAAAATCACCCATCAGTCTTTGCGCGGCAACGATGAACAGCGGCTAAAGGACGGAGATGAAATTCTCTGGAGCGAGGACTGCGAAAATAAGGACGAATTTTTGGTATTCACAGACCAACGGCGGGTGTATAAAGGGAAATTAGCGGATTTTGATCCGGTAAAAGCATCCCTTCTGGGAGACTTTTTGCCCGGTAAGCTGGATTTTGAGGAAAATGAACGCCCTGTTCTGATGAAGATTGTAAATGAATCCTGCAGCTCGGATCATCATATCATCTTCATTTTTGAAAATGGAAAAGGCGTGCGCATTCCGCTTTCTGCATATGAAACAAAATCCAACCGCAAGCGTCTTACAAGCGCTTATTCCGATGGGGCGCCGCTCATAGCGGCAGTGTATGAAAAGGAAACAATGGATCTTTTGATCGTGTCCGATGCGGGCAAAGGCATCCTTATAAAATCTTCTTTGATTCCGGAAAAAACCACCCGTACTTCTGCCGGCGTTATTTTGTACCAGCTGCGTAAAAAGCAGGTGGTGAGCGGGGTGTATTACGGGGATGGTTTAGCCCGTTTCACGGATGCGCCAAAGTGCCGGAAAATCAAAATTCCCGCAGTGGGCTCTCCACTTTTGATTCCGGATATTGATGAAATGCAGATTGTGATAGAATAAGAAAGAAAGCACGGTAATAAACATGTCGGAAAAGCAGAAAAAAATAATGATTCGTACAGTGGCAATCGTCCTTGCTTTGCTTATGGTGGGCGGATCTGCATCTGTCATTGTTACGATTTTGCTTGGATAATTTTTACATTTGGAGTTAACGGCAAATGCATCAAAAATTTAAAAGGACGCGCCTTGCCTGCTACACCGGATATGTCACGCAGGCCATTGTCGTCAATCTGGCGCCTCTTCTCTTTGTTATTTTTCAGGATACGTATCATTTTTCACTATCCTATATTGCGGCAATCACCCTCGTAACCTTTTTGGTACAAATCGGAATTGATTTGCTATCGGTAAAATTTATTGAAAAAGCAAGCTATCGCAGCCTGTCCGTGTGGAGTCAGGCATCCTGCGCTGCCGGATTGATACTTCTTGCAATTTTGCCGCGAGTGCTTCTGCCGGAGATTGCTGTGATGACGGCTGTTATCGTATATTCTGCCGGAAGCGGACTGGCAGAAGTGGTGCTGAGTCCCCTTATGGAAGCACTTCCCAAGGATGAAAATGCGGGCGGTTCTCCTATGGCGCTGATGCATTCCTTTTATTCCTGGGGGCAGGCAGTTGTCATTTTGGTAACAACCGCGCTGCTCCATATCATCGGCGGACAGCTTTGGTTTTTCCTGCCTCTCTTGTGGGCATTGGTTCCCATCTTCAATGGGATTTTCTTTGCCCGGGTGCCTATGGTAGAAATGACGGTTCATGACGGTGAGCATGGCGCCCTTGCTATGCTGCGGGATCCGATTTTTATTGTTGCTTTTCTGATTATGATATTTGCCGGCGCAGCAGAACAGGTAATGGCGCAGTGGGCGTCTCTGTTTGCGGAACGGGGACTTGGAATTACAAAAATTGTAGGCGATTTGCTGGGACCGTGTATGTTTGCAGTTATGATGGGGATTGGCAGAACTGCTTATGGAATATACGGTCATAAGCTGAAAATTGCACGTGCCTTGACTGCCTGCGCATTGCTTACAGTGATCTGTTATCTGGCGGCAGTGTTTGCACCGGTACCTATCGTTTCACTGCTGGCTTGCGGTGTGACCGGATTCGGCGTCAGTTTAATGTGGCCGGGAATGCTTGCCTTGTGTGCGGAAAAATATCCGGGTGCGGGAGCGTCTATGTTTGCTATGATGGCTGTTGGCGGCGATATCGGCTGCTCCCTTGGTCCGTGGCTGACAGGCATAGTATCAGATTTTGCGGAAAATATGCCTGCACTTACCCGCATGGGAGCACGGTTATCGCTGGACGCCGAACAGATCGGGCTGCGGGCAGGGATTCTGGCAGGGATTATTTTTCCGATTTTTATGGTAATTGGAATGGGGATTCTTTCAAAGTCGAAAAAAACAAAATAATATAACATTGAAAAGATATGAATACAAATAAACAGAAAAACTGGATAAAAATATGGCGTGATATTTGGAACAGTCCCATTTTGTTTGGATTGCTTGGCTCTTTTTGCATGCTTTTGCTGATTGAGTCTCTCAGTCGTCACAGCTTTTTCGGCGGTTTGCAATTTTTGGTGCAGGAGCCGGTGTGTTTTTTGATGAACTGGCTGATCATCGCTGCTTTTTTAGCGCTCACTTATTTTGTGCCGAAGCGTATTTTTGCACAGGCGATTGTCGCACTTGTATTTGTTGGACTGGCGATTATCAACTGTATTCTTTTGTATACAAGAGTGACGCCTCTGGAAGCAGTGGATTTTTCCATATTGCGTACTGGCATATCTATCGTCAATATTTATCTCACCGTTATACAAATTATTTTATGCGTGGCAGCAATTATACTGGCAATTGCCGCAATGGTTTTTCTATTTATAAAAAGTCCGAAATCTCCGATGCGCCCTGCGGCAGCCTCTATCGCTTTCGGCAGCTTTGCTGCAGTTGGCACAGCGCTGATCGTTTGTCTTTCTGTTTTCCAATATATTCCGTCCAACCTTGCAGATTTGAATGAGGCATACGACACTTACGGTTTTACCTACTGCTTTTCCAGAAGTATATTTGACCGGGGCATTGCAGAGCCGGAGGATTATTCCGCATATACGATAGAGGAGATTCTTTCCTCCATAGGCAGTGAAAAAAATCACGAGCCGGAAAAAAAGCCCAATATCATCATGGTGCAATTGGAATCCTTCATGGATATCAATTTATTTTCCAAATTGACTTTTGCAACAAATCCTGTACCGAACTTTACAAAGCTGAAGGAAACCTGCACCAGCGGAAAAATGTATGTGCCGTCTGTAGGCGCAGGAACAGCCAATACGGAATTTGAAGTGCTTACAGGAATGAATCTGGATGATTTCGGCACAGGTGAATATCCGTTTAAAACGGTTTTGCAGGAGAAAAGCTGTGAAAGTATTTGTTATAATCTACGCGCACTGGGTTACACCTGCCATGGATTTCATAACAATACCGGTACCTTCTACAGTCGGCACACTGCCTATAAAAATCTGGGCTTTGATACCTTTACGCCGCTGGAATATATGAGTGGGTATCCAACCAATCCCCTTGGATGGGCAAAAGATTCCTGCCTTACGGAGCAGATAATAGATGTTATGCATTCAACACAGGGGAAGGACTTCGTTTTTGCCGTCAGCGTGCAGGGACATGGTAAGTATCCCACAGAACCGGTGCCGGATGAAAAATTGATCCAGATCAATGGAATTTCTGATGAAGCACTCCGGCATCAGTTTGCGTATTATGCATATCAGCTTTGGGAAATGGATCGCTTTATTGGGGAACTGATGGACGCATTGTCTGCATTGGATGAAGAGTGCGTGCTTGTGTTATATGGAGACCATCAGCCAAGTCTGGAATATGATGTGCAGGATTTGTCGGTAGACAGTAAGTATATCAGCGAATATGTCGTATGGACAAATTTTGCGTCGGAGAAGCAGTCACGGGATATTCAGGCATATCAATTGTCGGCGCTGGTGTTGGACAGCCTTGGAATTGAAAATGGACTGCTGACAAAGATGCATCAGAAGTATTCGGAAAATGATGATTATTTGGATGCGCTTCGGATGCTGCAATATGATATGCTATATGGTGATATGCTGGCGTACGGTGGAGAAGGACAGTATACGCCGGTTGATATGCGCATGGGATATCGGGATGTGAAAATACAGCATGTGACCTTTATTGAGGATCGGTATTATATTGTTGGCGAAAACTTTACAAAATACAGTGTGGTATATGTGAATGGACGATCAAAAAATACGGTGTTTATTTCGGATACGGTTCTTTTATTGGATAATGAGGAAATAGAAGAAGGCAGTTCAATCACAGTCCGACAGATTACGGGGGATTTTGTGGAGCTTGGCTCCAGTGAATTGTTTATTTATGGAAACGATCAAGTGAATGGGGATGCGTCATAGAGTGAAATTATAAGAGGTTTATGCGAACTTCATAGCGTAAATTTAAGAAGCCCCCTTATGCAAAGGGGGCTGTCAGGCGAGCGTAGCGAGACTGACTGAGGGATAGCATTGTCTATCATTTTAGATGATCTGTGAATCGACAGTTTAACGAAACAATTCCTCCGTCACGGCTAACGCCGTGCCACCTCCTTTTACACAAAGGAGGCTTAAGTTGGATTTTGGATAGTAGGCCCCCTTGTGCAAAGGGGGCTGTCAGGCGAGCGCAGCGAGACTGACTGAGGGATTGTATTGTCTATCATTTTAGATGATCTGTGAATCGACAGTTTAACGAAACAATGGCTAACGCCGCGCCACCTCCTTTTACCGGGGGGAGGCTTAAGTTGGATTTTGGATAGCAGGCCCCCTTGTGTAAAGGGGGCTGGCGCTGAGCGAAGCGATAGCGACTGAGGGATTGTTATACTATCATTTTGCAGTATCAAAATCGATAGGCTGTACGTGAGCTTCCTTTGCTGGCAGAAGCCTTTTTGTTTGTATATAATTCTTCTTTACTGAAGGGGCTTTTCATTTGCACTATACGGAAGAAAGCTTATCGTGGAGTATGCATTCTGCCGCATGAACTGTGGGTGGTATATTCCGAATGAGTCGTTCCAATGTTGTTGTGCAGCAGAAATTCTCTGCACCCGCAGCCATTTTGGGCGTCAGTGGTAACAAAATATAATTCACGCTTGGTAATGACGCAGTTCGGATGCACTACACAGGGAATCGGCGTGTCGTCAATTCCTGCTGCCATATCGGAAGTATAGGGATAGTAGCATGTTCTGCCGCAGTAGGCGCAGGGCTCGCTGTAGGTATATGCGCTGCAGGGCGCAGCAAAAACATTACAGCCAAGAACGGTGGTTGCGCAGATTCCCAAAAGAATTTTTTTGATGTGCATGATTTCAGGTTTCCTTTCTTTTTAATTGCTATCTTATATATATGGTGACCGAATTTTCCTGATTTCACTCTTTTTTATAGAAGGTAAAATGTGTATTAAAAAATAAAAAGCCTCTTTGCATAAAAGAGGCTTTTTATTATACAATTTGCCGTCGCAATTCGGCAATGATTTTTTTTTCTTCTCGTGATACTTTCACTTGCGTCAGTCCGAGAATATTTGCTGTTTGCTGCTGAGACATATCTTTATAATAACGCAGCATGATGATCTTGCGCCATTGTTCCGGAAGACTTCGCAGTGCATCTGATAGGGCAATACGATCAAATGTTTTTTCGATGGAACAGGAAGGATCTTCTACTGTGTTTTCAACGGTCAGATCTCCGTCATCGCTGACCGGCTCGGAAAGAGAGGCAATGGGACGTCCTGCGTCCAGTGCCTGAAGCACTTCTTCATTGGTGAGCCCGGTTCGTTGCGCCAATTCTTCCGTGTGCGGCTCCCGTCCGTGTTTATTTATAAATTCTTCCCGACAGCGCATTAAAACAGCGCAATTTTTTTTATTGACCCGGCTGACTTTAATCAGCCCGTCATCCCGTAAAAATTTTCGGATTTCTCCCATAATCAGAGGAACAGCGTAAGTGGAAAAAGCTGTGCCCCTGGAAATATCAAAAGTGCGGATTGCTTTCAGCATCCCGATCAATGCAATTTGAATTAAATCCTCTGTTTCCACCCCGCGTCCGGAAAAACGTCGGGCAATGGATGCTGCAAGGGGATAATTCATTCGGATCAGTTCTTCCGTTGCCTGCTCATCGCCCTCTTGAGATTTTTCTATATAACAGGTATTTTCGCTGTATTGGCTCAAAGGTTTCACCTCCCGCTTTTATGTATCAGATTTAGCGGGGAAGTACAGATAGCTTTTTCATCATGATAACCTTTGTTCCTTTTCCGGGACGGCTTCGGACGGTAAGACTGTCCATAAAGCTGTCCATAACAGTGAATCCCATGCCGCTGCGCTCGTTTTCCGCATCAGTGGTATATAAAGGCTGCATGGCAGTTTCTACATCAGGAATCCCACATCCTGCGTCACGAATTTCTATTTTCACTTTTCTGTCCGCATAAGCATTCATGATCATGTAAACAGGTCCTACAGCGTCTCGATATGCGTGCACGGTACAGTTTGTAACCGCTTCCGAAACAGCGCATTTAATATCCGCAAGCTCTGCTACCGTGGGATTGAGCTGCATGACAAATGCGGCGGCAAGCGAACGGGCGAGAGATTCATTCTGAGACAATGAATCAAATTGCAATTTTAATGTATTTTCCGATTTTTTCATAATTATTTATCCTTGCCTTTCTGCTTATCCTTCAAATGTAATAATCCGGTCCAGTCCCGCCATATCAAACATTTGACGAACACGTCCGCGGGCGCCCTGAACGGAGAATTGTACCCCGATTTCTTCTGCTTTAGTATACCGTCCCAGGATCAGTCCCAGCCCGGAACTGTCCATAAAGGTAACGCCGCCCATGTTGATAATTAACTTGTTTGGAGATGCAGACAAGAGTGCAGCATCAATCTCCTGGCGTATATTTTTTGCACAGTGGTGGTCGATTTCGCCGCTGATCGCGGCAGTCAGTATGTTATTTTTTGATTCCAGTTTTACATCAGCATTTTTTGTATCCAAGTTGAATCCCTCCATTTCATAAATAGTATACTATGGCGGCGCTGATAAAGCTGTCGAATGCGTCTGGAGATAAAAGATATATGTTGACGAATAGGGCGTGGCATGGTAGAATATTTGCAGAATAAATCTGTTTTATGTGTAGAAATCTTGTGTGAAAAATGCGGGAAATGCATCCGCAAATTTACTTTTTCACACTGAAGTATGAGGATGACTATGGGTATACTGCAAGGCGCCGCTTTGGTAGGACAGTCCGGTGGACCTACTGCGGCAATCAATGCAACGCTTTCCGGCGTGATTTTGGGAGCGCTGGAAAGTACACAGATTAC
>CASTST010000054.1 GCA_949451655.1 uncultured Eubacteriales bacterium | reverse complement strand
CGCCGCCAATGCCGCTGTAGTATGCAACGGAGCCTGTGCTCAGGTCAATCTTTTTCACAACCTGACGGTTGCCTTCTACAGAGTTGAACCGCAGACCGTCCAGCATGTCAGCGCCGCCCTTAGTACCGCAAACTAAGGTCTGTGCCTCACGTACTTCCAGCGTATTCAATGCCCATGCAGATTCCAAGCTGATGGTCGCACCATTTTCCATTACAATGAAGCCGAATGCAGAATCCTCAACAGTAAATTCGTTGGGATCCCAGTCGCCGCAAGCATTCGCAGTTTCAGTCTGATAACGGAATTTGTGGTAGGAGGTTCCTACGCAGTATTTGGGCTTGTAGTTATCCATGGTCCAGAGAGTAAGGTCCAGTGCATGGGTACCGATATCAATCAGAGGACCGCCGCCCTGCTCATACTCATTCAGGAACACACCCCATGTAGGCACAAATCTGCGGCGTACTGCAAATGCTTTTGCATAATAGATATCACCAAACTCGCCGCGAACAGCAGCCTCTTTGAGGTACTTGGAGTCATTTCTCTGACGGTTCTGATAACCGATAGTGAGTTTTTTGCCTGTGCGCTTTGCAGCGTCAATCATTTTCATTGCTTCAACAGAGTTGATTGCCATCGGCTTTTCACACATAACGTGCTTTCCTGCTTCCAGCGCATCCACAGTAATGTAGCTGTGAGAACGGTTCGGGGTACATACATGTACCACATCAATGGAAGCATCCTCTAAAAGCTTCTTATAGTCGGTATAAACCTTTGCATCTTTCGTGCCGAACTTTGCCTTTGCGGCTTCTGCTCGGGACTCTTCCAGGTCGCAGAATGCAACCATTTCTGCTTCTGCAACAGATTTCAGACCGGGCATATGCTTTCCGTTTGCAATGCCGCCGCATCCGATAATTCCTACACGTACTTTATCATTTGCCATTGTAGCCATTCGTTCTTCCTCCGAACTCTTGTAAGTTTACGTACTTTGTTCATTTTAATGAATTCATTTTACGATTGCAAGGGCAATCAAAAAAAAATGTGCCCGCATTTTCAAATATCGTGCTTTTGCATAAAATATAGAAATAAATTTGTATAAAATTCCGTTCGCTTAGGAAAGCGGGAGCGTGACAGAGCAGCTCCCGCTTTGGATTTATTTTCCGTTCAGTCTCCACTTGGTATACAGAACGCTTGTATGCCAGTCACCCGGCCAGCACTGATAATATACTGTCAGAATGGAACCGTCGGACAGTTCAACGGAAGCAGGATAACCCATATCCAGCTGCCCGTCTATTTCATCGTTGACGCAGTAATCCTCAGTCCATGTCTCGCCGTTGTCATAGCTGACGCAGGCACGTTCACTTCTGTCTTCCGGATTACGGTCTTTTTTGAAGCCAAAGCCCTGACGGCGGCTGTAGGAGCAAATCACTGCGCCGCTGGAATGTACCATCAGATGCGGAGGCGCACCGTCTACACCGATACAAACCGGTGTGGACCATGTTTTACCCTTATCATCGGAATATGTAGTATACACAGTAAAGTCCGGCTGCGTTTTTCTCTCATGAATACGGATCGCACCCAAAAGACGACCGTTGGGCAGTTCTACTACATGGGGCTCATGCATATTGTCTACAATGATATCATCACCCACAGGAACAGTACCTGTATGCGTCCAGGTATATCCGTTATCCTTACTGGTATAAACAACAATAGGATTGGGAGCCAGGTAATCCGGATCCATCTGCTTGCCCATATAAACCAAAGTACCGTCTTTGCAGACAGAAGGACCGTGGGGAGCAGTGAGGGGAACACGAATCGGATCGCTCCAAGTCACACCATAGTCCTCAGAAACCTTCACAAAAGCGCCGGAGCCATTTACGCGGTCTTCTTCGGAAAGAAGCTTCCAGCATTCGCCAAAGCCCTTGGAAATTGCTTTATCCTGCTTCGGGAACCAGTCGTAAGACTGAATGGGTTCGCAAAAATCCTCATAGCAAAGAGTAAACCAGCTCATGAGCATTTTTCCGTTGCCCATATAGGTGATACCCGCATCTCTGTCATCGAAATAGGAATCGTTCACCACGATTGGCGGGCACCATGTTTTCCCTTCATCTTTGCTGATCCACATACAGTTTTTGCCTGTAGGATCCACGTGGGACATGCGCATGGAGGAAGCAGCTGCGTAAAGCACGCCGTTTTCATCCTTGCAAACGGTAGGCCAGCCGTTATACTTGAAGCAGGTTGTCGGCTTCTGCCGGAACACGATACCGTGTTCCACTTCTGGTCTGAATGATTTCATACTTTTATATAACTCCTTTGGATTCACAAGGGTCCTGCCCTTTTTTTACAGAATAATAAATACGCTGAACAATTTCAGCCATCTGATCTATTTTTTCTTTCATATCCGCCGCCAGCTTTAACTGATTGCGGGCTCTGTCCAGGTTTTGCCCCGGATAATGAATTTGATAATATGTATCTCCGTTTAAATAATCGCCAAGAAATCGCATTCCCGTTTCCAGGGTCATCAGATATGCCCCCATAGGAAAGCCGAGAAGCTCCTCCTGGGTTATAACATCCCATACCTCTTCCAGATATCCGCGCACATAGGTTTCAAACATTCCAAGATCTATCTGCACTTTATCCAAATCCGTTTCATCCTCCCGCGCAGCGGATGCACCAAACCGTATGGCTTCTCCGAAGTCGTACAGAACAGAACCGGGCATAACCGTATCCAGATCAATGATACACACACCTGCGCCGGTGTTCTTATCCATGAGAATATTGCTCAGCTTTGCATCATTATGGGTTACGTGCAGCGGGATCCTGCCATCAGCAATCCGATCTGTAATATAGGAACAATCCGGCTGTGCAGACAAAATAAAGTCTATTTCAGGCTGCAGCTGCGCCGCACGTCCCATTTTATCCTGCGCCAATGCCTGTTTGAATTCCTGCATGCGACTAAGCGTATTATGAAAATCTGGGATTGTTACATATAACATTTCCACAGGGTAGTCGGAAAGCTGTTTAAAAAAACGTCCAAACGCCACGGCGCTTTTATAAAACAGTTCCGGACCGTCCGGAAAATCAATGGAAACCACATTGTCAATTTCCAGAAATGACCGCCAATATCCACCGTTTGGGTCAATATAATAATCCTCCCCGGATTTAGTTTCAATAACGGTGCGCGCCATTCTGCCGGGATCGCCGCCGCTTTGCGCCGCCTTGCGGGCAATATGGCGGCTGATGCCTTTTATGTTGGACATCAGTTCAAACGGTTTTTGAAATATTTCTGTATTGACACGTTGCAGAATATATTGGGGATTTCCCGCTCCGCAATCCACAAGGTATGTATAATTGATATGTCCCGCGGACAGCGGTTTCAAGTGCACCGGCGCCGCAGCAAACTGAAACGCTGCCGCAGCTTTATCAAGATACTTTACGGGCATATATGTACCCCTTTCTGCAACGCATGGCAAATTGTTACAGATATTTTTTCACGATTGCGTTCATCTGCTCCATTTTTTTATCCATATCTGCAACCAGCTTCAGCTGATTGCGCGCTCTGTCGCGGTTCTGCTCAGGATAATGGATCTGGAAATAAACGTCTCCGTTCAGGTAGTCGCCAAGGAAGCGGATGGCGGTTTCCAGCGTCATCAGATACGCGCCCATAGGAAGACCAAGCACCTCTTCCTCTGTCATAGTATCCCGCAGTTCGCCCACAAAACCCCGAACGAACGTTTCAAACATTTCCAGATCAACTTCTACTTTATCCAGATCTGTTTCATCTTCTCTTGCAGTAGATGCGCCGAAACGGATTGCATCGCCGAAATCATACAGAATGGAACCGGGCATAACTGTATCCAAATCAATGATACACACGCCTTCGCCGGTATCTTTATCCATAAGGACATTGTTCAGCTTTGTATCATTATGGGTCACACACAGCTTCATTCTGCCGTCAGCAATCCGATCCAGAATGTAGGAGCATTTGCCTTCCTTGGAAAGCGCAAACGCAATTTCGCTCTGCATTTCTGCCGCACGTCCCATTTTATCCTGGGCAACTGCCTCTTTGAAATCGTTCATTCTGCTGACAGAGTTATGGAAATTGGGAATTGTCTCGTAGAGCGTATCCGCAGGATAATCGGAAAGCTGTTTGAAGAAACGACCGAACGCAACGGCACTTTTGTAAAACAGCTCCGGAGAATCGGGGGAGTTATAGGAAATAACATCATCAATTTCCAGATATGCCCGCCAATACCGTCCGTCCGGATCCACGTAGTAGTCGTCTCCGTCTTTGGTCTGAATGATTTTGCGCACTTCCCGATCCGGGTTGCCGCCCTCCTGCTCTATTTTCTTTGCCACATGGAGGCAAACACCTTTGATATTAGACATCAGCTCCAGAGGTTTTTTAAAAATCTCTGTATTGACACGCTGCAAAATATACTGGGGATTTCCTTCGCCGCAGTCGACAAAAAAAGTATTGTTTATATGACCTGTGTCACACCGCTCAAAATGCACCGGCTTTGCTGCAAACTGAAAGGCATTTCCGGCCTCTTCAAGATACTTGATCGACATAAGTCCTCCTAATAAATATACGGCCTGCGGCCGATATGTCCGTGCATACAGGAAAAAGATTCCCATAGCAGTCTCTTCATTATACCTTTCCAAAAGGTACCTGTCAAGACATTTACCAAAAAATGCGGGAGGATTTAAACATATAGAATTCACAAAGATTTCATATCTCTATTGACTAAATTTTTTCTTTGGTTTATAATGGTTAGTAATAGAATTTCTGCCGATATCGGCATGACATAGGAAAGGACTTTTATACTATGAACAGAGTATTTAATTTTTCAGCCGGTCCCTCCATGCTTCCGCTGCCCGTTCTCGAAACAGCCGCAGCAGAACTGGTATGCTACAAAGACAGCGGCATGTCCGTTATGGAAATGAGCCATCGCTCTCCGGCTTACGAAGAAATCATCACTGCAGCCCAGGCAACGCTGCGCTCTCTGATGCAGATTCCTGACAACTATAAGGTGCTGTTTATGCAGGGCGGTGCGTCAACCCAGTTTGCATGCGTACCTCTCAACCTTATGAAGACAGGAAAGGCAGACTACGTTCTCTCCGGTCAGTTCTCTACCAAAGCATATAAAGAAGCACTGAAGTACGGCGATGCACAGGCTGTTGCTTCTTCCAAAGACGAAAACTTCTCCAAAATTCCCGCGCTCACCCGCGACACCTTCCGTCCGGATACTGATTATGTACATGTTTGTTACAATAATACTATATACGGAACAAAATACAACGCGATTCCCGACACCGGAGACATCCCGCTGGTAGCCGACATGTCTTCCTGCATCATTTCCGAACCGGTTGACGTTTCCAAATTCGGCGTGATTTACGCAGGCGCACAGAAGAATATGGCTCCTGCTGGGGTTACCGTTGTAATCGTTCGGGAGGATCTTCTCGGAAACGCACGTCCCGAAACTCCCTCCATGCTGGATTGGAAGCTCATGGCTGATAACGATTCCATGTACAACACTCCTCCCTGCTACTCCATTTACATGCTGAAACTGGTTTGCGAATGGGTACAGTCCATTGGTGGCTTGGAAGCTATGAAAAAGCGCAATCAGGAAAAGGCTGCTCTCCTGTATGATTATCTGGACAGCCAGGACTACTATATTGCTCCCGTGGATCCTGCGTTCCGTTCTATGATGAACGTTACCTTTGTCACCGGCGATGCTGATTTGGATAAAAAGTTCGCTGCTGAAGCAGGCGCTGCCGGACTGAAGAACCTGAAAGGACACCGTTCCGTAGGCGGTATGCGCGCTTCTATCTACAATGCAATGCCTATAGAAGGCGTAGAAACATTGGTTGCTTTCATGAAAAAATTTGCTGCTGAAAATCCCAAGCAGTAAGTAATCTTTTGATACATTATATAAGGAAGGCACAATAACATGAAAAACATTAAACTTTTAAATAAAATTGCTGCATGCGGTACAAACGAATTTGATGCCGCTGCTTACACCGTAGGCGAGGACGTTGCCGCACCCGAGGCAATTATGGTCCGCAGCGCTGCCATGCACGATATGGAATTCGGCAGCGAACTGGAAGCAATCGCAAGAGCAGGCGCAGGCGTCAACAATATTCCTGTAGACGCATGTGCAGACAAAGGAATCGTAGTATTCAACACACCCGGAGCAAACGCAAACGGCGTAAAAGAGCTTGCTATCGCATCCCTGCTGCTGGCTTCCAGAAATATCGTGGACGGTATCAACTGGGCAGGCACACTGGAAACAGACGTAGCAAAGTCCGTAGAAAAAGGCAAGAGCAAATTTGCCGGCTGCGAAATCAAAGGAAAGACCTTGGGCGTAATCGGACTGGGTGCAATCGGCGGTCTTGTCGCAAATGCCGCAAGAGAAATGGGCATGAACGTAATCGGCTGCGATCCCTTCATGACTGTCAACGCCGCATGGAAAATCAGCCGCGGTGTAAAAAATGTTGCTACATATGAGGATATTTACAAAACTGCCGACTACATCACTCTGCACGTACCCGCTACCCCGCAAACAAAGAATATGATCTGTGCCGAAACCTTGGCAATGATGAAAGACGGTGTAAAGATCATCAATCTGTCCCGTGCAGATCTTGTATGCGCTGACGATATCAAAGCAGCGATTGCAAGCGGCAAGGTTGCAAAATATGTTACCGACTTCCCCACCGAAAACACGATCAACCAGCCCGGCATTATCACAATCCCCCATCTGGGTGCATCCACGGAAGAATCGGAAGACAACTGTGCTGTTATGGCAGCCCACGAACTAATTGACTACCTAGAAAACGGCAACATTACCAACAGCGTCAACTACCCGGCAATCTCCATGCCCCGTTCCGGATTGGCACGTTTGGTAGTGCTTCACAAGAATCAGCCTGAAATGCTTTCCAGCATTACCGCTGTGCTTGCTTCCGACGGTGTAAATATTGATAACATGACCAGCCGTTCCAAAGGCGACTATGCCTGCGCACTGCTGGACTGTGTAGGAACTGTTACACCTGCGCATGCAGCAGATATCGCTGCAATTGACGGCGTTATCCGTGTGCTGATTAAGTAAGGTAAATTTTATAGATAAAGAATATAGGGAACTTTTTTAAAAAAGTTCCCTATATTCTTTTACAAAACAAATGAAAGGCTCATGGAGTTTATGCAAATCCTCTTTGAAGACACACATCTGATTCTTGCTGTAAAAAAGCTTGGTGTTCCTTCCCAGAATGATCCCAGCGGGCAGATCAGCATGATAGACTTGCTTTCCGATTTTTGCTCCGCCCCTGTATTTTGTGTACATCGGCTGGACACTGCCGTTGGCGGTGTTATGGTATATGCAAAAACAAAGCAAGCCGCCGGCGCTTTATCCGCTCTATTTCAAAAAGGCGAAGTGACAAAAAAATACTATGCCATTGTGCATGGCGCAGCGGACAGCGGCACTATGCGGGATCTTTTGTATCACGACAAAAGAATCAATAAATCATTTGTCGCAGGCACCCGCAGAAAAGGGGTAAAGGAAGCAGTATTGGAATACAAAACCATTGCAAGTGGCGATTCCCTGTCACTGGTAGATATATCTCTCGGAACCGGGCGAGCCCACCAAATTCGCGTGCAGTTTTCCTCCAGAAAAATGCCGCTTTTGGGCGACCGGAAATACGGATCAACACAGCGATGTCCCATTGCCTTGTGGTGCCATTATCTTGCCTTTATGCATCCTTTTACGGGAGAATCTGTAGCAGGCGAATGCATGCCGCCAGCAGCAGATCCATGGACGAGAGTCTCCTTGTTATAGTAATTGATTCAGCTTATAATTCTTTTAACAAAAAAGACGCTTTGGCAAAAGCGTCTTTTTTCAACTAATTCTATATAATTTAGAAATACCGCTTCAATCCGGTAGGCGTCTCCGGTTTGCGCTCTTTTCCCTGAAGCATACCAAGAAGCTCGTCCAGTTCGTCATCGGAAATATCCTCATCGTCCGATTCGACAGGCGCCGGTTCTGCTTCTTTTTTAACAGCAGGTGCTGCTGCGGGAGCTGCTGCCGGTTTTGCTTTTTCATTCAGATTTTTTGCAGATTCTGTTTCATTCTCATTTTCAAAACCTGTGGCAATGATCGTCACTTTCATGGAGTCTTCCATATTCGGATCAAATGCAACACCCCAGATCACCGTTGCATCTTCATGAGCCTCATCTGCAATCATTGTGCATGCAGTGTCAATTTCTTCCATACTGATATCGGGAGAAGCAGTAATATTACCAAGGATACCCCGCGCGCCGCTGATGGAGGTTTCCAGAAGCGGGCTGGAAATTGCCGCTTTTGCAGCCAGTTCTGCTTTTTCCTTACCGGAAGCTGTACCCACACCCATATGTGCAAAGCCAGCATCCTGCATAACAGAAGTAACATCGGCAAAGTCAAGGTTGATATATCCGGGCACGTTAATCAGTTCCGAAATACTCTGCACACCGTGACTGAGCACATCGTCTGCAATTTCAAATGCGTTAATCATAGTGATAGGCTTGTCAGATACCTGCTTGAGCCGCTCGTTGGGGATAATCACAAGAGAATCCACAAACTTGCTCAGTTCTGCAATACCTGCATCTGCCTGCATTTTTCTTTTCTTGCCTTCAAAAGCAAAGGGCTTTGTAACAATACCGATGGTGAGCATGCCCATTTCTTTGGCAACACGCGCAACAATGGGTGCCGCGCCGGTTCCGGTACCGCCACCCATACCGGTTGTAATAAACACCATATCTGCGCCTGCGATAGCAGTTTTGATTTCTTCAATGCTTTCCTCTGCAGACTTTGCGCCAACGTCCGGATTGGAACCGGCACCGTGTCCTTTGGTAATCTTATCACCAATCGGGATCTTATGGGTTGCAGTGGAATGCTGCAGCGCCTGCTTGTCCGTATTGATTGCGATAAAATCCACACCGCGCACATTGGTGGTAATCATTCTGTTGACCGCATTGTTTCCGCCGCCGCCAACGCCTACAACTTTTATATTTACGCCGCTTTCAAATTCTTCATCCAGTTCAAAAGGCATTTTCTCTCATCCTCCGTAATAGATTGGGACCACTGCTGCCCGCAAATTTATATGTACTTTGCAGACAGATTTGCATATATTACTATAATATACTGACTTGGCGAATTTTGCAAGATGTTTTTCAATATTTTTTTGGATTTATTTTATTTTTTTGCAAAAAATCCTGTTTTACAAGCAATTATTTCATATTATTGCCATATTATGCAATTGTGGAATTTGATAGAATTCTGCAATTGCATATATCAATCCAGATCCAACTGATTGTCTATGATAACACTGGTAGCGCTTAAATCTGTTAAATCCACACTCGCTTTATTGTCACTTTGAAACAGTTCATCTTCTAAAACCGCAATCGCCAGACGCAACTTTGTATCAATCACATTGACGTCTCCAAAAAGAAGCTTGTACTTCCCGTCGCACGCCATGGAAATATTGTAAGGACTGCGCAAGTCTATCATCCCGATACGCTCTGCCAAATCCGAATTTTGCAGCGTATCCAGCACTGTTTCCATATAATCGTCACTGCGGATTTTAGAAAATGCGATCCGTTTACCGGATATTGCCTCCTTAATTTCAGGCAGTTTTAATTTGATCATCCCCTGTTCCTTCGCATCGGATTCCGATACGGGATCCAACACACGAAGCGAACGGGAAACCTCCCATATCTCACCGTAGAAGGCGGCATAATATGCAGGTTCTTCTTCCTCAATATCAAACGCAATCGAGCCTGGTGGCGTTCTATGAACGTCTACTGCCGCAATATACGGGCAATGCAGCCGAATAGTCTCCTGCACAACGCGGGAACTGAAGGAATACAAATGGTCCCCCATATCTACGCCGGAAGCTGCAAGAATTTCCTCCGATGTATATCGGCTGCTGCCGGAAGCATCCAGATTTCTTATAACAAACAAAAGCTGATACGTAACAACGCATAACACTACAAGCACACCAAGCATCAGCACCGCAGACACCAGTATTTCCCGCAATTTTCGCCGCTTGCGCCCCTGGGCTGCCCGTTTGTATGCATCCACCCGTTTTTTTTCTTCCTGGGGCTTGTCCGTCCATTGTTTTCCGCGGTCAGCAGTTCGCGCATGGGCATTCGCCGTCCGTCTTGCTCCGACAGATGCAGACATATTGCGACCGTGCGGGGGCTGCCCGCCCCGCGCCCCATTCGCAGGTGATTTTCTTTGTGCAGCGCCACTTTGATTGCGTGGGGCTGTCTGCGGATTTTGCTGCATACGGGTGCGGAAGCCCTCATAATAGGCGCGATCTGCACCTTTTTCCGGAGCAGCGGCTGTTTTCTGATTCTGCACAGTCCGGCGGGGGCGCGATCCGGCGGCGGAAAGCCGCGGAGCATTCTGCCGCTGCGCAGCCTGCAATTCCAGTAACTGCTGCAATTTTTCTGCATAATAGGTTTCAGCAGACTTGCCCATAACCGCATCCCCTTCCTGACTTATTTTTTACTGTGAATTAACTTTTGTATATCCTGAAAAATGCGTTTATTGGTATCCGCAACGTCAAAACTTTTGATTTTCTGACCTTGCTGTGTCCGCAAATCCCGATTTTCCACCAATTCGGAAACAGTCTTCTGCAAATTATCGCTCAACTGTTCATTTTCCGTAAGCAGCGCCGCAGCGCCTTTATCCGCTAGCACCTTTGCATTTTTATACTGCTGATTGTTTGTTACGTTGGGAGACGGAATCAGCACAGCACACTTCCCTGCTGCCGCAAGCTCCGATATAGTCATGGCACCGGCACGGCAGATTACAATATCCGCAGCCGCCATACGGCGCGGCATATCAAAAATATATTCCGTAAGCTGTAAATTGTCAAAGCGATCCAACTTTTTATCCCGGAACCAGCCTGCCGCAATGTCCTTTTCTATAGACCCGGTAGCGTGGCAGTGTATGATATTGTCTTTTCCGCCGGTGTAATGCTCCATAAGATTCAGCACAGCCGCATTCACCTGCTCTGCGCCAAGGCTGCCGCCGTAAGATAAAATATAAACTGCCTCTCTCGGGATTCCCAGTTCCCTGCGGGCAACGTCCCGAGACACCTGCGCAAAGCCGCCCCGAAGGGGACACCCCACATGAAGAAGCTTTTCCGGGCAGTGCAGCCCCTCGCCGGCCTCCATAAAGTTTAAATAAATGCGATCCACTACGCCGGAGAGCATTTTCACAGCCATACCGGGCACCGCATTGGACTCATGCAGTGCCGTAGGAATCCCCATAGCGGCTGCGGCTTTTACTACAGGCCAGCTTACGTATCCGCCTGTACCGATGACGATATCCGGCTTCCATTCATGAATCACCCGCCGCGCCTTGCGGGGAGAAGTCAGCGCCAAATATGCAGCCTTTATGTTCTTTGGAGAAAGGCTGCGGCGCAGCCCCATCACATTCACATGAAATAAACGGTAACCCGCCTGGGGCACAAGCTTATTTTCAATTCCTCTGTCTGTTCCTACAAAGGCAATCTGCGCATCCGGGACATTTTCCCGAATCGTATCCGCAATGGCAATTGCCGGATTCACATGTCCTCCGGTACCGCCGCCAGTCATTAAAACCCGCATGAGTCGTTCCGCCCTTTCAATATTCTACTTCTTTTGATAGGAATGCTTGGAAATAGACAAAAGCATTCCCATTTCACCCATAAGCATTATCAAAGAGGATCCGCCATACGAAAAGAACGGAAGCGATATGCCCGTATTGGGAATCAGATCGGTTACAACCATAATATTCAAAAATGCCTGGATTCCAACCTGACAGGTAATACCGAATGCAACCAGAGATGAATAGGTATCCGGTGCTTTTTTCGCAATCGTTATGCCCCGCCAAACAAACGCCACATATAAAGCGACCAAGAGCACTGCTCCCACATAGCCCATTTCTTCACACCATATGGTAAATATAAAGTCATTTTGCGCTTCTGAAACATAATTATATTTGAGGCGGCTTTCTCCAAGTCCAACACCGAGCAATCCGCCGCTGCCAACTGCATATAGTCCCTGCGTCGTCTGCCAGGCTTCTTTCAGCACATCGGCGCTTTCATCGCTGTGGGTGAGAATCCGCTGCAATGCATAATCATTGGTAAGCAGATACACAACACCTGCCAAGGCTGCCGGAACGCCATAACACAACGCCATTTTTCCCACATTTGCGCCGCTGAGAAATATTACACAAACGCCGATCATGCCCAAAATAATGGTACCGGACAAATGTTTTTCCAAAAGCACCAATCCGCATACAAGTGCCAGAATCAAGCCCGGCATAATGATTCCCTTTACCAGGGATGCGCGTTTATTTAATCTGTTTGACGTTTCTTCAAAATTCCGGTCAATATACCAGGCAAGCATCATCGTCAGCGATATTTTTGCCACCTCTGACGGCTGAATAGAAAACCCGCCAATCAGAATCCAACGCTGGGCAACGCCGCGGGCAGTACCCATAACCAGCACCAACGCCAGAAGTCCAAGAGACACAAGAAAAAATGCCGGGGTCAGTTTCTTATAAATATTATATGGAATAAAGACCAATACAGTCATCAAAACGCCGCCAAGCGCCAGCCAAAGCAGCTGATGCCGGATATAGTACAAACTATCGTTTTTGGACGCCAGCGCATTCGGATAACTTGCGCTGAACACCATAATTGTACCCAGGCAAAGGAGCACCAGTATAATGACAAGCATAGGACGGTCTACACCGTGACGCACCCGCTGTACGCCTTCTTCCCACGCTTGCTCCTTTTTCATTCGTTTGATCAGCGACCGTTCCTGTGGCACAGTCACAGAAGTTTCTGCTCTTCCTGCGCCCTGCCGGGGCGGTTTGCTATAGGACTGCATCCGCGTCGGCGCACCGGATCCAGCCTGCACCTGCTGTCTGCCATTTCCCGCCCCACGACCGCGTCCATATTGATAAGAACGATTTTCATTGTTCATGTGATCCCTACGTCCTTCCCGTATATATCACAGCCCAAACCAGGCACAAACACAAAGACACGCTGTCAACAGGCTGAATACTGCTACAATCTTCACTTCACTCCAACCGCATTTTTCCAGATGATGATGAAAAGGCGCCATTTTAAACAGCCGCTTGCCGCCGGTGAGTTTAAAATAAATCACCTGCAGCATGGTGGACGCGGTTTCCAAAATATACATCAGTCCGCATACGACAACAATCAGCGGATTATCCAACATAAAGGCCGCGCCAACTACAAGACCGCCGAAAAAGAGAGAGCCTGTATCTCCCATAAATACCCTTGCTGGATAAGCATTAAATATCAAAAAGGCAAGTAATGCACCAATGACACCGCCACAAACGGGTAATATGCCACTTCCTGCTCCCCAAGATACCAGCATAAAAAATACTGCC
>CASTST010000053.1 GCA_949451655.1 uncultured Eubacteriales bacterium | reverse complement strand
ATATCCGATGAATTCCGCCGTAAAATCATCGGTGATGAAGAACCCATAACCTGCCGTCCGGCTGACAAGCTGGAACCGGAATTGGATACCCTTCGCGAGAAGTGTGCCCAGTATATCGAACAGGATGAAGATGTATTGTCTTATGCCTTGTTTGAGCAGGTTGCAACAAAATTCTTCGAATACAGAAAAGCAAAAAAATACGGAATTGATCTGGACAATGCCGATAAGGAAGCTCAGGTTCATCCGGTATAAGTCAGAAAAGAAAAAAAGCGCACATATGCGCTTTTTTTCTTTTCATCGCCGTCTTAGTGACAGCAGTGATCTGTACCAAGCACAAAAGATTCGCAGTCTGTGCACTGTACAACTGTAGGATTGGATTCGTGTGTGCCAACCTGAATCTTATCAAGAACGCAGTATCCACTCTGGGAGTTGTTTGCGCACTGCTCTACAGAGCAGGCAATACAATGATTCGCCTTTTTTTCCATTTTGACATCCCTCAGTTTCTTCACAATTGGAATCAGAAAGGATTCCACATTTATTCTGTCCCGGGCGCGCACGTTCATACAGAGTTTTATTATGCAAAATTTAGAAAAATAATGATTTTACTGCATATTTCATTTTTTATAGCACCATACTATTTATGAAATTTAAAACAGGAGGCATGGATCATGACATCAAAAGAACTTTTATATGTAGAAGACGCACTGGGACATGAACAGTATTTTCAAACCGCATGTAAAGAGGCGGCCAGCCAGATTTACGATGCGGAACTGAAAACCTGCATTGAACAGATGGCACAGAAGCATCAGCAGATTTTCCAGAGCTTTTACAGCTTATTGGGCTAATAAATTCTACGAAAGGCATGGATTTTAAAATGGATGATAAAAACCTTATGGAGAACATTCTCCTGTTGGAAAAAGGCGTATGCGACCTGTATATGCACGGAGCAATTGAATCCTCCACTGCAAATATTCATCAGGCATTTAGCGCAGCATTAAACGAGTCGCTTACTATGCAGGACACAATCTACGGCAAAATGGCTGCTAAGGGTTGGTATCCTACAGAACAGGTTGAGCAGAACAAAGTCAGCGCAGTAAAGCAGAAATTCAGCGCACAGTAAAGTAAAAAGCGGAGCAAATTGCTCCGCTTTTTTATTTACATATATTCGACCTTCTTGTATACTCCTCAATTATATATGGCTGAATATCGGGATACGTCCAAACATCCGGCAAACAGTCAGTGATCCTAATTTTTTCGATTTCACTATGCAATTCAGACTCAAAAATTTGTACATCTGCAACATACAGCATGCCAAAGCTTTCTTCTCTGCCGCACATAGAAACTGAATAAGCACAAACAGGAGTTATTGTATACGCTATTGCACCGGTTTCTTCATAAAGTTCCCGCTTTGCAGCCGTATCAATACGCTCACCCGGTTCTCTGTGACCACCAGGAAGTTCCCAGGAATTGCGTTGCTTATGTTTACAAAAGATCCACTTATCCTTATGCTTAGCTATTATAACCGCAAATTTCAATAATGAATCATCCACGTGATCATAAAAATGAACCATTTGTGCGCATCTCCTTATTTTTTGCTACAATATAATTATACAAATATTTCTGCAAAAACACAAGCCCTAATTTTATTTTTCACAAATCAGCAAATGTCGATCTTTAACACAGTTTTATTTAAAAAATATGTTAGAACCCAATATATCTTAATAAAAAGGAAAATCAAACAATGAAAATTTTTGATTATAATGGAAGAAGAAACATATGCAGTGTGCGAATTCGTCAAGCACGGAAAAACCTTTATATGTCCCAACACAAAGTTGCAGTACAGCTGCAACTTGAAGGCTTATCTCTTGCAGGTAAAGGCGTAAGCCGCATTGAATCTGGGGCTCGCTTTATAGCCGATTACGAACTGAAAATTTTAGCAAAGGTACTTCATGTAGATGTTTTATGGCTTCTTGGGGAAGATGATTCTGACAAATAATTTGACAAACTTTCCCCATTAAAACATGTAAAAAGACGTACAAAAGAAAAACCTTGCAAACCCTTTAAAACAAAGGAAATGCAAGGCTTTTCAAAGTATTGGCATTTGGTCTGAGTGACTGGACTTGAACCAGCGGCCTCTACCACCCCAAGGTAGCGCGCTACCAACTGCGCCACACCCAGATACTGTTCTTTTCAGAACCTTATATATTATATCACACCATACTTCATTCGTCAAGTATCATATTGAGAAAATTTGTATTTTTTATAAAAAAATCAGCAATATAGGCTATGCCGTTTTTTGTGGCATAGCCTATATTCTTTACGCATGTTCCCTATCATTTAAAAATTGATGGATCCCATCAATCTGACGGAGTACAGACTCTTCCGAGGGACCTCCATAAACCTTGCGTTCATTGACGCAATGGATCAAATCCACCGCTGCATAAATTCCCTCATCAAACAGCGGAGAATAAGACTGATATGCTTCCAGCGGTAATGTTTCAAATATATAATGATTTTCAATGCAATATGCAACCAGCTGCCCTGTGATCTTATATGCATCCCGGAACGCCATGCCCTTGCGAACCAGATAATCCGCACAGTCTGTTGCGTTCATGAATCCTTTTTTGGCAACCTCCAGCATAGCGTCTGCCCGTACAACTGCAGTATCCAGCATTTTTGTAAATAACTCCAGGCAAAGCTTGGTATTATCAATCGCATCAAAAATTGCTTCTTTGTCTTCCTGCATGTCCTTATTATATGCAAGGGGAAGATTTTTCATCATTGTAAGCAATGTGGTAAGATCCCCATATACACGACCTGTTTTACCGCGCACCAGTTCTGCAATATCAGGATTCTTTTTCTGAGGCATAATGGAAGAACCAGTTGAAAATGCATCATCCAACTCAATAAAGGCAAATTCAGAAGAACACCATAAAATGATCTCTTCACTGAACCGGCTCAGATGCATCATCAAAATAGATAAGGCAGATGCCAATTCAATTACAAAGTCCCTGTCAGAAACTCCGTCCATACTATTTTCTGTAACCGCGGAAAATCCCAATAATTCCGCAACTCTATGCCGATTCAACGGGTATGTAGTTGCCGCAAGAGCGCAGCTTCCAAGGGGCATACAGTCTGTACGCATATAGACATCGTCCAAGCGTTCCATATCGCGCCGCAACATTTGTGCATATGCCAAAATATAATGTGCAAATGTCACAGGCTGACCGTGCTGCAAATGTGTAAATCCGGGCATTACCGTGCGAATATTGTCAGACGCCTTATCTGCAATTGCCGCAAGCAAATTTGCAATCAGTTCCTGTACCAAGCGGATTTCTTCCCGCAAATACAGCCGGATGTCCAGTGCAACCTGATCGTTTCTGCTGCGTGCAGTGTGCAGGCGCTTCCCTGTTTCGCCAATACGTTTGGTAAGCTCCGCTTCCACAAACATATGGATATCTTCTGCTTCAAAATCTATTTGCAGCGCACCGGAGGCAATATCTTCCCGAATTTTTTCCAATTCCGCTACAATTTTATCCGCTTCTGTTTTCGCGATAATTCCCTGCTCTCCCAACATAGTTGCATGTGCAATCGAACCGGCAATATCCCATGCGTACATCCGCCAGTCAAAAGAAATTGAAGAATTGAAATCGTTTACGCGGGAATCCAACGCTTTTTTGCTTCTTCCCGACCACATTTTATCAGCCATATTTAATAAACCCAACCTTTCTCATCGCTATATTTCCCTTTAAGGAAACAATCGGGGACACACAGCCCCCGATTGTTATATTCGAAATAAATTACTGATTTTTATCTCCGAGCAGCATTGCGCGAACCTTAATCGGCAGACCGAACAAATTGATAAATCCGGCGCTGTCCTTCTGGTCATATACATCATCTTCACCGAATGTTGCAACTTCCTCAGAATACAGGGAGTAGGGAGAAGTTACAGAAGCAGGGGTAATATTTCCTTTGTACAGCTTAATCTTCACATCGCCCGTAACTGTCTCCTGGGTTTTGTCAACAAATGCTGTAAGCGCCTCACGCAGAGGTGTGAACCACTGACCAAAGTATACGCAATCAGCAAATTTTCCGGCAAGCATCTGCTTCATGTGGATCGTTTCACGGTCTACGGTAATCGTTTCCAGCATATCATGCGCCGCATAAAGGATGGTGCCACCGGGAGTTTCATAAACGCCGCGGCTCTTCATTCCTACAAGACGGTTTTCTACAATATCAATGATACCGATTCCGTTTGCGCCGCCGAGCTCGTTCAGCTTGGAAACCAGCTCTACACCGTTCATTTTCTGTCCGTCAATCGCTACAGGAATACCCTTTTCAAAAGAAATGGTAAGATAGGTAGCTTTGTCGGGAGCTGCTTCCGGTGTTACGCCAAGCTCCAGAATTTCATCATATTTCGGCTCATTTGCAGGATCTTCCAGATCCAAACCTTCGTGAGACAAATGCCAGATATTTTTATCTTTGGAATAGTTGGTTTCTCTGGTTACAGGAATGTCGATTCCTTTAGAAATCGCATAGTCGATTTCTTCATCTCTGGATTTCAGTTCCCATGTTCTCCAGGGAGCAATGATTTCCATTTCCGGCGCAAAGGCCTTAATGGTAAGCTCAAAACGAACCTGGTCATTGCCCTTTCCGGTGCAGCAGTGCGCGATCGCATCTGCGCCCTCTGCTTTGGCGATTTCTACAATCCGTTTTGCAATGATAGGACGCGCAAATGCAGTGCCAAGCAGATAGGTGTTTTCATATTTTGCGCCTGCCTGCACAGTAGGATACACATAGTCCTGAATAAACTCTTCACGCAGGTCTTCTATGTACAGTTTGGATGCACCTGTTTTCAATGCTTTTGCTTCCAAGCCGTCCGTTTCTTTTCCCTGTCCCACGTCACCGCAGACAGCAATTACTTCACATCCGGGATAATTGTCCTTCAGCCACGGAATCATAATGGAAGTATCCAACCCGCCTGAATAAGCCAGAACAATTTTTTTGATTTCTTTTTTCATATTTATAACCATTCCTTATAAGAATTTGTAACAATTTGATTTCACATATTGATTCTATAAAATAGTATACTCTTTTTTTCAGTTTTTTCAATATGCACACTGTACAAATAATTGATATTTTTCAATAATTATACATTATTATTGCATATATATTCATTGATTTGCCAACTACAGCTATTATACCTGCATTTTCCGCCGATATCAAGTATCCAGAAACATTTTTTAAGCATCAACCCATTTATTTCATCGTTTTTCCCTTTATTTGTGCCGCCATACTATAATTGAAAGAATATGAAAGGACAACAAACATGAAACGAATTATTGCAATATGCGCGGCGCTTTGCATACTATTAGCAGCGATCGTGCCGGCATCTGCTGCTTTGCTTGGTGGGCAGGATATAAATATACTGTATCAGGAAGCAGCGGCGCACAGCGAAAGCTCTGTATACAGTTGGTACTGCAAGCACACAAAAGATCACAGCCAGCCGCCGCTGGATGCCTTATTTAATTTTACAAAAAACAGCGAAACGTATTTTATCGACCGAAAGAATGCAGACTATGAGGCAAGCGAAAAGGTTATTTATCTTACATTCGACGTAGGATATGAAAACGGGAATGTAGCCAAAATTCTGGATGTATTAAAAGAAAAGGAAGTTCCCGGAGCATTCTTTGTTTTGGAACATGTGGTCAAAAAGAACACAGATCTGATCCAGAGAATGGCAGAGGAAGGACATTTGATCTGCAACCACACCGCTTCCCACAAGGACATGTCAGCAGTAAGCAGCAAAGAAGATTTTGCCGCTGAACTCACTGCGTTAGAAAACGTCTGTAAAGACGTTGCAGGGGTAGAAGTAGCAAAATACTACCGTCCCCCGGAAGGAAGATTTTCCGAACGCAATCTGATATGGGCAAATGAGTTGGGATATAAAACCGTGCTTTGGAGCTATGGCTATATGGATTGGGACAACAATGCGCAGCCTTCTGAAAAAGCCTCCTATGAGAAAGTGCTGTCCGGCACTCACAATGGCGAGGTATTGCTGCTGCATCCTACTTCCTCCACCAATGCTGCGATACTGGGAGATTTGATCGACGCATGGAAAAGCGAAGGATTCCGGTTTGGCACACTGGACGAGCTTTGTAAATAATGAAAACTTTTAAACCACCGGCAATACCGGTGGTTTTTCATTGAGGAAAGCACTTTCCTGCGGTGAGATGGACAAAAGCCCAAAAGCGCGTCAGCAAAGCATCAACTTCATTAAACCCTCCTCATGCAAAGGAAAGGCTACAGCGATAGGGCTTCTGTGTAAGAATCTGCAGCGCAGTTTCAAAGGGGCACGGCAACAAAGCAACCCAAAGGCTCCCCCCAGCAAAGGGAGCTGGCGCAAAGCGCCTGAGGGATTGTTATACTATTATTTATTTTGTATTATCTTTATATCGACAGCATTTCTTATACAATTCCTCCGACACGATCGCTATGCTTGATCGTGACATTTGTTAATAGCCTTTTTTAAAACCAGCTACCTATCAGACCGTTTTTCTTATATAACAAAAACATCTCCCTGCCGGAGCATGGCAGCGAGATGTTTAAAAGCTATTATGGATATGCTTACGCCATTTTATTCAAAGCCAAAGTAAACTGGCTTTTCTTGTGTGCGGCAGCATTTTTGTGCATGATATTGCGCTTCACAGCCTTATCAACGATAACAACAGCAGGTGTGTATGCAGCAGAAGCAGCGGATTTGTCTCCACTCTCCACAGCAGCATAAAACTTCTTGATTGTTGTTTTCATCTGGCTTTTAAACATTTTGTTACGCAGTGTTTTAACAGCTGTAACCTTTACACGCTTTTTTGCGCTTTTAATGTTCGGCATCGTTCATCCTCCTGCTAAATTTTCAAGCATCGCCGCAGCCTGAGAGGGTGCCTTGGCGAACAATCTCATACAATTGGAAATTATAGCACATATTAAATCAAAAAGCAAGGATATTTTGAAATTTATTTAATAAATTTTATTTTTTTGCCAAGTTGTAACACAATCGTAAAAAATACAAATAATTCTCTGCAAATCTTGTAACCTGCATGGTTTTGTGTTACAATATTATAAGATATAGCCAAATGCGAAAGAAAGGTTTTACACATATGAAATATCTTGTAGTAATACCGGACGGCATGGCCGACCGTTCTATAGATTCTCTTGGAAACAAAACACCCATGGAAGCGGCTGACAAACCCTGCATGGATGCTTTATGCAAGCAGTCTCTTTGCGGCACCGTGTTAAACGTGCCGGAAGGAATGGTACCTGAAAGCGATACTGCCAACCTAGCAATACTATCTTATAATCCCAAAATCTATTCCAAGGGGCGTTCTCCTCTGGAAGCGATGAGTATGGGACTAACCATGGCGGACGATGACACTGCGATCCGATGCAACTTTGTTACATTATCGGAAGAAGAACCCGCTTATGAAGATAAAACAATGATTGACCACAGCGCCGATGAAATTACAACCGAAGAAGCAGCACAGCTGGTTGCAGCCTTAAATGAAGGGCTTTCCGCTGAAGACTGGCACCTTTATACGGGAGTTAGCTACCGCCATTGCCTTCTTTGGAAAAATGCTTCTCAAACTTATCCCTTCATGCGCCCCCATGACATACTCGGTCAGAAAATCAAAGAACATCTGCCCAAAGAAGAAAACGGCGGCAAAACTTTTTTGGAATTTCAGAAAAAAGGATATGAAATATTAAAGGATCATCCCGTCAATGCTGCAAGAAAAGCAAAAGGGCTGCGCCCTGCAAATTCACCCTGGCTGTGGAGCCCCGGCGGAAAGCCTGCACTTCCCTCTTTCAGGGAGAAATGGGGGCTTTCTGCTGCTATTATATCCGCAGTAGATCTGATCAAAGGCATCGGCATTTGTGCAGGTATGCAGGTAATTGATGTGGAAGGTGCAACAGGCAATTTCCATACAAATTATGACGGGAAAGCAAAAGCTGCCGTAACAGCTTTTGAAAATGGAGCCGATTTCGTTTACATCCATGTAGAAGCACCGGACGAGTGCGGACACAGGGGGGAAGCAGAAAATAAGGTGCGCAGCATCGAACGGATTGATCAAAAAATTCTTGCCCCTGTTTATAAATATTTGAAAGAAAGCGGAGAACCTTTCAAAATTCTGGTTTTGCCGGATCATCCGACCCCTGTTGCTTTGCGTACACATACCAGTGACTATGTTCCCTTCTTCCTCTATGACAGTTCTGCCGTACAGGAGGGTACGTCCGCCTTTTCGGAAGAAAATGCCCGCCGGTGTGCCACAGTGATTCATGATGGCAGTACATTGCTTGATCTTATGATTAAGGGTTAAAAGAAAGGCATGGTCACGAAAAATGGAGTTTGAAAATCCGCATAAAGACAACCAGCCTGCTGCGTCCTCCCCTGATGAAAATGTTTATAACGAACTCAAAGGTTATTTCCCGGAACAATATGATCTTACACCGCAGGAACTGGAGGAATCCATCCGCCAGCGCAGAAGTGATTTTAAAGCAAAACGCACAAAAAAATCTGTAATGCGGTCGCAGCCTGTCTCTGTTCCCAAGCCTGTAGCGCCTGTATCGCCGGCTGAACCAGTAAAACCTGCAGAATCTGCAAAATCTGCGGAACCCATGGAAGAAGATTTGACAAAATATGCTCCGGCGGAACCTGATATAACCATATGGGATGATATCCCATCAAACGAAGAAGAACACAAATCTCCCCTCCTGCGATTTTTCAGCGACGCCTTTGATATATTGGAAGTTTTCGTTCTGTGTACAGCCTGCCTCCTTCTTGTATTTGTTTTTTTTGCCAGACTCACCCGGGTCGACGGTTTTTCCATGAACGACACCTTGCAAAACGGCGAATTCCTGATCGTATCCGATTTGTTCTATACCCCCAAGCAAGGCGACATTGTTGTAGTGCAAAACACCTCTTTGGAAGTGGAAAAACTCCGCGAGCCTTTAGTGAAACGGATCATTGCCGTGGGCGGTCAAACAGTAAACGTGGCGCCGGACGGAACAGTAACTGTGACAAACAAGGATGGCACTTCAGAAGTGCTGGAGGAAAAATATATCAAGCAGGAGCCCTATGATAAAAACGCTCTGGAATGTTATGTCCCGGAGGGTTATGTTTTCATAATGGGAGATAACCGGAATAATTCCACAGACAGCAGAGATATGCGCGTTGGTCTGATGGATGAGCGCTGCATTTGCGGGCGTGCGATTCTTCGGGTATTCCCTTTCACTTCTCTCTCTGTTTTTAAAAATCCAATGGCTGAATAATAAATATAGAAAGGCACGGTATCAGAATGCCTTCCCGACAAATACAATGGTTTCCCGGACACATGGCAAAAACCCGCCGTCTGATTTCCGAAAACCTGAAAAATGTAGACATCGTAATCGAGCTGCTGGACGCACGCATTCCACGCAGCTCAAAAAATCCGGAAATTTCCACATGGACAAGCGGAAAACCTACACTAATCCTGTTAAATAAAGCTTCCCTCGCAGATCCGCAGATTACCGATAAATGGATAGAATTTTACCGTGCAAACGGCATAGCCGCCCTTCCCATCGACTGTATCACGGGAGAGGGACTTTCCAGGATCGGTCCTCGGGTGCGGGAAATTCTTGCTGACAAAATCCATAAATTTCAGGAAAAAGGAATGACCGGTCGCAAGCTGCGGGCAATGATCGTAGGCATTCCCAATGTGGGAAAATCCTCGCTGGTAAATAAGCTTTGCGGGCAAAAAAAGGCCCGGGTAGAAAACAGACCCGGTGTCACACTGAATAAACAATGGGTGACCACTACGGCAGGATTTGACCTGTTGGACATGCCCGGCATTCTCTGGCCCAAGTTTGAAGACAGACTTACCGGAGAAAATCTGGCGGCAACCGGCGCCATCAAAGACGCAATTCTGGATACGGATGAGCTTGGAATGATCCTGTCCGCACGCCTTCTGGAATTGTATCCGGATATTTTCTGCGCACGGTATAAACTGAACTATGAAGCCGTAAAAGAGTTGGATTCCTACGATCTTTTGGAGGAAATCGGCAGAAAACGCGGATTTCTCATATCCGGCGGCGAAATCAATCTGGAGCGCACTGCCCTGACCGTGCTGGACGAATTCCGCAGTGAAAAAATAGGAAGAATATCATTGGAATCTCCGCCTGCAGTCTGCGAAAAGGAGCATGCGGAAAATGCTTGACTTTTCATTTGAAGATGCATACCGCATAGAAGGAAATACCTTAATCTGCGGTGTAGATGAAGCAGGTCGGGGACCGCTTGCCGGTCCTGTTGTGGCAGGCGCATGTATCCTGCCGGAAGGACTGATTATTCCAGGCTTGGACGATTCTAAAAAGCTTTCCGAAAAGAAACGGGAACGCCTGTATGACGAAATTTGTCAAAATGCGCTGTCATGGAGCGTTGGTATGGCAAGCCCGGAGGAAATTGACGCCTATAATATATTAGAAGCAACCCTGCTGGCGATGCGCCGAGCCGTTTCGTCCCTGTCGGCAGAGCCGGATTTTCTTCTCATCGATGGAAACATTTCCCGCGGCTTTTCCCAAAGCGCACGCGCGGTTGTGGGCGGAGACGGAATATGCCAATCCATTGCCGCAGCGTCCATTCTTGCCAAAGTAACACGGGACAGATTGTGCGCTGAGTTTGACCGTACATATCCCCAGTATGGCTTTGCAAAACATAAGGGATATCCCACCAAAGCCCACAAATTGGCTGTTTACGAATACGGTCCCTGCCCCATACATAGAAAATCCTTTCTGTCCTTTTTAGAACGGGATAAAAGCAAATTAGAGGCATGGCATCTGGAAAAGCAGGCAGCAAAATGAAAGCAGGGGTGGCAGGACAGCTTGGCGAAGGCAGTGCCGCGTCCTATTTATGCGGGAAAGGATTTCGCATTCTGGGACGGAATGTGCACAGCGGTCATTTGGAAACAGACATAATCGCAGTAAACGATCAATATATTGTATTTGCAGAAGTCAAGACCAGACGCGCCTATCCCAACGGGTCTCATACTTTTGGAAGACCCGCTGCATCCGTCAGTCCCAAGAAGCAAGAGCGGCTCATCGCGGCAGCTTCCGACTATCTGCGAAAACACAGGGAAGCCCTTGCAGGACTGCAGCCTCGAATTGATATCATTGAAGTTTACATTTCACCGTGTGATGACGTATATAAGGTACTGCATATTGCACATCTGCCCGGAGCAGTCCGCCGAAGGGTCAGCACCTGATTTAATTAGGAGTTCATTATGAAGCTGGCTGATCTGCACTGTGATACCCCACTGGAAATGTATAAACACGGCTGCAACCTGGAAAACGATCTGTTACATATTTCCCTTGCACACACCAATACATATGAAGCATATATCCAATGTGCCGCAATTTGGAGCGATTATCGCCTGCCTGCGGAGGAAGCGTTTGATGTATTTAGAAATGCTGCAAAAGATTTTCGAACCAAAGCAGAGAATCTGCTTTGCACAGACGGAAAAAAACTGAACGACACCGGCACCGCATTTATCCTATGTGTGGAAGACGCACGTATTTTGTGCGGGAACATGGACCGCCTGTTTCAATTATATCTGGAAGGGGTCCGCATTCTCACACTTGTATGGAAAGGACATTCGGAAATCGGCGGCGGATGGGATACAGACGAAGGGCTTACACCATTTGGACACTCCGTTGTGGAAGCTTGTTTTGCACTTGGAATCATACCAGATGTTTCTCACGGATCATGGGCACTTTGCAAGGATGTGCTAAAAATAGCTGAGGGCGCCGGGAAACCTGTAATTGCAACACACAGCAATGCATATGCGGTGACGCATACCTCACGCAATCTACCTGATGCATTATTCAGAAAAATTGCAGAAACCGGAGGCGTCACGGGAATCAGTCTGTGCCCTGCACATCTGACGGCAGATTCCGCCTGCACATCCGACGATGTTTTGCAGCATATGGAGCATTATATATCTGTCGCCGGAGAAAACGCTGTGTGCCTTGGATGTGATTTTGATGGGATTGACGAAACGCCGGAAGACCTGTATAATATATCCTGTATGGAATCTTTTTACGATAAAGCATCTAAGCGGTTCGGAAATAGAACCGCCGACAAAATCTTTTTTGAAAATGCTTTTCATTTTTTGAAAAAACATATATAATTTATTTTTATAATTAGGAAGCCAAGAAAGGTATGGAATGTAAAATGAAGTATGTCAGCACCAGAGACACCGCTGTAAATCCCAAAGAAGTATTTGCGGCAGATGCAATCAAACAGGGACTTGCCCCGGACAAAGGGCTTTATATGCCTACGGAGATTCCTTCTCTTACAGAAGAAGATGTTCTCTCCCTGGCAAAAATGCCCTACTACGGTCGTGCGGCAGCGGTTTTGTCCCGGTTCCTGACAGATTATGATAAAGACAAACTGCTTTCCGACTGTAAGGAAGCATACAGTGAAATCAAATTTCCCGGCGGTGCCGCACCGCTGGTACCAATCCATGAAAATCTGTATGCGTTGGAGCTGTGGCATGGACCCACATGCGCTTTTAAGGATATGGCGCTGCAAATTATGCCCCGCCTGTTATCCTCCGCACTTGCTATGACAAAGGAAACCAGACGCGCGCATATCCTTGTTGCAACCTCAGGTGACACAGGCAAAGCCGCTTTGGAAGGATACAAAGACGTACCCGGAATTGATATTTCCGTATTTTTCCCGGTAGACGGTGTAAGTGCCATGCAAAAGCGGCAAATGATAACACAAACCGGCAGCAATGTAAATGTATGCGCAGTACGCGGAAACTTTGACGACGCACAAAACGGCGTAAAAGAAATATTCGCCGACGCATCTCTGGCACAGCGCGCCGAGGAAAACGGATTTTTCTTCTCCAGCGCAAACTCTATCAACTGGGGACGGCTTGCCCCGCAAATCGTATATTATATCTCCGCTTACTGCGATCTGTTGAACAGCGGCGATATACACTACGGTGAAAAAATCAATATCTGCGTTCCTACAGGAAACTTCGGTAATATTTTTGCCGCTTATATTGCCCGGGAAATGGGACTCCCCATCGGCAAAATGATTTGCGCCTCCAACGCAAACTGTGTATTGACCGATTTCATCCGTACCGGCACTTATGACCGCACCCGGGAATTTTATAAAACCATGTCCCCTTCTATGGATATTCTGATTTCGTCCAATCTGGAACGGCTTCTGTATCTGCTGGGCGGTCCCGCAGTTACCGCGGACTGTATGGAAAAACTGGCACGTGACGGCAAATATACTGCCCCGGACACTGTAATGGACAAAATCCACGCTGTAATGGAAGGATTTTTCTGCACAGAAGAACAGACAGCACAGGTAATCCGGAATACTTTTGCAAATCACAACTATCTGGCTGACCCGCATACCGCAGTAGCAATCGGATGCATGGAACAATATGTTGCCGCAAGCGG
>CASTST010000052.1 GCA_949451655.1 uncultured Eubacteriales bacterium | reverse complement strand
GCCGCGCCACCTCCCTTTGCACAAGGGAGGCTTAGGTTTGGTGGAGCCTTGTGCAAGGAGGCTTAGGTTTGGTGCAGATTTGTGTGGGAGGCTTGAGTTTGTTTGGCGGAGCTTTGTGCAGAAAAGGCTAAAAAGATGAAAAAGTCCCTCGCGGCTGCGAGGGACTTTTTTTCAATTGAATTTATAAATTTTATGCACAAGGCGGTACATTCCGACGGTGGTTTTTCTGCCAAGCTTTCCGGGGAGATTCATAAATGCAGACAGGGAACTGTATTTCAGCTTCCGGTATGTATGGATGTCCTGATCCCGCAGGAATTTCCAAAGCTCCCGCTGCTTTTCCAGATTTTCCTGGGTATTGCCGATCAGCAGAAACACGCAGCAAATATTGATCATCATAGCAAGCTCATGGAGCATATACCGATACAGGCGGCGGTTGCTTACTTTAATTTGATTCAGGTCGTGGCACTGGATCATCAGCTTGGCAACCTTGATCTGCTGGTCAATCCGTTTGATCATATTTTTTTCACTGACGGACTGCTCATCACTGCCTACATAATACAAATACAAATCCAGATCCATGTAGTAGATCTGTTTCACATAGGGGAACGGCTCGTACATATACAGATTATCTACATAAAACGTATGCTTGGGCAGTTCGATGCCATGCTCCCGCAGCAGTGCTGTACGGTAAACAACCGAATGCATCATAAGATACTGGGACGGACCGAACGGGCGGGTTTCTTCCCATGTGCACAGCCTTTCCTGTGTGAAAATGTGCTTATAGCTCATGGTGCGCCGGTCGCCGGTGTCGATGCGCACATATACGTAATTGCACACGTACATATCTGCATCCTGCCCGTTTTGCACGGTTTCGCGCAGGCGGGTGAGAAATTTTGCAAGGGCGTCCGGATCCAGCCTGTCGTCGGAATCGACGACTTTATAATACATTCCCCGGGCGCCTCTCATACCCTGGTTGACGCCTTCTCCATGACCGCCGTTTTCCTGGTGTACCACCCGAATGATATCGGGATATTTACGGGCGTATTCATCGGCGACTTCGCCGGTGTTGTCGGAGGAGCCATCGTTTACAATAATGATTTCAATATCATCGCCGGCGCCCAGCAGGGAATCTATACAGTGATGCATAAACGCGCCGGAATTATAACACGGAATTGCAAATGTAATAAGTTTATCCATGAAAGCTTCCTTTCTTCAGGCTGACGGAGAATCCTTCCGGCAGCACAAGGCATTATCTTTATTATATATGTAATGGATTTATATTGCAAGAATTTTTTTATCAATTGTTCTTGCGCTGTTTACACATTTCCTGTAAAATAAGGAAACAGGATCAAATAAACGGGAAAAAGAGGATTTTGCACATGTCTAAAACCACATGGAAGGGCGGGACACTGCTCGGACCCCTGCCGCCGACGCTGGTGACCTGCGGTACAATGGAAGAAGCGAACATTATAACGATTGCGTGGACGGGCATATGCAACACGATCCCACCGAAAACATATATATCGGTACGTCCTGGGCGGCATTCCTATGAGATCATCAAGAACAGCGGAGAATTTGTGATTCATCTTACGCCTGCATCGTTGATCCGGGCTGCGGACTGGTGCGGAATTCATACAGGGCGCAAGGTAGACAAGTTTGCCCGGTGGGGACTGGATAAAGAGCCTGCGTCGGAGGTCGCGGCGCCGCTGATTGCCCAGTGTCCGCTGGCGCTGGAATGTCGGGTGGATCAGATTATACCGCTTGGCAGTCATGATATGTTTCTGGCGGACATTGTTGCGGTGGATGTGGAGGAATCTCTCATAGATGCGTCCGGCAAGCTGCATCTGGAGCGGGCAGAGCTTGCCGCGTTCGCCCACGGCGCATATTATACTTTGGGAAAGCGTGTGGAATCCTTTGGATTTTCCGTGCGGAAGAAGCATAAAAAGGGGCAAAACAAAGGAAGCAGAAAAGGACGGAAAAATTGACAAATATTTCTGTGTTTGATATACTATACTGATAAAGCTGGCTGTATTTTACACAGGACAGCGGATTGCCGCTGCAATGCAGCGGAAGGGAGATGGCCATATGACATATCCAAAAAGCGAACAAACGGATGAAGAAGTGCAGAAGTCGGCGGAAAGGTGCCGGCAGCATGTGCGGGATACGTTTGGTTCCTGCTTGTTCCGGTGCATATGTATATTGATGACAGCTACTGCATTTTTGTATTTGTGCAGCGGCAGATTCGGATTGTTTTGGATTTTATTTACCATTGCCGGATGGATTACCTGCGGCAGGCAGGTGTCGCCGAAGCGGCAGGCGGCGGGCATACAATTTTACTGCGTGGCATTGAAAATTTTGCGCATTATGATGTTGATTTTAGCCGGTTTGTTTGGCGCACTTTCCATAGCTGTTTTGATTGTAGGGATGTTTACCGGAGACACATGGCTGTGTTATTTGGCAGGTGTCAGTACGGAATATGGCGCGGGGATGATTCCTGTGGCGGCGCTTGGGCGGATGCTGAACGTTGTGCTGCCCCTTGGCGGGATGCTGGCTGTGGATGTTGCCGCATTTGTATTGGCGGCGGTTGCAGCTGTCGTGTTTCTGTTGGCAAAGCTGGTGCAGCCTGTGCATGGATATATGGAAGGAATGCTGCGCGCAGCGATTGATGGGAAAGCACAGCCGCGGCAGGAATTTCGTGCCGATATAAGTTTAACAATTATGGGGGCAGTGCAGGGAATCTATGCGCTGACGTATATCGGTCAGAATATCATCGGGCTGTTTGCATCATTGTGCGCATCGGCAGTATTATTTATGTTTTCCTGGCTGGTGCGGAAATAGGGAATCGTAGAAATAAGAAGGCTCCCGGCTGGAATGCCATATCAAAAAGGCTCCCTTGTGCGGGATTCGGTTTCGAATCCCTAGGGCATCCCGCGTAAGCGGGTGGGGATTGTATATATGGATCATGGATCATTTTAGATAATCTGCAAATCGGCAGTATAGCTTAACAATCCCTCAGTCTCCGCTACGCGGAGCCAGCTCCCTTTGCTGGGGGGAGCCTTTATTATGTTTGCTCTACACGGGATGCCCCCAGTGGTTCGTTTTCGAACCACCGCACAAGGGGTCTTATATAAATTAGTGCTATTGTGGGAGCTTCCTTTGCCGGGAGTAAAAGTAATTGGATGGCTTAACGCTGCAAGTTGACAATTCCTTTTACTTCAAATTCGTAAAGCCTATTTCAGCTTGCATAAAATCTGCGTCTGCATTAAATAAAAAAAACGCCCCTTATGATAAAGGGGCGTTACAAACAGCCGCAAGCCGCTTAATCCAAAATGAGAGACGGTGCAGAATATACCCGGGCTTTCAGCTCCTGATCCAACTGATACAAGCCTTTTGCATCCGTGCCGAATAACTGATATTTTTTAATCAGATCCCCTGCATTTTTCTCTTCTTCAGCCTGCTCCTTGATGAACCAGTTGAGAAATTCCATTGCACGGTAATCATGGATTTCGTTTGCCGCTGCGAAAATTGTATGAATAGATTCAGTAACAGTTTTTTCATGCTCCATTGTCTTTTTCAGCGGTGCATCAAAGGAAGCATACTGTTCCGCAGGTGCGTCAATGGGCAGCAGTGTAACTTTTTCACCGTTGTTCATCAGATATGTACGCATCAGCATTGCGTGATCCCGTTCTTCCTGCGCCTGAATTTCAAACCAGTTCTGGAAGCCTTCGAGACCTTCGTCTCCGTAATAATTTGCCATATCCAGATACAGGTATGCCGAATAGAATTCCTTCATAATCTGCTCGTTCAGCAATTCTTTTACTTTTTTATCCATCATCTTTCTCCTTTATGTAATAATATATTTTTGATTTATTATAGTACTGCCTTTGTGTCCGGACTGTGATAAAGTCACAATTCTTATATATGTTTTACTGATTTGCAATTTCCCGCAGTTTTTTCTCATTCAGCAGATGAACACATCCTCGGGAAAGTGCAATCCATCCTTCATCCCGGAAATATTTCAGCATGCGGGTGATTACCTCTCGGGCAGTGCCCAAATCCCGGGCTAACCATTCATGGGTTACATGCAGTTCTGCTGTGTTTTCATCGGCAGCCCGTTCCAGCAATGCACCTGCCAAACGGCTGTCCAAGCTTTTGAATAAAATCTGTTCCAATGTCCACATTACGTTGGAAAAACGGGACGCCATCAACTCATTTGTGTAGTTTGCCATAAGCGCCGATTCTTTGGACAGGCGGTCATATAATACAGGCGGCAGGACGAATGCGTCTGTGTCTGCTTCTACCTCGATTTGCAAATCAAACTGGATGTTGCGCATAATGCAGGCGGCGGAGAAAAGGCAAATGTCTAATTCGTATAATCGGTACAATGTGATTTCCTTACCGCCTTCCGACAGGATCAGCGCGCGCAGCTGCCCCGTTTGAATCAGGAGCAGTCCCATACATTGCCTGTCTTTGGTTTCGATTGTGTCGCCCTTACGGAAATGCTGCAATCCGCAATATTTTGTCAATTCCTTTTGATGCTCTGGTTCCAGTTTATCCCAAAAGGGAAAAAAGTCCCGCAGTGCCGGTTTGATCTGACTCATAGCATTCCTTTCGCAGTGTAAAATCCAACGACTGATTTTTTACTTCCGTTTTTTCTCGCTGAAAACAAGCAGAACATCCTGTTCTGTCAATACTTCGGTCGGTGAAACAGGGATTATAAACTTATCCCCCCGGCGAATTGCCAATACGGTGATATTGTACTTGTGGCGGATGTCTGATTCCTGAATCGTCTGGTTCAGCCATTCGTCCATTGGATGCATTTCTGTGATTGTATAGAAATCGGAATCGTCCAATATATCCATAATATTAGGACTTGCCAGACGGCGCGCCAACTTTGCGCCGATTTTATGTTCCGGTAAAATGACTTCGTCTGCGCCGATGCTTTCCAAAATCTTCTTCTGCCGTAGGTTGCGTGCCTTTACAATAACATGTTTTGCGCCGTTTTCCTTTGCAATCATGGTTGCAATTTGTGATGCTTCGAAATCTTTGCCAACGGCAAGGACGATTACGTCAAAATTACCCAGCCCCAGCCGTGCCAGCGCGTTTTCATCCGCAATATCCGCACGGACTACATGGGTGGCGTATTCTGTGGCAAGCTGCAGCTTCGCCTCGTCCCGGTCGCATGCTAAAATATTAACGTCCAATTCCGAGAGCGTTTGTATAATGCTCATGCCGAAGTGTCCTAATCCAAGAACTGCAAAATTTTTATTATTTTTTTTGTTTGCCATAGTAAACTCCATTTTATGCCCCGAAGGGCAGTATCACTTTTAACCGATAATTACACGCTCCGATGGCAGGCCGATGCTGTCATCCCCTGCGCGCAGTTTTTTATTCAATGCGACTACTACCGTGATTGGACTGAGCCGTCCGATATACATACAAATGATGAGAACAATTTTCCCGGCGTCAGACAAATGGGGGGTGATTCCTGTTGTTACACCAACAGTACCAGCCGCCGAGCAGGTTTCAAACAGCAAGTCTAAAAATGTGTGCGGATACGGGTTGTTCAGTTCTGTAAAATGCAGCAGTACGGTAGAAAGGAACACCACTGACAGCATGATGGAAACGACGCTCAACGCCTTTTGCAGCAGATCCAGTGGGAGCGAGCGACCAAATGCTTCTACTTTGTTTCTGCCGCGAATTACAGAAATCATGGAGACAATGATAACACCAACAGTAACTGTTTTGATACCTCCTGCGGTGCCGGCGGGTGATCCGCCGATCAGCATGAGTATACAGGAAAAAAACTGGGAGATTTCCGTCAGTCCGTCCTGTGGAATTGTATTGAAGCCGGCGGTGCGCAGCGTTACGGATTGAAATAGGGAAGCCTGAATTTTTTCCCAGATCGGCATGCTGCCCAGTGTACGCGGATTGGACCATTCCACAATCAGGAAAAATATGGCGCCGCCCGCGATCAGAATGCCGGTGGCTGCTAAAACAATTTTGCTGTGCAGGCTAAGTCGACGCAGACGAACGCGCAGGGATTGTTTTTGCCTGCCACGCAGGATCCGTGCAATTTCTCCCCAAACGGTAAAGCCGATACCGCCTGCAATAATCAATATCATTATAATAAAATTGATAGGAATATTTCTTTGATATGGCATCAGACCTTCCGGTCCGATGTTGTCAAATCCGGCGTTGCAGAAAGCGGAAATTGCGTGGAAAATGCCTTGACCTAACGCGCGCGGGATAGACATGGAACCGCTGATCCAAAAGGAAAGCGCCAGCAGGAGTGCGCCGACTATTTCAAAAAAGAGGGTTATCAAAACAACATTCCGTACCAGGCGCACCATACCGCCGATACTTTCCTGATTAAAAGAAGCTTGAATCGTTTGCCGGCTTCTCAGGGAGATTTTCCGGCGGATCAAAACCATAGCAATTGTGATCAGAGTCATAAATCCAAGCCCACCGACCTGAATCAGCAAAAGAATAACCACTTTTCCAAACATAGTCCAATGTGCCATCGTATTGACAACAATCAATCCGGTAACGCAATTGGCAGAGGTTGCGGTAAACAGCGCGTTGATAAAACCGATACTTTCCCCGGATCTGCTGGCGGCGGGAAGGTTCAGCAAAAGTGCGCCGATGAGGATCATACAGGCAAATCCTGCCATAATTGTTTGAGAGGCTGACAAATGAAATGTGCGTTTTTTCAAGGTTCTACCGAACATGAAATGCCCTCTTTCATGCATATGATGTATTACGTTCATACATATTGTATCACATTTTGATAGATCCAGTCAATGGAATCTATGTGATAAATATGTGAAGAAACAGGGAAGGAGAAACGACAAAAGGCTCGGTAGGGAGATGGTGTGAGGATCCACTAAATCTAAGGCTCCTTGGCAAAGGGGAGGTAGCGCATGGCTCCAACATAAAAAAGCCTCCCTTGTGCAAAGGGAGGTGGCGGCTAAGCGCAGCGATGCCGTCGGAGGGATTGTCTACTATACTGCCGATTTGCAGATCCTGCAAAATGATCGTATTACAATCCCTCACCCGCTTCGCGGGAGCACCCTAGGATCCGCTATGCGGCTCCAGCACAAGGGAGCCTTTTTACGTTAGGCGTTACATTGGCACTTTTCTTTTTTTACAGCCCGCTTCAAAACCAGAACAACCACAGTTCCAATCAAAGGGAACAGTGCGGCGATCAGCATGCCTGCTTTGAATCCAATTTGCTCCGGAGACAGATTTTCTGCAAGGGAAGCTGCCCACCCGCTTTGGGATACTGTGTCTGTGATACTGCCGAGCAGCTGCGGTGCAATGGATCCGCCCAGGTCGCCCCCTGCCGCAAGCAGTGCATATACTGCCACACTGGCATTTGGAACCGCCTGAGCCGTATAAATTAAAGTGCCCGGCCATAGCATGGATACGCAGAATCCTGTGAATATGCAGGCAAGCAGACCGACAACAGGGATGGGGGAAAGGGCTGCCGTTATATAGCATAAAAAGGCTCCTGCAAAACCAAGCAGCAAAAACTTTGCGATATTTTTCCCGTATTTTGCATATAGCGTTCTGCCAAGCCCCAGCATAATTGCAAACACAGCAACGCCGAAAACATCGCCCCACAGTTTGGGGATTCCCAAAGCCGATTCCAGATAGCTTGAACACCACTGGGTCATGGTGTTCTCGCTGGCTCCTCCCAGGAAGATACAAGCAATACACAAAATTAAAACCGGATTTTTAAACAGCTTCGCCGTTCCGGCACTGCTTGTGGAGGTAGGCAGTTCGGGAATGTGTGCACACAGGAAAAGGATAAAAGCCGCCAGCGGTATACTGATCCAAATAAATACAAGGATATACCATACCTCTCTTCCAAACAGGTGCAGATATAGAGTGCTCAACAGCACCATTGCCGCTACGCTCCAGGCATATATGGAATGGGCGCGGCTCATATCCCGTTCCGGATTTTCAGAGGGAAGTGCCGCAATCACAGGGCTGATCAACACTTCGGCAAGTCCGGCGGCGGCAGAAAAAATGATGGTGCCGATTACCAGAAACAGATATGCATTTTCCGGAAACAGCGGCGGTAGGGATCCGTAGACCAGCAGTCCCAGCACGGTCAAAAGCGGCATGGATCGCACGACTTTCGATATATTAAATTTATGTGCATAAAAGGAAAACAGTACATCCACACACAACTGGGTGCAGAAATTGATGAGAACCAGCAGTCCCAGCAAAGTAAACGAGATTCCGTAAAGATTGTGGAATGTGATAAAAAGCAGAGGGGATATGCTTGCCACCGCAGCCATGGAGGCGTTGGACATATAACAGGCAAGCTTTGTAACAGAAGGATTTTGTGTCATATTTGGGATGCTCCTTGTTTGTGATCCGGTGCGGGAGAGGGCACGGTTGTTTCCCGACTTGCGGTTTCCTTATTTTAGCACATTCTGTCTGAAAATCAACTGTATTTGCGAATATAACGCAGTAAACATTGACTTTGCACCGCCTGTCCGATATAATGAAAACAATACATTTGAATTTGGGAGAACAAATATGCGAGATTACTATGAGCTGAGCGAACTGCCTTATCTTGAAACGCACAGACGGACAATGCAGGCATCCAGCTTTGATCGGAATGCGGAAAATGCGGATTTCAATCAGTTTTTATATCAGGATGCAGACGGCTCCATGGTGCTGTTTGACGAGCACGGTAAAGGATGCATCAAAAGTATCTGGGTTGCAAATGCCTCTGAAGAAACCACTGTTTCTTTTTATTTTGACGGAAGCGACACACCCCGGTATACTACAACCATGTTCGGATTTTTTAACAATGCTGTGCCGGAGCTGTCCGGTGCGGGCAATACCTATGAAGAACGTGGACATTATGATGAAGCGGATTGCCGTGCGGGGAACTTCTTCATTCCCATTCCCTTTGAAAAGGGGCTGAAAATTACGGCTGTCGGCAAGCTGGATAATGTGTACTACCATATCATGTATGAGAAATTTGACAGCGATACAGATATGAACACAGTAGGCGGCAGAAGCGATGCGTTTCTGCGGGCATTTGCGGGAGAAGCGCCGGTGCAGAAAACCTATACATATGAAAAGGCGCTTACCTTGACGTCAATGTACACCAACGTGTATAAAGCGGAGCAGCCGGGTACAATTACAGCGTTTACAGTAACCGCGCCTGCGGATGCGGATCTTAGTAAAGTGCAGGTGGATATCTCCTGGGACGGGGAAAAAATATCCCAGGTGGCGACTCCTCTGCTGCACATGTTTTCTCAGCCTTTCGGATTTACAGAAGTGCATTCCCATGCGCTGGATGTGCACATGGAGGGCGATCAGATTGTGATGTCTCTGTATCTGCCTATGCCTTTCTGGGAATGTGCAGATATCACTCTTGTGAATCTTGACACGGAATCCCCCGCCAAGCTTACCCTGAAGCTTGCGGTGGAGGAAAATACATATCCCAAAAAGGAAGCCGGATATTTCCACGCAGATTTCCGCAAGGGTATCACAGAGCTGTTTGACGATTGGCTCATCGGAGAATTTTTCGGCCGCGGTCACGTTGTGGCGGTGATGCAGACCTGTCACGGCGGGCAGTACTGCGAAGGCAACGAGCATTTCTTTATAAACGGTGCGCGTACGCCGCAAATCAACGGTACCGGTACGGAGGACTTTTATCTGGGCATTTACTGGCCCAATACAAAATATGATTCTCCCTGTGCGGGCTGTATCAATGACGTATATTTAATGAACGATTGCACGGTGAAAGGGTCCTTCAAATATCCCGCCGGATATTATCGGTTCCTTCACGATATGCCCATCAGCTTTGTGGATGGAATCCGTTTATCTATCCAACACGGAGCGGTTGGACAGACGTATTCGGATTATTCCAGCCTGTGTCTGTCCTATCGGCAGCCGGACGGACTTTTCACACAAACGGACTTTATTTACGTGGGCAGCCCCCGGTCGAGAGCCCAGCACAGCTATACCAGCGACAGTGCCGAGGCGGTTTCCCTTGCAGCAAAACTCGAAAGTGAGCGGAAAGCGCCTGTACTGCAAAAAGACGGGCTTGTGCATAAGACAGGGAAAATTCGGTTTGAAGTAGCGATTGATCCGGAAAACGACGGTGTTTGTCTGCGCCGCTTATACGATCAAACGCTGTCTCCCCAGATGGGCGTTGTTTCTGTTGACGGCGTGCCGGTAGGCGATTGGTACAATCCGGGATATAATGAAGCAACCGCTTTTGCCGACAACGATTTTTATATTCCTGCTGCAGTCTGTGCAGGAAAAGAAATGTTGCAGATTGAAATAGATGTACCGAATGTATATTCTGATTTTGAATATACTGTATTTTCCATACGGAAGGTATAAAGACATAAAATAAAATGGGATTTAGCCATAATTCTTATGGAAATATTCCATTGACAAAAAACGATTTTCAGTATAAGCTATAGACAGTACTGAATAACGCTTTTTATTACTGACGGACGGCGGAATTCCGCCGGTGGAGCTTACCACATGAAGTAAAAAGCGGTGCGCCGACCGTCTGGGCAGTCTCTCAATATGGAGACTGCCCTTTTTGTATAAGTTTACGCAGAGTAAAAGTTTTCTTCGGGAGGGGAAATTTCCACGCAGCAAAATTCTCTAAAGGCTCCCTTGTGCTGGAGCCGCGTAGCGGATCCTAGGGTGCTCCCGCGTAGCGGGTGAGGGATTGTCTATACTGTCATTTCGCAGGATCTGTAAATTGGCAGTATAGCAAACAATCCCCCTGTCACGGCTTTGCCGTGACACCCCCCTTTGCTGGGGAGCTTTATGTGGAAAAATTTTGAGGCAGTCACCTCCCTTTACCGGAGGAGGCTTGCGAAGGTTAGTATAGGTTGCTCTGTGCCTCCATGTGAGGCGGATTTAAGATAAAAAATAAGATTCAGGGAGGAATCAATATGTTTACAAAATTCAATGAAGGTGTTTGGAACACGAAAATTGATGTGCGGGATTTTATCCAGAAAAATTATTCCCCATACACAGGGGACGCATCTTTTTTGGCTGAACCGACACAAAGAACTATCGGACTGAAGGAAAAGCTGGACGCGCTCCTTGCACAGGAGCGGGAAAAAGGCGGCGTATTGGATATTAAAACAGACACAGTATCCTCCCTTTTAAACTATGCGCCGGGCTATTTGGATCAGGAAAATGAACTGATCGTGGGATTGCAGACTGACGCCCCGCTCCGCCGTGGCGTCAACCCGTTCGGCGGGATCAAAATGGCGCGGGAAGCCTGCGCCGCATATGGATATACGCTTTCCGATATTGTGGAAGATGAATTCCAGTACAGAACCACGCACAACGACGGTGTATATCGGGTTTATACAGAAGAAATGCGCAACGCCAGACGCTGCGGGATTATAACTGGACTGCCGGACGCATACGGGCGCGGCAGAATTATCGGAGACTACAGAAGAGTTGCCCTGTATGGTATAGACAAGCTGATTGAGGAAAAACAAAAGGATAAAAAAGCGGTAGGAGAGGGAGCTATGGATGTGGACAGCATCCGCCTGAGCGAGGAACTGTACCAGCAAATCCGATTCCTTGGATATCTGAAGGATATGGCTGCTCTGTACGGCTGCGATATTTCCGGTCCTGCAAAAAATGCCCGGGAAGCAGTTCAGTGGGTATATTTTGGATATTTGGGTGCAATCAAAGAGCAAAACGGCGCAGCCATGAGTCTTGGCAGAGTGTCGACCTTTTTGGATATTTATATTGAACGGGATATTCAGGCAGGCGTCCTTACGGAAGAAGGCGCGCAGGAACTGATTGACCAGTTTGTCATGAAGCTGCGTATGGCGCGGCATCTGCGCACGCCTGCATACAATGAACTGTTCGGCGGGGATCCTATGTGGATTACCGAAGCGGTCGGCGGCATGGGCGAGGACGGACGGACGCTGGTTACGAAAACTTCCTATCGTTTTCTGCATACTCTGCACAATCTGGGCGCTGCGCCGGAACCGAACCTTACGATTTTGTGGTCCCGCGCGCTTCCCGATGCTTTCAAAAAATACTGTGCGTCCGTATCCTGCGGCACCTGCGCAATTCAATATGAAAATGATGATCTCATGCGTCCGTATTATGGGGACGATTATGCAATTGCCTGCTGCGTTTCCGCTATGCGGGTGGGCAAGGATATGCAGTTCTTCGGCGCAAGGGCAAACCTTGCAAAGTTGCTGCTTCTGGCGCTCAACGGCGGGCGGGATGAAATGAAAAATATTCAGGTAGGTCCTGTATCGGAGCCTTATCCGGATGAGGTGCTGGATTATGATGCGGTTTGTGCGAGGTTGGATCTGTACCGTGACTGGCTTGCGAAAACCTATGTAAATACGATGAATGTCATTCACTATATGCATGATAAGTATGCTTATGAGAAAACCCAGATGGCGCTTCATGATACAGACGTGCACCGGTACATGGCATTTGGCGTTGCAGGGCTCAGCGTGTTGGCGGATTCCCTTTCTGCAATCAAATATGCCCGCGTAAAATGCGTGCGGGATGAAGCCACCGGTTTGATCCGTGAATTCACTGTAGAAGGGGAATATCCTGCATATGGCAACGATGATGACCGGGTGGACAGCATTGCAGCGGGACAGATTGAACTGTTCCACAAGGCATTGCAGCAGCATCCTTTGTATAAGAATGCAGAGCACACCCTGTCTGTTCTGACGATTACTTCCAATGTGGTGTACGGTAAGAAAACCGGTTCCACGCCGGACGGCAGAAAAGTCGGTGAGGCGTTTGCTCCCGGCGCAAATCCTATGCACGGAAGAGAAAAGAACGGCGCAATTGCCGCATTGAACTCCGTAGCGAAAATTCCGTATGCTCATTGTAAAGACGGTATTTCCAACACTTTCTCCATCATTCCGGATGCTTTGGGCAAAACCGAGCAGGAGCGGTATGCAAATCTGTGTGCTATGTTAGACGGATATTTCGGACAGGGTGCACATCATTTGAATGTGAATGTAATGAATCGGGAAATGCTCATAGAGGCTTACAATGATCCGGATAAATATCCCAATTTGACGATCCGCGTGTCTGGCTATGCTGTGAACTTCCATAAGTTGAGCAGGGAACAGCAGCGTGAGGTAATCCAGCGCACCTTCCATCATGCGGTGTAAGGAGAATGCTGTGTCTGAAAATAAAGGACGGATTAACGCCTTTCAAACCTTCGGTACATTGGAGGGACCGGGCATTCGCTTTGTAGTTTTTTTTCAGGGATGCGCTCTGCGGTGCGCATATTGCCACAATCCGGAAACCTGGAATCTACAGGCGGGAACTTTATATACTGTAGATGAGATTATTGAAAAAGCAATGCGGTGTAAACCCTATTTCGGCGATACGGGCGGGATCACCCTGTCCGGCGGTGAGCCGCTGCTGCAAAGTGCGTTTGCTTCCAAACTTTTACGTGCGGCAAAAGCACAGTCCCTGCACACTGCTATCTGCACGGCAGGTTCGGCGGATTTGGACGGCGCGCGTGCTGTTCTTCAATATACGGATCTGGTAATTGCAGATTTGAAATTTTCCACTGATGAGGACTATGCGAAGTATTGTAAGGGGAATCTGCAAACGGCGCTGCGCTTTTTGC
>CASTST010000051.1 GCA_949451655.1 uncultured Eubacteriales bacterium | reverse complement strand
TGTATGCTCAAATCGCCGCTTGGGCGGAAGATGATTTTCGCTCGATAAACGGTCAGATTGAATATCTGCTGACAGAGTGTGTACGCAAGCGGGGAATGGACGGCAAATCTGAAGAAAAAGAAGATGAATAAAAGACGCCCCCTCTGCGTAATACGCAGAGGGGTGCTGTATTAAAGCCCCTTATGCGGGGATCCACTACGTGTGCTTACAAAGAATTTACTCCGCAAAAATCTATGGATTTCTTCGTTTTCCCCCTTCACATACCGCAAAAATATGCTATACTATACTAAATGTACAGAATGGAAAGGATAACCACTATGGCATATAAATATAAAACGGAAATGCATTGTCACAGCAAATATGTAAGCTCCTGCTCCGACGTGGGCGCAAAGGAAATCGTAGAACAGTATCTGGAATTCGGATACAGCACTGTAGTTATCACAGATCACTTGCATGAAGGCACATTCCAGCACTGGATTCCCGAAGCAAATCTGGAAGAACGCATGGAATTTTTCCTTGAGGGATACCGGAAGGTAAAAGAATATGCCGGGAACAGATTAAATATCCTGCTTGGCTGCGAAATCCGGTTTCCGAATACTGGCGGAACCGATCTTTTGGTATACGGTCCGGATGAAGCATTTTTCAAAAACAACCTTGATATGTATAGACATGACCGCTACTGGATGGGCGGATTGGTGCGTAATAATAATTATATGTTCTTCCAGGCACATCCCTTCCGGTTCGGCATGATGCTGACAGAAGATTTTGTGATTGACGGAATTGAAGTATTCAACGGACATCCCACCCAAAAATCCCACAATCATATGGCAGAGGAGTGGCAGAAAACCTATCCGAAATTTATTGGAATTTCGGGCAGCGATCACCATGAGCTGGCGCATCATCCGGATGCAGGAATCTTAACGGAAGAGCCGATCACTTCGAATGAACAGCTTTTGAAAGTTCTGCGCTCCGGTGCATTTGAATGTATCCGCGACACGGATACAATGGAAAAATGCCGTAAGCAAATTTTAGGCGATCAGGCGTAAACATAAATGATTTCTTCCCTTTGCTGGGGAAGCTCGGTTTTAGTGTAGGCTCCCCCGGCAAAGGGAGCTGTCACGAAGCATAAATGTAAAGACCCCCATGTGAGGATCCACTACGTGGCTCCATAGGGGGCTGTCATGCCTTTGCATGACTGGGGAATTGTAATACTATCATTTTGTAGAAATCGTAATTAGTAGTAAGGACAATCCCTCCGTCACGGCTGCGCCGCGCCACCTCCCTTTACACAAGGGAGGCTTAAGATTGGTGAGAAATATGCCGTGCCACCTTTCTTTACTGGGGGAAGGCTATTCGCAAGATTAAAACGAACGGTAAGCCACCTTCTCTTGCACTAAGGCGGCTTTGGTTGATAGGAACTGCTTACTATGGACACACCACATATTTTCGTTCCCATCAGCACAGTATGGCAGAGATTTTGCGAGAAAACCGCAGAGAAAATGAGAATTTATAATAATAAATTAAAAAATCAAAATTTTTTTCCTGTTTTCTATTGACATGCCTGTATATATTTGCTATAATGCCACTTGTTGAAAAATTTATTAAAAATGCGAATCGGAGGATCTCTTATGTCTACTTATATGGCAAAGAAAGAAACCGTTGAACGCAAGTGGTATATTATCGACGCGGCAGGCAAGCCCCTCGGTAAAACTGCAGCGGCAGCGGCTACTATTCTTCGTGGGAAACATCGTCCTGAATTCACCCCGCACGTTGACTGCGGCGAATTTGTTGTTATTGTAAACGCAAGCAAGGCTGTTCTCACAGGAAAAAAATTGGAACAGAAATTTTACCGTCGTCACTCCGGCTACATCGGAGGACTCAAGGAAGTTTCTTACAAAACTTTGATGGCTACAAAGCCTGAGTTTGCTATGGAACACGCTGTAAAAGGCATGCTTCCCCACAACTCTATCGGCGCAAAAGCAATCACCCGTCTGAAGGTATATGCAGGCGAGGCGCACAAGCAGCAGGCGCAGAAGCCTGTTCCTTACGAAATCTGAGAGGAGGATGAACGAAAATGTATACAAGTGCTAAACCTTATTTTTACGGTACCGGCAGAAGAAAAAGCTCTGTTGCCCGCGTTCGTCTTTATCCCGGAACCGGCAGCATAACCATCAACGGTCGTGATATTGATGACTATTTTGGTTTGGAAACCATGAAGCTGATCATCAACCAGCCCTTTGAAGTAACCGGCACAATCGGCAAGTTTGACATTGTTGCCAGCGTAAAGGGCGGCGGATTTTCCGGTCAGGCCGGCGCAATCCGTCACGGCGCTTCCCGTGCACTGCTTCTTGCAGACGAAACATTCCGTCCTGCACTGAAGAAAGCAGGCTTCCTGACTCGTGACCCGAGAATGAAGGAAAGAAAGAAATACGGACTCAAAGCAGCACGTCGTGCAAGCCAGTTCTCCAAGAGATAAATCTCTGCAAAGTTCCCCCCAAGGGCAACCGCCCCTGGGGGGATTTTTACTTCTATGAATCCATATTGCTTTTTCATCCAAAATAAAGTATACTATAGACAAATTGAAACGAAAGGTATGAATATAAGCATGAAGCATATTAAACAAATCATATGTATGCTGCTGGCGACAGCACTGCTTTTTTCAACAGCAGTTCTTCCCTGCACCGCCGCTGATAATCATACCGTTGAGCCAAACAGCCCGGCAGTCCGCCTGGATCTGTTAGATCCACAACTCTGGAGTGGAAACGATGCAATATTATATATCTCCTCCCGCGCCGTTGCAAACCGGAATGCACTATACGTATTTGCAAGAGATAAAGGAGACGCAACCCTTTCTATTTCCGCTCCTTTCGACGAACCGTTAGATCTGTCTGCCCTGCGTGAACTTGCGTTTTCTATGCATATCAGCGGCAGCGGAACATGTGATTTTACTGTGACCTTCCTGTGCAAAGGCACATATTATAACGCTTCTTCCAAAGTAACCGCAGGAGGCGAATCCACAGTATATCTCCCTATTCCGGAAGGAGCAAAAGGACCCGTCGATGCCCTTGCAATTACATTAAGCCGTGGGGACGAACCCATAAAATCTTTTACCCTGCTTTCCGTCACCGGAGACGAACGCTTCAGTTATGCCCATACAGATCGCTTCATGAGTACAGGCTTTGAGCCAATCGCCGGAATCATGCAGGAACAGGAAGACTGCGTCTTCATCACTCCGCAAAATGGGAGCGCATCTTTTTATCCCAGATATATTACAGGCAGCCGTAAAAAAGAGGGAAGCGCCGCAGTATACCTGCGCATCAGAAGCACACAAGCATCAGGAACCATTTCTGTACAGGGTATAACCGGAGCAACCCCTTTGACAATTTTATCAGGGGAACACACATATGGTTTTCAAGTTAACGGATCTTATTCTGATATGGAATATGTTTTCAGCGGTATATCAGCGGCTCAGGAAGCGCCTCTCATAATAACAGGTGCAGCAATTTATCTTTTTTCCGACTCACTTACAGAAGGAATCGGCAATATTACTTCTTGCCGCTCCGATGGAAAAACGGTCACCGTAAAAGGAACACTTTCTCCGGATACAGTAGTAGAACATATCAACAGCGAATTGGCTTTATATGCCATTCCGATATGGGCAGACGAAGCAGAAGTGCTGCAGAAAGAGCCAGCCGCTAAAATGAGTATCTCCACCAGGTTTGAACTGTCTACAGTACCGGACGGTGTGGATGCGCTGTACAAATATAAAGTAATGATTGTAACCGAAAATGATAAAATACCCATCGCGCATTCAGTCTTTATAAGTAGCGGCGGGACAGTATCTGCCGTAGATTCTTCTGTAACAGGAATACACGGCACCGATACGGTGGACGTTTTTGAATCGAATGTATCCAATGTCGTCGTAGACGTTTATGTAAACCGTTTATTGGAAACAACCGATGTTTATGCAGCACTACTATATGCTGCTGGGAACACACACTATTATTTTAACCGATCCTATTTGGAAGAATTGGACGCACAAATACAATTCTGCAAATCATCCGGAACCAAAGTGTATATTCGACTGCTGCATACAGAATCAAACGAATCCGCATATACAGATGCAGAGCAAGAAAGTATAACCCAGTTGTACGCACTCACAGCCTTTCTTGCACAACGATATCAAGGTGTTACAGGATTCGTTCTGGGCAGCCATGCCAATTTGAATTATTATGAAAATATAGAACTGTATGCAAGTTTTGCTGCAATGTTTTCTGCAGTTGTAAAAAAATATTGCCCCGGCGCAGCGGCGGTCATTCCAGTATGCGATGCATATACCAACAGCATCGCCGCAGAAGGCATTTCCGCTGCAGATCCAGTAATGTTCCTTTGCCAGTTATCCGTTTCTCTGAACCGAAAAAAATCCGACAGTATCATGATCCTTTACGAAAGCAACACCCTCCCCCAAAGAGCCGTATCAGAATCTGCCTATTTATCCTCCCTTGTAACCGTGTGCGGACATCCATGCGATGGCAGCATGCTTTTTTGGCAGCCAAGTGCAGGAACGGACACAGATATCAGTGCGTTATACCAAAGTTTATGCATGGATGCGGCACAGGCAGGTCTGCGCAGTGTGATACTTTCCGTATCCAACTTAGATACCTCAAACGCATTGTTTAACGGAATTAAGGATACCGTTTTTAAAAACACTTCTGCCGGACTGCATAGGAGAATTGCAGAAAGGGACAGCGGCGACACTTATCTGGGGACGTATCCTTTATGGGATTTCACCGCCTCATATGACACCGGCAAATGGTTGTCCGGCGGCGGCTTTAGCAGCGCTATTTCTGCAAATGCACAAAATGGTTCCGGACGTGTCCTGCAATCACGGCTGGAAAGCACAGGAAACCGCGCCGGTATTTTACTCTGTTGGCTGGACCAGCCTTTGGATCTGACTGACAGCAGTGTGAAACTTTCCTTCGGTTTGTACGACATACCTGAGGAGGGTGCTGACATATCCGTAATATTCGGCAGCGGCGATTCCCGGGCAGAATTTTCCCTTACAGCGGAACAAAATGCCGCCCTTACGGCGACCTGCAACCTGAAAGACTTTTCCGACGCTGCTAAAATTGAATACATTGCTATTATTTTGCGAAGCGACAACAATCCGCTGCTGGAAGTATCAAAAATAGAACTATGCAGTAATGAAAAAACCTTTGAACAACTGCAGCTATTGGCAAAAGGGGCAGAAAAAGAAGAAAAGCAGCCTCATCCGGCTTTTTATTTCATCATTGTGATTATGACTGCCGCAACTGTTATCATTTTTTCTATGCTGGAGAGAAAAAATAATCGCTCTAAATCAAAAAAACGCATGGCATCATAGTTAAACCAGTTTATGATACTAAAATTTATTGGATTTTGTCATTCTTGCTATTGCATTAAAACGCTTTGCAATATATAATATATGTATTATACTTTAGAAGATTTTGTATGAATATGGAGGACACATGAGCAATATGTCAGTTCCTGCTGAAAAAGTTGCTATTTTAGACTGCGGCGGGCAATATACAAAGGTGATCGACCGCAAAGTGCGTGAGCTTGGCGTGTACACAGATATTTTCCCGATGGGTGTTCAAAGCGCCGAACTGAAAGATTACGGGGCAATCATTTTATCCGGCGGTCCTTCCAGTGTTTGGGCAAACGGTGCACCGGAATATGATGACGCCATTTTTTCTCTTGGCGTTCCCATGCTGGGCATCTGCTACGGTATGCAGCTGATCTGCAACCATTTTGGCGGTGCAGTTGTTCCCTCCTATAAAACAGAATACGGAGATATTTCTATCACGGTTGATCCCGCATGTCCCCTGTTCGCAGGAATGGATGCAGTCCAGCCTGTTCTTATGAGCCATGGCGATGCTGTAAAAGTCCCGCCCGAGACCTTTACCGTAGCCGGACGTACCGGGGATGTTACTGCGGCAATCTGGTCGGAAAGCAAAAATATTGCCGGCGTGCAGTTCCATCCGGAAGTAGAACTTACAAAAAACGGTATGCAGATGCTGGATAATTTCCTGCGCAAAATCTGTAAATTCACCCAAGTTTATGCCCTGGAAGATCGCATACAAACCTCCATTCAGATGATCCGTGAGCGCGTCGGAGAAGACGGAAAGGTTGTAGTTCTGGTTTCCGGCGGTGTAGATTCCGCTGTTACAGCTGCCCTGCTGGTAAAAGCGCTGCGCTCCGATCAGGTGTACGGAATCCATATCGACCACGGCTTGATGCGTAAAAACGAATCCGACATTATTTGCGAGAATTTGGCAGAGCTTGGACTGACACAGATGCAGCGGATCAACGCACAGGATGCATTCTTTAACACATCCGTCACCATTGACGGCGAGACCTATGCTCCCTTGTGCGAAACTTGCGAGCCGGAGAAGAAGCGGGCAATTATCGGTCACATGTTTTTTGTTGTGACCGAAGAAGCCGCCAAAGCGCTGAACCTGAATTTTGAAACTGCATTTCTCGCTCAGGGGACCCTGCGTCCCGACCTGATTGAAAGCGGTAATCCGGATGTATCCGGATATGCAACCAAAATTAAAACACACCACAATGACGTGGGCATTATTCGGAAGCTGCGGGATACAGGACATGTTATTGAAACCAACTGGGACTGGCACAAAGACGAGGTGCGTCGTGTTGCACGCATGCTAGGACTGGATGAATCCATTGCGTCCCGTCAACCCTTCCCAGGTCCCGGACTTGGCGTAAGATTGATTTGCTGCGACGGTCCCGCTCCCATGCCAAGTGCTGATGAGCTTACATCACTTAACGAATTTGTAATGGAAAAAGGCAATGGAAAATACTCTGTTAATGTAGGTCCTATCCAATCCGTAGGAGTTCAGGGAGACAACAGAAGCTATAAAAGTCTTGCAACCATCTATCCGACCTCCGATACAAAACTGACAGATGTAAACTGGGATGAAGTCTTTGAAATCGCAAGGGAGATTCCAAATAAATTTAATTTCATAAACCGTGTTGCTTACTGTGTATATCAGGACAAAAATAATCGTATCGAACAGGCATGCGCAGGTATGAAAATTTGCAGTGAAACAGCAGATACGCTCCGCGAAATCGACCACGCTGTAACAGCAAATATCATGAACAAGAACATCGCCCAGTGCTTTGCAGTCATGTTCCCTATGTCTGTAAATGAAGGAAAGAAATATTCCTGCGCAATCCGGGCAGTCTGCACTTCAGACTTTATGACAGCCAGAAGCGCGCGTCCCGGGGAAGATTTCACAATCGCCGCCCTTGAAAAAGCCGTCAGCGATATATTGGATGCAGAAGGCGCAAAACTATCTATGATATTCTATGATGTAACTGGCAAACCTCCCGCAACAGTCGAGTGGGAATAAGAACATGCCCCGGAAACCTCCTTATTTATAAGGTTTTCGGGGTTTCTTTATATTCTGATACTGCTCCCGACGCGCAAATTTATTTCCTATTTCCATCATATAATCTTGTATTATCCTATAAAATTTAGTAAAATAAAAATGAATATCATTTTAAAGGAGGGATAACCTGTGCCAAACTTCACGAAAAAAGCAATCAAAGATTCCTTTTGGAAACTGCTGAATAAGCAGCCTTTGTCTCAAATCAGCGTTAGAGAAATCGTTGAAGAATGCGGAATCAACCGGAATTCATTTTATTATCACTTTCAGGATATTCCATCCTTAGTGGAAGAAATTGTTATGGACGCCGCAACTGCACTGATACAAAAATATCCAAGCATCGCATCTATAGATGAAGCAGTAGAAGCAGCTTTCCGTTTTACTTTAGACAATAAAAAAGCAGTGCTGCACATATGCAATTCTATCAATCGCAATATTTATGAACAATATCTTATGCGTATCTGCGAATATATTGTTTCTACGTATTTTGATACCGTTTTCAGCAATGAAAATATTGATAAAGAGGATAGAGATACAATTATTTTGTTCATTAAGTGCGAATTGTTTGGTCTGTCCATTGACTGGATAAATACAGGTATGAACGAGGATGCTATTACAAAATTAAAGCATATTCTCACACTTTGCAGTGGCATGGCAGATGAAATGATCAAACGCTGCAGGGAAAATCCGTAAATTTTCACCATGCAAAAGGTCTCTCCCAATAATAGGAGGTAGCACAGCATTCCAATTTATCTAAGCCTCCCCTCTCCAGCAAAAGGAGGTGGCATGGCGTATTTCTCACCAATCTTAAGCCTCCCTTGTGTAAAGGGAGGTGGCGCGGCCCAAGCGAAGCGATCGCGACGGAGGGATTGTATAAGCAATACTGCCGATTTGAAGATAATGCAAAATGATAGTAGAAACAATCCCTCACCCGCTTCGCGGGAGCTCCCTTTGCACAAGGGAGCCTTTTTGTATTTGTGCTCCGCAGAAGCCCCCTTTGCACAAGGGGGCCTTTTTGTATTTGTGCTCCGCAGGAGTCTAACTTGTCCAAGAGGGGCTTTTGTTTTGCGCTCTGCGGGGGCTAACTTGCACAAGAGGGTCTTTTGTTTTGCGCTCCGCGGGGGCTAACTTGCACAAGAGAGGCTTTTTGCGCTTGCATTCCATGACGGCAGCCACGCGATCCTCACAGGGGAAAGACCTTTTTTACTCGCGCTTTGCTGCAATCGTGATTAAACAAATACAGCCGATTGTCTAATTTTTAGACACTTATGCCTCCATTGCCTAATTTTACGACATCTGAAAGTGATTGCCCATTTCCACAGAGTATTCTTTTGCGCTATACTGACTATGCAAAAAGAAAATCATTGAATTTAAAATTTGAAAGGAGAAACTTCTGATGCGTTCTGTAGTTCCCATGAGAACCGCCAAAATAGGATATATCGTCATATCCGCACTGCTGTGCGTATTGGGAATTCTTTTAATCGCTGTACCTGCGTTTTCCATAGCGGCAGTCGGTGTCATATGCGGAGCAATCCTGATACTGTTTGGCGCAATCCGGTTGGTAGGATACTTTTCAAAGGACCTTTACCGGCTTGCTTTTCAGTATGATTTGGCGTTCGGTATCATGATGATCGCTTTAGGCATCATTATGCTGCTGCGTCCCGGCAGTCTGATGCACTTTATCTGTATCACACTTGGTCTTTCCTTTTTGGCAGACGGATTGTTTAAAATTCAAATTGCAATGGATTCCAAAAATTTCGGGATTCACGAATGGTGGCTGATTCTTGCACTGGCAATTATTACCGTACTTTTCGGCATTGCACTGATTGTCCGTCCCAGTGAAAGCAGCCGTGTTCTTACCGTGCTGATCGGCATTTCCATGCTGTGTGAAGGAATTTTAAATATTGGTACAATGATCACCGCAGTAAAAATTATCAAGCATCAGCAACCTGATGTGATTGAGGTGCACTGTTATGAAGAAAGAGAGGACTGAATAAAATGCGCTTTTCAAAAGCGGTGGTAAAACACCGCGTGCTTATCCTGATCCTTGCCGTTCTGCTAATGATTCCATCGGTGCTCGGCATGGTCGCAACAAGAGTCAACTACGATATGCTGGATTATCTCCCGGACGATATGGATACCGTAAAGGGACAAAACGAACTACTGGAGGATTTCGGCAAGGGTGCTTTTTCCCTGATTATTGTAGAAGATATGCCGGATAAAGATGTTGCCGCACTGGTTGAAAAATTTGAAACGGTAGACCACGTGGAAACGGTCCTGTGGTATTCTTCCCTTGCAGATATATCCATACCGAAAGAGATTTTACCGGACGCATTGTATGATGAATTTAACACGGAAAACGCTACCATGATGGCTGTGTTTTTCGACAGCTCCACGTCAGCTGATATTACAATGGATGCCATTCGTGAAATCCGTTCCATTGCAGGAAAGCAATGTTTTGTATCCGGAATGTCGGCACTTGTTACCGATCTGAAGGATCTGTGTGAAAAAGAAGAGCCCATTTATGTCGGTATTGCCGTACTGCTTGCTACTGCTGCAATGCTTCTGTTTCTGGACAGCTGGCTAGTCCCCTTCGTGTTCCTTGCATCTATTGGTATGATGATTCTGATGAATCTGGGCTCAAACTATTTTCTCGGTGAAATCTCCTACATAACAAAGGCACTGTCCGCCGTACTTCAGCTTGCCGTCACCATGGACTATTCTATATTCCTGTGGCATAGCTACAATGAACAAAGAAGTAAATTTGAAGATCATAAGGAGGCTATGGCAGTTGCCATTCATGAAACGCTCACTTCTGTTGTGGGAAGTTCCATTACAACGGTTGCCGGATTTGCGGCACTTTGTTTCATGACCTTTACCCTTGGACGCGACTTGGGAATCGTCATGGCAAAGGGCGTTATCCTTGGAGTGATCGGCTGCGTAACTGTTTTGCCGGCACTGATCCTCGTATTTGATAAACCCTTGCAGAAAACAAAACACCGTTCTCTGATTCCGAATATGACAAAGTTTGCAGGCGGCGTTACAAAAGCGTTCCCAATTTTCCTCATAATCTTTGCAATTCTGATTGTGCCCGCACTGTATGGCTACAACAAAACCAATAATGAAGTATATTACGACATGGGCGAATGCCTGCCCAAAGATATGGAATATGTGATCGCCAATTCAAAGCTGTCCGATGACTTCAATATTGCGTCCACACATATGATTTTGGTAGATGCAAACGTGCCGTCCAAATCCGTCCGGAACATGATCGGCGAAATGGAACAGGTTGACGGCGTAAAATATGTGCTCGGACTGGAATCTGTTCTCGGCAGCCGCGTGCCGGAAGAAATTCTTCCGGAGAGTATCAAAGAAATCCTTGAAAGCGACAAATGGGAGCTGCTTCTCATCAACTCGGAATACAAGGTTGCAAGCGACAACGTGAATGTGCAGATTGACAGCCTGAATACGATCCTGAAAAAATATGATGAAACCGGCATGCTGATCGGAGAAGCCCCCTGCATGAAGGATATGATTGAAACCACCGACCGGGACTTTCAGGTGGTCAACGCAGTTTCTATTATTGCAATTTTTATCATTATTGCATGTGTGGAAAAGAGCTTCTCGCTTCCCTTTATTTTGATTGCAGTAATCGAGCTTGCAATTTTCATCAACCTCGGTCTGCCCCATTATTTCGGTCAATCCCTGCCCTTTATCGCACCGATCTGTATCAGCACAATCCAGCTTGGCGCAACTGTTGACTATGCAATTCTGATGACTACCCGCTACAAATCGGAACGTATCGCCGGCGGCAGCAAGAAGCACAGTGTTTCCACTGCCCTGGCAGCTTCCATCCCGTCTATTATCGTATCAGGAATGGGACTGTTCGCCGCCACCTTCGGCGTTGCCGTTTATTCAGATATCGACATAATCAGTTCCATGTGCATGCTGATGGCAAGAGGCGCAATTGTAAGTATGCTGTGCGTAATCTTCATTCTGCCTTCACTGCTCATGCTTTGCGATAGATTGATTTGCGCTACCACCTTCGGAATGAAAAAAGGCAGAAAACAGCCGCCGAGCGGTCCGGCAAATCCGGAGGAAACTGCATCTTCCAAAATCAAAGTACAAGTTCAATATGCATTGAACCAACATAACCGTTCAGGAGGGAAATGAACAATGAACAGTAAAATAAAAAAAGCACTGGCAGCCGTTCTTTGCTGCACAGTGATCTTAGGCGGAGTCGGTGTTTCCGTATATGCTATAACGTCCGGAAAAGAAGAAAAAAAGCAGGAAGAAAAAACATCCCTGCAGGAGTCCGAAAATGACGCTGCACTTGTAAAAGATGAAACCGTTTATGTTCTTGCCGGTGCAGACGGAAGCGTTGAAAAAATCATTGTCAGCGACTGGATTAAAAATGCGGTCGGCAGCAGCTCTATCACTGACAAATCAGAACTTACAAATATTGAAAATCTCAAAGGCGACGAAACCTACACAATGAACGGCGATACGATGCGGGTGTGGGACGCCCAGGGAAATGACATTTACTATCAGGGAAATATTGAAAAGGATTTGCCTGTAGATCTGCGTGTTTCCTATAAATTGGATGGAAAGAGCATTTCGCCCGCAGACCTTGCAGGAAAAAGCGGCAAGGTAACCATTCGCTTCGACTATAAAAACAATCAGTCCCAGACGGTTGAAATAGACGGGAAGCAGGAAACCATATATGTTCCCTTTGCCATGATAACCGGGATGCTCCTGGATAACGACATATTCACCAATGTGGATGTATCGAATGGAAAGCTGATCAACGACGGCAACCGTACAGTCATTGCAGGAATTGCCTTTCCCGGACTGCAAAGCAATCTGAATGTAGATAAAGAAAAGTTTGAAATCCCCGATTATGTGGAAATCACAGCCGATGTGAAAAACTTTGAGATGACCAATACAGTTACAATTGCTACAAACAAAATATTTAGCCGCCTGAATACGGATGAACTGGATTCTGTGGATGGACTGACCGACTCTCTCGGTGAATTGACTGACGCAATGGATCAGTTGATGGATGGATCCTCTCAATTGTATGACGGACTTTGTACACTTCTTGAAAAATCCGGAACACTTATAAGCGGCATCAATCAATTGGCAGACGGTGCAGCAAAACTGAAGCAAGGCGCCGGCGCACTGGACGCTGGCGCAAACGACCTTGCAGACGGTGCCAAACAGTTATCCGAGGGACTTGGACAACTGACTGCAAACAACGACACCTTGAATGCAGGTTCTAAGCAGGTGTTTGATTCTCTTCTCAACATGGCAAATACGCAGCTTACAGCGGCAGGGCTCAATGTACCGACTCTCACCATCGAAAATTATGCAAGCGTGCTAAATGAGGTAATTGCCTCCCTTGATACAACCAACGTAGCAAAACAGGCACAGGCAGTGGCACTGCAAAAAGTAACAGAAGCAGTAAATGCGCAAAAAGATACTGTAACCGCAGGTGTTACCGCCGCAGTCAGAGAACAGGTTACAATCAAAGTCACAGCTGCCGTTCGTGAAAATGTCATGGAGCAGGTTCTGGCATCCCAGGGCATGACAAAGGAAACCTATGACGCAGGAATTGCCGCCGGCATGATTTCATCGGAGCAGCAAGCACAGATCGAAGCCGCAATCGACATGCAGATGCAGTCAGACACAGTTCAGGCAATGATTGATGCAAATATCAATATGCAAATGCAGACGCAGGATATACAAAGTACAATCGTGGCAAAATCAGAAGAACAGATAAACCTTCTGATCGAACAAAATATGAATTCCGCCGATGTGCAGGCACAGATCACTGCCGCGTTGGAGCAGGCAAAATCCGGTGCGGCTTCTATTTCGGCACTGAAAGAGCAGCTTGACAGCTACAACACATTTTATGCCGGTCTTAGTCAATATACAGCCGGTGTTGCTTCAGCAAAAGGCGGCGCAGACGCACTGAACGCAGGTGCTGCACAGCTGAAATCCGGAACAGCCGAGCTGTATGCCGGCATGAACGAACTTTATGATGGAGTCATCACGCTGAAAAACGGCGCGCCGGCACTTGTTGAGGGAATCACAGCGCTGCGGGACGGTGCCATAAAGCTGTCCGACGGACTAAAAGAATTTAACGACCAAGGCGTACAAAAGCTGGTCAATGCCGTGGACGGCGATCTTGGCGGATTATTCACCAGAATCAAAGCTACCGCGGATGTTTCAAAGGATTACAAATCCTTCTCCGGACTTTCCGATGACATGGATGGTCAGGTAAAATTCATTTACCGCACAGATTCGGTAAAAGTAAAATAAATCCACTACAGCCGCAGCATTTTGTAATGCTGCGGCTGTAATATAGTTTTATCCCTGTACAGCAGATTTGTACCCCTCTCCCCAAAGCCGCATGGAATCCAGAATCGGATACAGACTTTGACCAAGCTCCGTCAGCGAATATTCCACTCTCGGAGG
>CASTST010000050.1 GCA_949451655.1 uncultured Eubacteriales bacterium | reverse complement strand
GCTGCGGCGGGGCTGGCAGCAAGGGGGCATGAACTGTAAAATTTTGTTTTTTCGGATTCAAATTATAAAAGAGGTGATTTTAAGATGGAGTATTTGAACGCATTTATAACCGGCGGCATTATTTGCGCATTATCACAAATTTTGATAGACAAAACAAAACTGACTCCAGCCCGCATACTGGTTTCCTACGTGGTGCTCGGCGTAATTTTGCAGGGCTTCGGGCTGTATCAGAATATCGTTGACTTTGGCGGTGCAGGCGCTACCGTGCCTTTGCTTGGATTCGGCTATTCGTTGGCGAAAGGTGCTGCTGCGGGTGTTGCCGAAAAAGGGCTTCTGGGCGCGTTTACCGGCGGTGTCAGCGGAGCAGCAGGCGGCATCGCAGCTGCAATCGTATTCGGCTGCTTATTTGCACTGCTTTCCAGGCCGGCCGATAAATCGGGAAACTAAGTAAAAAAAATGGGAATTCCGGCACTTGACAAAACAGGCAGCATCAGGTATTCTGAAAGGGAAACAGAATAAAAGGAGGAATTCCCTTTGCTGGAAATCGGAATAAAAGGAACATCTGAGCTGGTTGTGACCGAAAACCTGCTCGCAAACCAAGTCGGCAGCGGACTTGTCGCCGTATATGCCACCCCTATGATGATCGCAGGTATCGAGGGCACGGCTGCCGCGTCTGTTGCTGATGCGCTTGAACCCGGTCAGACGACCGTAGGCTGTCATATGAACGTCAGTCATGTATCTGCCACCCCTGCTGGTATGAAGGTGCATTTTGAAACCGAATTGACGGCAGTTTCGTCAAATGGTAAAATGCTGACCTTTCGGGTTGCAGCCTACGACGAGGCCGGACTCATCGGTGAAGGTGAGCACCAGCGTGCGGTCGTTTGGAAAGAACGGTTTGAAGAAAAGGCGCAGGCAAAGCGCAAAGAGGCGTAAAATATATTTGAAAAGGCTGTCTCAAGATGATCCTTTGCAGATCAGATGAGACAGCCTTCTTTTATGAAAATAAGGCATCAGACTGTAAAAACCATAGCTGAATTGTGCAATCCCATCCGGCATAAGACCCGGCCTATATGCCCAGCCGGAAGGTCCGGAAACGTTGGCTTTCCCTACGCAATTTCTGGGAAATCCCTTAAAAGTGCAGCAATCCGTGCAGCCCCTCTTCCATCTACAAGGTTTTGCAGGCGGTCAGACAGTTCCTGACGCTGCCCCTGGTCAGATTTCAGATCAATAATTGCTTCCACTATTTTCTCCATTGTCTGCGTCCAGTCCGCGCGGATATCCCCCACCGCATACATCCCAGCCCTGCCAAAAGATGCGGCATTTTCCAGCTGGTTATCCGCCCATGCAAAACAGATTGTTGGTGTACCGCAGGCACAAAGTTCATATAAGGTCGAACCGCCCGCTGAAACAGCAAGATCACATCCTATCATCAACTCTGACATGCATTTCACATTATGATGCAGCGTAACACCGGATTCTGTTTGGACAAGATTTTGCAGCATTGGCAAATGCTGATGAAACCGTCCTGCCACAATATGAAAATTGATTTCTCGCAGCAACGGCTCCTGTTTCGCTGCCCGGACAAGTTCGCCAGCTATATTCATCGAATCACTGCCGCCCGTTGTAACCAATACATCTTTCACCTGCGTGCGAACTTTTCGGCTGGGAAGGTGACTAAATTCCCTGCGCAACGGGACATATTCCGGCCCCAGAAATAACTTTTGAGACGGATATCTGTGCAAATAATCAATCTGTCCGGCATATAAATTATAGTTAATCAGCAGCGAACACGGATAGGTAAATTGATCCAAATCATCTATATAGCCAACTTGTGTAAGCCGGTGCAGGCGCATCAAATAATCATGTGTAACAAAATAACTATCTACCAGTAAAAACCGAATCTTCTCACTGGAAATCAGCTGCTCCATCTTTTCCGTTTCGTAATCCAAATTGTCCCACACAGAATAAAGGCAAATCATGGGAAATCCATTGGCACGAATTACCGCTTCCATCTTGGAATCAGCAACCACAAAAATACACGTTCCCCCCGCCTCACGTACTGCATCCGCAATCGAAAGGCAGCGCATAATATGTCCTGTACCTATTTTCTCATTCCCGTCTGAACGGATATATAATTTCTCCATAATTTTTCTTAACCTTTTTCAAAAATGTGCAGATTGTGTCATCATAATTGATGAGATGTCCGAAAGCGTCAGCCTGCTTTTTGAAATGAAATGAGCCCTTTCCTTGTTGTTTCACTGGTATGAGTGTTCCTGCTTTTATAGCGTTCCAGTTTTCCTGAAACAACTGCTGGATGGCTTCATGCGATTTTTCGTAAGAACTTCTTAGGGTCTCTTTTTCAAAATCAAATTCAAGCCGGGATTGCACTAAAATATCGCCTGTATCCAGCCCCTGATCAATTTCGTGAATCGTAACACCGCAGGGCGTCCCTTCAATAAAAGCCCATATATTGGGGCTGGCTCCCCTGTTCCACGGCAGGTACGATGTATGCAGATTGATAACTTTATGCGGCAGCAGCTGAATAACCTCATCTTTCAGTAAAAAGCAATAATTGTAGCTGATAATAAATTCAATGTCCCATTTCAATATATCGTCTGCGGATATCTTTTTATTATAATACATAACGTTTTCTTTTTCCGCAGCAAGCCAATGAAACAGCGCATCTGTAATCTCATTATTCGACAAAAAGAGGATTTTCATAATCTGTCAATCCTCCAAATGCCGTATACAAAAACTGCTGTAAATATGATAATATACATATCATATACATCCGCAAAGTAATCTGCTGGTGCAAGCGCACGCGATAATCTATATTGTGTGCTTATACAGCCGCCCCGGTTGTACCTCGGGGGGGGGGGATAATGCTTCGCAAGAAAGGTTTTAATATCCAAAAAATCTTCATAACAATTTTTAATTTTCTCAATGGGCCAATCCCACCAGGCAATCTCATTTAATTTCGCTATTTCCTCGGGTGAAAAACGATAACCTATAATTTTAGCAGGAACCCCCGCTATAATTGCATAATCTGGTATGTCCTTTGTAATCACAGATCCGGCGGCTGCGCGGACCCCATTTCCGATTTTTATGCCATTTGTTAAAATAACGTTCCGTCCAAGCCATACATCGTGACCTATTTCAAATCTTTGATTAAAGTCTGACCATTTATATTGTTGGTTATCAATGCAGCAGTAATCCGAGCTGAATATAAATCCATGCTGTGTGACCATGTTGAGCTGATGGTTCCAGACTGCCGCAGTTCCCAATGCAAAGTTACAGAAATTCCCGAAAGATAAGCGGTCTTCATACAACGGGTCTTCTACCAGCGGACCCGTAGAGTATTTTCCACGCTTCGCCAGTTCTGTTTCAAATCGTATTATTTTTGTTTCATCATAATGCGTTTTCATTAGCTCAAACAGTGCAGCGTTGCGGCTGGCAAAAAGAATATATTCGTTTCCTTCCGGATGCTCTTCCACATAACGAATGAAAAATTGAATCCCCTTTATATCAGGATTATATTTGCAAAGCGTATTATCAATAATTAGCTTTTCCTGTATCCCGAAGCTGTTATTTAATATGTTTTTGACCAGCATTCCCATTTCACTGTACGGAAAAATAATAAAATCCTTAATCCCTTTATCAAGCTGCTCCATCAATACCCGTCTTATCAGATGATAATTCATTTTATCCTCCATTTCATCGGAATCTTCCAAAATAACTTTGGCAGCGATACACTCCTTTCGATATATAGAAAAAGGGCGCCTTTTTATGAATAGTTGAAATCCCAGTTTTTCTACCGTTCGGACAGATGCAATATTTTCTATATGTATTTCAGCGTAGAAGCGGTAAATCCCCTGCTCTGTCATTACCTTCATCATCATCTTGATCGCCTCTGCCGCATAGCCGCGCCTCCGGTAGCATGATTCTGCAATCATATATGATATTTCACAGGAAGCAGCGGCTCGATTGATATGGTTTACGCCGACCGTCCCGATCCCACGGCCACTTCCCCGCTCAATTATCATAAAATCGTACCGGCAGTGGTTCCGGCAATACGCCTGATACCATTGCAAATGCTCTGCTACAGTCAGTTCTTTTGACTGCCGAAAATAACGGTTTACCATAGCATTTGACCGCCACCGTACTAAATCATCTGTATCCAGCAGGCAAACGCCGCGAAGTAAAAGACGCTCTGATATAAATATATCATTTTTATTCATGTTCCTCCAGGCTCCCCTAAAACAGGTTCTCCCAAAAGGTAATCCTTTACTGCCCTTGTCCCTAATAACTTATGATACGCTTTCGGCGGCATTCCAAAACCCGGACGGATCACCCGGATGTTTTCCCCCGTGAATAACTCTCCGCAGGCAATATCCTTTACTGCAAATACCGACCGGCGGAATACCATTGACGCTCTTTCTGCATCTGTACGTTCGTAACAAACTTGTCCGCGTATCTGGGCGACAGAACGGACATCCTTTACCATCGCTGCAAACTCCATAGGCTCCATGGAAAACTTACTGTCTGCACTGTTAAGCTCACGATTCAAGCAAAAGTGCTTTTCTACAACACAGGCTCCCAGCGATACGCCAACGACAGCCCCAAGCGTACCCATAGAATGGTCAGACAATCCAACCGGCAGCTCAAAACGCTCCTTCATATCTGCAATCGTGGCTAAATTCATATTTTTATAATTTGCAGGATATTCGCTGCAACACTTGAGTAAAACAATCTGATGATTGTTTTGGCGCTTACAGGCATTGACTGCGTCTTGAATTTCCTCGATTGTCCCCATACCACAGCTAAGAATCATCGGTTTTCCTTTCGACGCTGTGTATTCGATCAGTGGAATATCTACCAATTCAAAGCTGGCAATTTTATATGCTTCACAGCCGAGTCCTTCCAGGAAATCAACGGCGGTATGATCAAAAGGCGTTGAGAGGAAATCAATCCCACAGGCTTCGCATTGCTGCCGGATTTCCGCCTGCCAGTCCCAAGTCGTTGCAGCCTCCTGATACAAGTCATACAGCTTGTAGCCGTCCCATAGCCCGCCTTTGATACGAAAATATTCATTATCACAATCAATCGTCATCGTATCCGCCGTGTACGTCTGGATTTTCACACAGTCAGCGCCAGATTGCGCGGCTTGCCGTACAATTTCCAGTGCATTTTCCAATCGGCCCGCATGGTTCGCACTCATTTCCGCAATTATATAAACCTGCCCATTTTTTACTTTCTCAAAAAGGTGAAACATATTACACTCCCTTTCCCACAGACCTGCACCGATTATAAATCAATCGTCATCCAATCTATCTGCTTGCTTTCAACGCCTCAAAATCTATGCGGTCGCGATGCGTATCATAGTATTGATATAGTTGTGTAACAGCTCGCCGCATGGGGGTTATATGCAGTTTTTCCATTTCTGTTCTCATTCGGCTGTTATCTGCTGAATAGTCCAAATTTCGCTCTTCATTTAATAGAGTGATTGGCAATTCCTTTCCGCTGGCTTCACGGACAAGATGGGCTAATTCTGTCAGCTGGTATTCCGTTCCATGGCAAACGTTATAATCATGAAAATGCGGCTGATGCTCAATAAACCATGTTACGATATCCGGCAAATCCTCAATGAATAAAAAATCAAACCAGCATTCCCTACGGACTGTAAGCGGCAGCCCAAACACTGCCTTACAGCACAAATTAGAAATCAATTTTATATTCCATAACTCGTACTTACCGAAAATCCCAAACAAACGCAGATTGTAAATATTATCCGATGCGCGGGCGAGCTTATTCATTATGTATTTTGCTAAACCATATTCGGATACCGGAATTGTCTTTCCGATTCCTTCTTCTTTGGCCATGCGGATATCATACCGTTTATCGTACTCAGCCCCTGAACCAAAATATAGGACTTTTTCTACACAATAGCTTAGTTTTTCCAGGTTCAGAAACATCTGCATATCATAAAAAAACTCTTTATCCGCTCCATGAAACATCGGGACATGGATTGCCGCATGAATAACAACTTCAATTTGATGCGTTAAAACGTATTGCTCCAGCGCCTTATAATCCAAAAGCTCCAACTGACTATGTGCAGGTGCGAAAATTTTATATTTTCCAGAAAGCGCCTCTGTCAGGTTTCGCCCTATAAATCCGCTGCCGCCAGTAATCAAAATTTTCTTCATTGCTTGTCCCAATCCGGCATATTATCCTGCTGCTCTTCCGCTGAAACAAAAGGATACAAATTTTCTAACTTTGACGAGGTAAAGGTCCCATCTGGATTCGCAATCGTCATAGACTTTGGAATCTCATCAAAATAAACAGACCCGCAAACTTCACAAAGGCAAGGCTCTTCATCTGCCATAACTACTTTCAAAACAGGGTCTATCTGCTCATTCGATTCAATGCGGGTATATGGTAAACTGTATAGCCGGGCGACCGATTCCAAGGGTGGCATCCCCAATCCGCTGGCAGCATCACATCCGGCAAAGTGCGAGTGGAAATTGACCCTCTGCATCGCATGAATAGATGCATAACCCTGATTGGAAAAAACAAACAATTTAACAGGCAGTTTCAAGCTGCGAATCAACGCCAGCTCCTGTATATTGTGTTGGAGGCTGCCGTCACCCTCCAGCAGCAGGGTGCGCTGCTTCCCGCTGGCAATGCAGCACGAAATGGCACTGGGCAGGCACCAGCCCATTGATCCCAGCCCCATTGATGTGATGAAACGCTGACCTTTTTTCAGCCGGTATGCCATGTGTGAGATACCGCAGGTCCGGCCGGACGAGGAACCAACAAAAATATCTGTCGGCTTCGAGTAATCCGACAACCGATCCGCGAATGCAAAACCGTCTGTCTTCCCTTCATTATCCAACGGCTGGCGTTCAAGTCTTAAAGGATATTTTTCCTTCATTCTGCGGCAATAATGCAGCCATTCATGACGTGGGACAGGCTGATATTGATACCTTTGTTCCAGCAGGGCATCCATAAAATCAGCCGCATCCGCTGTAAACCGCAGCGTAAAACACATATCCAGTTTTTCGATTTCAGCGGCTTCAATGTCTACGATTACCTTTTGTGCGTTTGGCGCAAAATTCCTCTCATCATAGGCAGTGACAGCAGGATTCAGACGGCTGCCGATAATCAGCAGAAAGTCCGCATTTTGCAGGATATAATTGGAAAACCGCGCCGCCGGTATCCCCGGACTGCCAAAAAACAACGGTTCCTCATCACCAAATATCCCCCGTGCACGCCAGGTCGCCAGCACCGGTATCTGAAAATCCTCCGCAAAACGGCGGAGCCCGTCCTGCCGCCCGGCTGCTACTACACCATGTCCAGCCAGTACGGCAGGCCGTTTGGATTGGTTCAAAAGATGATACAGCGCTTCCATCTGCGTGGATTCAATAGGCAGCCGCTCCGCAAGCCCTTCCGCCTGTGGGTCAAAGGATCGGCAGCTGTCCGGGTCAACCTGTGCCCCCTGCACATCCAGCGGGACATCGACCCAAACCGGCCCTTTCCTTCCATGCGTGGCCAGGTAAACGGCCTTCTCCAAATGATACCGGATCTCTTCCGGCCGCAGCACCGTCATGGCATATTTTGTAATCGGCCGGACACAGGGCACAATCGCAATTTCCTGCGCCCCGTAAATCCGCAGCCCCTTGAGCTGGCCCATCTGCTCCGTCCGGCACTGTCCGCTGATGAAAAGAACGGGATCGGAGTCCGTCCATGCGCCTGCACAGCCCGTTACCGCATTCGTTGCCCCCGGTCCTGTCGTTACCATGCACGCACCCAGGTTGCCGGTGTACTGCGCATAACTGTCCGCACAAATCGCGCTGGCCTGCTCATTCAGGTTATATACCAAATGCAGCGCCGGATTCCTCGCGGCACTGTCCAGCAAATGCATCATGCCTCCGCCAGCTATCAGGAAAAGATCACGTATCCCGTTCTCTACAAGAAACGAGGCGATATAATCAGATACTTTCATTATTACGTTCCTTTCACATGCAGAAATATCTTATTTACGATAATAGGCTATTACCTTATCTGCTGCATGTACCACGTCCAGCTGGTCCCGGTCTGTCATGGAAGAAAATAACGGAAGCGTCAGGCATGATTCGTAGTATTCCTCGGCACGCGGGCACAGCCCTTTCTGATATCCCAGCTGCTGATAATAAGGGAAATAATAAACCGGGATATAATGGACATTTACACCGATATTTTCCGCCTGTAAAGCATCATATATTTCCTTTCTTGTGCAGGAAAGCCCGCTGAAATCCAATCTCAGAATATACAGATGACGCACCGTTTCTGATCCGTCCGTCTCCTTTTGCAATCGTACCTCCGGAATCGCTCCTAACAACCGGTCATACTGTTCCGCCAGTTCGCGCCGCCGCGCGGCAAACCGATCCAGCTTTTTTAATTGGCTGACCGCTAAAGCACATTGCAGGTCGGTCAAGCGATAGTTATACCCCAGCAGCTGCTGCTCATAATACCAGCCGGAATTCCCCTGATCCCGCAGCAGCCCCTTTTCCCGCGTGATGCCATGCCTCGCAAACAGCTTTACCCGCTCTGCAAGCGCGGCATCCTGTGCCAATACCGCCCCGCCTTCACCCGCAGTCACTGTTTTGACCGGATGAAAGCTGAAAGTCGTCAAATCTGCAATTTTGCCTACCGGAATCCCTCGGTAACGTGTCCCGATAGAATGGGCAGCATCCTCAATCAAAAGCAGCCCATGCTTCCGGCAAACTGCACGGATCGCATCATAATCGCAGGCCTGTCCGGTAAAGTCTACGGCTATTACGGCTTTGGTTTTGTGCGTGATTTTGCTTTCAATAGACAATGGGTCAATCTCATAGGTTTCAGGGTCAATGTCTGCAAAAACAGGCGTTCCGCCACAGTACAGGACCGCATTCGCCGTTGCCGCAAAGGTAATCGGCGTTGTTATAACTTCATCCCCGGGACCGATCCCGGCTGCCAGACACGCCACGTGCAGGGCAGCTGTCCCGTTTGAAACCGCTGCCGCATATCCTGCGCCTGTCAGCTGGCACAGTTCGGCTTCAAACGCCTCAACCTTGGGCCCGCAGGTCAGAAAATCACTGTTTAATGTATCTGCAACCGCCGCAATATCCTCAGAATCAATATATTGCCTACCATACGACAACTTAGTGCCACGGACGGGCACTCCACCGAAAATCGCCGGTTTTGGTTGTTTCATTTTATTCACCCCGTTATAGTTGCCATAGATAAATAATCCCTAACCTCAGCCCGTCCAATAGAGTCCAGATATGTTCGAGCATATTCCTCGCCGGACGTAGTCGCTATAAAAATATACCCCCCCCCCCCCGCTTGCTTTTTTTTTTAAGACGTCAGGTTTTTGAATTGGAACGCCAAAGAACGTCCCTTCACAATAACTATCTACTACCGCAATAAGCCTGCTGTCAGGATAAATTTCGGAAATCTTTTGATATACATTGATCCCGATTTGGCCGCTTCCCCAAATAATGTATTCCAAATGATCCTTCCGGCTTTGTGGTAACTTTTTTAAGACCGCCCTGTAATAATTTCCATAGTCACTTTTTTTCCTGGATTCAAGGAAATAACTCCAATCCATAATTGGAGTATACTTTGCACAAGCACTCTGAATCCTTTCAATCGCAATGTTGACCATACGGCGCTTATGCTCTTCATAGAAAACCTCTTGCCCCTGCCAGTTTATTTCGCAGAAGGTTTCAGGCGTATAAATTTCTAAAAAGCGATCAATCCAACTCATTCTGGGTGAGATATTGTCTGTCACGGGTATGACCGGTACCCCCATTGCCATACAGGGCGACATGCAATGCAATCTGGAAGTGACGACAACAGAGGCCTCCTGGCAATACCGTTCCAGCAGCGTTCTCGCTGTCTGTTCTAAATATTCATAATCAGAAGTTTCTGGGCCTCTTAAAATATGGCTGACATTTTCTATATCTCCTTGTAATATGTTCATATTACTATAATGCTTTTCAAATGAATCCGGCACATCTACAAATAATACCTTTTTCTTTGATAAACAGCTCCATCTTCGAGGCAATACTGCGGTAACGCATCCAAACAAATATGCCGGTATATGATTTCGCCTCATTAAATTCAGCGTAAATTCATCGCGGCATCCAATGGGCGCATAGCAGCGAAAATAATCTGCTAAACCTTGCGGAAAATCCTCTGCTGAAAAATAACTAAGCCCCAGAAAAACCGGGATAATATGAGACGGCAACGGAAAAATATTAACAATCCAATTCAAAGAAAGATTGATATTGATCGGTAAAATCATATATTCGCCTTCATACTGATTTACCTGATTGATATCAATCTTTAATACGTCCTTTCTCTGAATCCCCATTTGCTCATAAAGATATAAAATTGCTTCCGTTTGAATTGCATCACCTATATTTGCCATGTTTCTGTCTGGTTGTGCGGTAAGCGATGTTACAACAAGAACTCCATATTTCATTTTGTCACCAAGCGATTCACTTTTCTATAATTTTTTGGTAGGTTTTCAATCCAAATCTCGTATAACTTACTGCAATTTTTTCAATATCTGGCTGTAATGAATATTCCCGTACATGATTAAAAATTGCCTGTTTCAAATCTGCCTTATAATCTTCCTGTTCATACTGTCTTACAAGTTTTAACAGCCTTAATTTTTCCTGCAATTTTTCATCCTTCAAATATTCAAGAATAAAATCATTTTCTTTCATGATGTCATAATAGCCGTCTGGATATACCTTGCATTCATATCCTCTTGAAAGCGTAAGCCCCGCTTGAATACATTTTTCGCATCTGGGATGGTGATATTTCCTCCAAATGATTTCATCTATATGGTCAGTTATTAGATTTCCTATTACAATATCGGGATCTTTTCTCCTGTGAAATCCAGAACAAATCCGAATATCGCCATCTGCATTAACTGACAAAAAGCGGCTTTGAAAATCACAATAATTGCGTGGTGCATCCTTAATTTGCTGGTCAAGAACCCCCAGGAAAATCTCTTTTGAAATATCCTTCAGTTCTTCAAATGACATATCTCCTGTAACATAATCTAAGCATTGATCTTTATCCAGCATGACGGCATAATTGGGAGCAAATCGAATGTCATAAGTATTACAGAACGCTTTTGCCGGAACCATTTCCGCTTCATTGAATTGATAAATATGATAACTCAAGTCAAACTTAATCCGTCCATCGCTGAGCTCTTCTACGCTTTTTCTCAGCTTTATAATGTTTTTCTTGATAATCTCAAAATCAAACCCATGAATTTTGTCATAAGAACTCTGTGAAAAGCCAGGTACGGAAATCAGAAAACGGTCAACGCTTTCCAATGCATCCCTTTCAAACGCTGGAACAATACTGGCATTTGTGCTAATTGTTGTTCTTACATTATACTTTGACAGCAATCTTAATATTGTATTGATCTGCGGATGCAAACATGGCTCACCAATGCAATAAATACGAAAATTGGTAGAATGGCTATAAAACCGGTACTCAATCAACTTTTGCAAAATTTGTTCAAATAATGCAGGATCAATAAACTTGCCCTTGTTTGTCAAATCGTTTCCAGCGGGACAATATTTACATTTCGCATTACAGAAGCCAACAATGTCTATTGCAATCGAATCAAAGCCATGCGGCATTGACTGCTGAAATTCGCTCAACGTATCCATTTTGTATTCTCCTATCTTAATCACAGTCAATGAATATATTCCATGTGAGAAATCCGATCACGCAGATTCTCTACACTCAGCCACTCCGTATTCGTTCCAGAGTTATACTCAAACCCATCACCGGTCAGCTTTCCGCCTGGGATAATCTGTCCATACTTTTGAAACCATGCTAACTCGGGATAAATAACATAATAACGATCATATTCATAAGTACGGCGTGCATCTTCCGCTGTAATCATAATCTCATGCAGTTTTTCCCCTTCCCGGATGCCAACCTCTTCATAAGGACAGCCCGGATTCATTGCTTCCGCTAAATCCGACAGCTTGAAAGATGGAATTTTAGAAATAAATACCTCTCCGCCGTTTGCGGTTTCTAATGCATGGACTACCAGCTCAACACCGGTTTTCAGATCGATCCAAAAACGGGTCATCCGTTTGTCCGTCACCGGCAAACATTTTACCCCCCGACGCAGCTGCTCCGCGAAAAATGGAATTACAGACCCCCGGCTGCCTGCTACATTCCCATAACGTACTACAGAAAACCGTGTTTTTCCCAATGCTACATATGAATTTGCCGCTACAAACAGCTTATCAGAAACTAACTTTGTCCCGCCATACAGGTTAATCGGATTCACAGCCTTATCCGTAGAAAGCGCAACCACTCTTTCCACACCGCGCTCGATAGCCGCATCAATTACATTTGTAGCGCCGTTAATGTTGGTTTTAATCGCCTCTAACGGATTATATTCACACGCCGGAACTTGCTTCATCGCCGCTGCATGAACAACATAATCTACACCGGAAAAAGCGCGCATCAGCCGTCCCTGATCCCGCACATCACCTATAAAAAAGCGCAATACGTCTGAATGGCCGCTAAACTTATTTTTCATAAGAAACTGTTTGTATTCATCCCGCGAAAAAATAATGATCCGTTTCGGGCTATGATTTTGTAATAAGTATTCTGTAAAATAGTTTCCGAATGAGCCTGTACCGCCGGTAATCAAAATGCTTTTGCCTTTGAAAATATCTTCCATGAAAGCAACCCCTTCTATAATCCTGTTCTTTTTGCAAACAGTTCCACAGCCTCTGCAATATTACATACGCCATATTTTGATGCATCTAATACTTCTCCGCCGCCAACAATCAGCCCCTCTTGATAGCTTTTTTTGGCAACATGCTGCTCTATCTGCTGTTCATCCAAGCAACGCGGCCTTAACATCTGTACGCGCATATTTTCAAACCATTTCGCCTGCTTGTCCCCTAATTTTTTTGCTACGTGATTCAGCAGGAAAACACATGCTTCATAGTCTTCTCTAAATGGAAAGACGGACTCAAAGCTACGTAAAACAGCCTTATCCCAGTTAAAAATTCTATCCGCCTCTTCTTCATCAAGCAATCCTTCCATCACGGCGTATGACATTACAAAAAACACGCCACAAGCATCTGCCCCAATTTTGGGCATAAGCCGGTCCCGTGTACCGCCTACCCAAACGCCCTTGTTCGCCCACTGAAACAACTCGTGGTTTTGCTCCTGTCCAGCTTTTCGCGTGATCCGGTTTTCCAAATAACCAATGGAATTGGAACTCATCCCGGCAATCGTAAGCGGATAAATAATTTGCAAAATTTGTTTATTGATGCAGCAGTTAATAATGCCAGTCTGTGTGTCTTGATTTGGTCCATCCAATAATTTCCCTGTCTTTTCCAACAATGTTTTTAAGTATTTCCGCCGGAAACCGGAATTGATATACAGCAGTGGCATTACATAAATAGCCTGCTGGTCTTCTTTAATTTGATCAAATATTGCACTCGTCTTTTCGTAATAAATATTTAACTTGCCTTTATCGTACTGTCTCGGAATCTGAAACATATGCTCCTGGCCGCCGTTAAATCCCGGCCATGCATAAAAGCCTCTGTCCCATTGTATAATTTCCTCATATGGGAACTGTTCAAGGACACGTTTCAAGGTATCCAGCGCCCATGGAAAAACCCCGTCATCCGAGCCAATCGAGAAAACAAATTCTCCCCGTGTGTGCAAATAGCCAAATTCAAAACTCTTAGCCAAGACCATGTTATACGGCGTTTTTACATACCGGATTTTAGGGTCATTTAATGTTTGGCACAGGTCATAAATTTCCCTGTTTCCTTCTGCGGAATTATCATTTACGACAATCTCATAACGGCCTGTGTAGTGTTGGTTCAAACAGGTTTCTAATGTATATCGCAGTGTCCTTGCAGAATTGCGCGCCGGGATCAAAATAGAAAAATCCACCTCCGGCTCTGCATAAACATCAGTACGCACGTCATAACCATAAAGGTTACTGATATAGGCCAGATAATCGCCGGTCCAGCCAAATTGCAGCTTTTCCTCCTGAATGTCAGACTCATACGGTGAAAGCC
>CASTST010000049.1 GCA_949451655.1 uncultured Eubacteriales bacterium | reverse complement strand
TTAAACATGTGTTGTATCTCCTTAAAATAAAATTATATTCAAATTATTCTGCGCTTAACCTGCACAGTGAATTTGCTTTTTTATTTTTGCTGCAGGAATCTTTTTCCCCGAAGCAAGTACAGCGGCGCCCAAAGCAGCAGTCTCCGGCGTATCCAATATAGAAATCGGCGTCTCACAGATTCGTGATAGAATCTCACACCAAATATCGCTTTTCGCTCCCCCGCCGAAAATCAACAGTTCCTTTGCACCGCCAAGGTGGGTTACAGCATCGCGAATATCCCGCGACACCCCTTCAAACAGTGCATAAATAATATCTGATAAAGTTGTAGACAGCCTCAGCTGCGCCAGCTGATCTATTTCCCGGTAGGATTTTTCCGGACACATAGTTTTCACAAGCCAGCGCAAGGCTGCACCAGTTGTGGAAAGGGGAATTTCCGATATATATGTATCTTCTTCAAAGGGAAACAGCGTAGCATCAGAGACACAATCATCAGACAGCTTTGAAATCGCTGTCGCTGTGCCGAAGGATACCGTGCACACACCGGGGCGAATACCGGCGCCGATTGCGGCAAGCTTCTGATCCTGCCCGCCTAGAACAACCTCGCATCCAGGCTGAATTCCGCAATAGTCCGCCACCTCCGGCAGCAGCGTGCCGATTGGGGTTCCCATACATGCAACATCCGGAAGCTTTTCCGCGTCAATTCTCGAAAATTCTAATAATTCTTTATCCCAGCGTTTTTCACGGATATTATACAGCATCGTGCCGCCGGCTATAGTATAGTCACACACTGCCCTGCCACACAATTTCTGATTCAAAAAATCCAGCGGGAAGAGGATTTTATCCGCGCGGGCATACATCTCCGGTTCGTTTTTCACAAGCCACATAAGCTTTGGAAGCGAATAGTCCGCCTCACATTCTATGCCGGTTTTTTTATAAATAAGATCTTTTCCGAAAGTGTTTTTTAAAAAGTCCGCCATATCCTGCGCGCGCATATCCAACCAACTGATAGCATTGCAAAGCGGCACGCCCGTGCTGTCCACAGGAACAAATGAAATTCCCTGCGTACTCACAGATATAGCCACAATCTTGTTATTATCCGCAGCAGACACTACCTGACGGATACCGTCCTGAACGAGGTTCCACCAAAGGTTTGCATCCTGCTCCACATATGTATCTCTGAAAATCAGTTCATATTCTTTGTTATATTCCTGCAAAATTTCACCCGACGGTGAAAACAGCACTACCTTGCAGCCGGTAGTTCCCAAATCAATTCCAATATACATGCTTCACATCCTAATACGCAATATACAAATGTTATATTTTTAACATATAGAAAGAACCATTTAACAAATTTATTATATAAAAGAACGAACATCCATCACTTGCGAATAACTATTTCTATTGATATTATAAAGAGAATTCCGCTATTTGTCAATAAAATTTGTCACATTTGACTATATTTTCTTTTACAGCATTATTGGATTCATAGAGGCAAACCAACCGGCAGGGCGGACAGGCTCCATACATAACGTATAAATAGAGTCCGCCCGCTGCGCATGCATAAATTGTGCCAACTCCTTTTCAGATAAACGACTGCGATCCCGATGATTTGTAATGATTTTCACACCGCACGCTTTTCTGCGAATGGATGCCAGAAAAGCCCTTCCGGTCTCGTTCGCAGCAAGAACTCTGGTAAAGGCGGGCATCTCACGAAGCATATCAACAGTCGTACCGATGCAGGCAAATAAAGCCGCCCTGCGCAGCCGGGCATTGGTATACTGTTTGGTTGCAGCCCGCTGAAACAAATCCGCGCCGCTGACTGTTTCCTGCGCTGTATTATAAAGTCTGCGTATTACGCCGCCGCTGCCTTCCACAAACCCTTCCGGCGGTCTGTCTGCACAGCGGAGGTACTGAAACAGAAGCGATGCAAGCCGGTTAAAAAGCACCGCACCTTCCGGGTTTTCCCCAGTTTGACGGATCTTCTCCATCATAGAAGCCCGCAAAGCAGAAGCGCCTGTGCAGTCAATCCGTCGAATGGGAACAGGAATCAGGTGATCCAAAAAGCGGCAATATTCCGCGCCCAAAATGTCGTTTGCACTGTTTAAAAGCGCAGCGGGAAGCTGCGGGCACAATTCAGCCAGCAGCTGTTCCCGGCGCACACCCGCCTGTCCTACGTCGCGAAACCGTGCCTGAAAATCAATGCTGTCTAAAACTCTTGCTGCTAACTGCAAGGCATTCCTATTCCCTGTCTCGCTTCCAAAATATAAATGTGAGCATCCCAACTGTTTTGCAAGATATACCCCTGCCTGCGCAAAATAAGCTGCAGAGCTGCTGCTCCACGGAAACGGCAGTTCCACAACCAGATCCGCCCCTGCATGTACCGCAGACGCAGCTCGTTTGTATTTATTAAAAATTGCACATTCGCCGCGCTGGACAAAGTTGCCGCTCATTATGGCAATCAAGCATGAGGAATCTTCCTTTGCTTTTTCAAAAAGGTACGCATGTCCCGCATGTTGGGGATTCAATTCACAAATTACGGCAGAAATTTTGTTCATATGATAAAATATCCTCAAAAAAGTATTGTATCTGTAAAAAGTTGGTGTATAATAATATGTTGTATATATTTGTCTGTACACCGGCTATTTTACAGGATAGAAGCGGTATTGTCAAATTTAAGCAGACGCAAAACAATAAATCAAGGAAAGGCTTTACATCTATGAAAGTATTGGTCGTAAACGCGGGCAGCTCTTCTTTGAAATATCAGCTGTTCGACACATCCAGCAATGAAGTTCTTGCAAAAGGAATCTGCGAGCGCATCGGAATTGACGGAGTTATTGATCACAAGCTCCCGTCCGGAGAGAAATACAAGGAAGAAATCAGCATGCCTGATCATGCGGTCGCAACTGAAATCGTTATTCAGTGCCTGACAGACAAAAATCACGGCTGCATCTCCGACATGAGCGAGATTGAAGCAGTCGGTCACCGGATTGTCCATGGCGGTACTTATTTTGCTGAATCTGTAATTGCAAACGAAGAAACACTGGAAAAGCTGCGGGACTGCATCGAGTTGGCTCCCCTGCATACCCCTGCTCATATTATGGGCATTGAGGGCTGCATGAAAGCAATGCCCGGCGTACCCCAGGTACTGGTATTTGATACTGCATTCCATCAGACAATGCCGGATTATGCTTACACATATGCGCTTCCCTATGAGATGTGCCAGGAATATAACATTCGCCGGTTCGGTGCACATGGAACTTCACACCGTTTTGTAGCAGGTGAAATGTGCAAAATTCTGGGCAGAACCGAAAACACCAAAATTGTGGTATGCCATATCGGAAACGGTTCATCTATTTCCGCTGTAAAAGACGGCAAATGTATCGACACATCCATGGGCATGACTCCTCTGGCCGGACTGATGATGGGAACTCGCTGCGGCGATATCGACCCTGCTATTGTTACTTATGTAATGAACAAAACCGGAAAAACGCCGGATGAGATGAGCGATTTCATGAATAAGGAATGCGGATTTTTGGGTCTGTCCGGTATTTCCTCCGATAGCCGGGACATTGAAGCCGCTATTTTAGAAGGCAGTGAGCGTGCGCTTCTGACGGCAAATACGTTGGCATATCAGGTAAAGAAATACATCGGTGCATATGCTGCTGCTATGGACGGATTAGATGCAATCGTATTCACCGCAGGTATGGGCGAAAACAACCCAGAGCTCCGCGAGCGGGTTTGCAGAGAAATGAAGTACCTGGGTGTGGAAATTGATATGGAACGTAACGCAAAGGCGTTCCGTCAGCCCAACATTGTTGAGCTTTCTACTCCGGCATCCAAAGTGAAAGTATATCTGATTCCTACAAATGAAGAGCTTATGATTGCGAAAGATACAGAAGCTTTGGTAAAAAATAGTTGATTGATTTTTCTTTCATTTCATAACTATTTAAAACAATCGACTATAAAACCTAAAGCCGCCCCGGCAAAGGGCGGTGTCACAAAGCCAAGATTTTATCAGGCTCCCTTGTGCAAAGGGAGCTGTCGTGCAGCGACTGAGGGATTGTTTTGCTATCATTTTGTAAAATCTTCAAATCGGCAATATTACTTGGACAATCCCTCCGGCACGGTTACACCGTGCCACCTCCCTTTGCACAAGGGAGGCTTAAAGTTGGTGGGCTTTGCGACGACTCCTTTGCTGGAGAAGCGTTTTGCTTGCGCCACGCGACAGCTTCCTTTTGCCTGGGGGTCTTATACATTTGCACTTCGCAAAACACCTTAAAATTCTCCATCAAACAAACAGCCGATCATTTCTGATCGGCTGTTTTTATGGATAATACCGCAGGCTTGCCACAACACGTCCCAATATTCTTACATGATCTGTATAAATCGGTTCATATTCCCGATTTTCAGGCTGGAGACGAAACCGCCCTTTCTCTTTATAGAAAGTTTTCACTGTTGCCTCATCGTCTATAAGCGCCACCACAATTTCTCCGTTTGAGGCAGTCGGCGTCCGCAGCACCACAACTATATCTCCATCCATGATCCCTGCGTCAATCATGCTTCTTCCGGACACCCGCAAAGCAAATAATTCACCTGGCGCAAATCTGCGCCCGTCTGTACAAAAGCTGACAGTCTCCTCATGACTTTCCACAGCCAAAATTGGAGCGCCTGCAGTTACTTTCCCCAGCAGCGGCACCCGATATGTAGGAGCGCCGACATCCGGACGCAAAGACCTGCTTTTGTTTGGGTCTTTCTTCAGATATCCTTTTTCCACCAGCTTTTCGATATAGCTATATACCGTGGCTGTACTGCGGATCCCAATCTGACGCTGAATGTCCCGTACGCTGGGCGAATAGCCCTTCTCCGTATAACACTCTGTTATACAATCTAAAATCTGTTTTTCCTTTTCGCTAAGTTCAGACACTTCTTCCTTTCTCCTTTCTTAAAATTTTTTGCCAATCCAGCTTCACAGAAAGTGCATAATATTTATTTCAGTATAGCACATGGTCTATAAAAAATCAATTGCAGGTTTTAGTTTATTTTCCATTTAATTATACAAGCTTTTTTGCAGGAATCAAAAATCAATCATGCATTTTTAATATGTAAGAAAGTGCAAATCCGTATTTTTCGCCGAATTATCGAAATACAGCAACAAAAACCCTGCAAATTGTGAACACTTTGTTAAATCCGTCTGTTTCTATTGAAATTTGTTGCTTTTAATGGTAATATATACACTAGCGGAAATTGGTTTTTATAACTTTTCTAATTACTAAAGGAGAGACTGAAATGACAAACAATAAGTACGTTCTTTCATGGATTGATGAAATGGCTGCTATGACACAGCCTGATAAAATCGTCTGGATCGACGGCACAGAAGAACAGGCAGAAGCACTGCGCGCAGAGGCTTGCTCCACCGGAGAAATTATCAAGCTGAATCAGGAAAAGCTTCCCGGATGCTATCTGCACCGCACTGCTGTAAATGACGTGGCACGTGTAGAAGGCCGCACATTCATTTGCACACCTACAAAAGAAGAAGCCGGCAACATCAACAACTGGATGGATCCGACTGAAATGTACGCAAAGCTGAAAAAGCTGTATACCGGTGCCATGAAGGGTAGAACAATGTATGTCATTCCCTACTCCATGGGCGTTGTAGGTAGTGATTTCGCAAAATACGGAATCGAACTGACCGACTCTATTTATGTTGTACTGAACATGCTCATTATGACAAGAGTAGGCACCAATGTTCTGGAGGCACTGGGTGACAGTCCCGATTATATCAAGGGTCTTCATGCAAAAGCAGATCTGGACGAAGAAAATCGCTACATCGTTCACTTCCCTCAGGACAACACCATCATGTCTGTAAACTCCGGCTACGGCGGAAACGTGCTCCTCGGTAAAAAGTGCTTTGCACTGCGTATTGCTTCTTACCTTGGCCGCAAGGAAGGCTGGATGGCTGAGCATATGCTGATTCTGGGACTTGAAAATCCCCAGGGTGAAATCCACTATATCAGCGCTGCATTCCCCTCCGCGTGCGGTAAAACCAACCTTGCTATGCTGATTCCGCCGGAAATCTTCCGCAAGAAGGGATACAAAGTATGGTGCGTAGGCGACGATATCGCTTGGCTGCGTGTTGGCAAGGACGGTCGTTTGTGGGCTGTCAACCCGGAAAACGGCTTCTTCGGTGTTGCTCCCGGTACCAACGAACATTCCAACTACAATGCACTTGCTACAACCCGCAAGGATACCATCTTCACCAATGTTTGCCACAATCTGGATGACAACACCGTTTGGTGGGAAGGTCTGGACGAAAATCCGCCGAAGAACGCTCTCAACTGGCGTGGTGAGAAATGGGATTACACCAAGTATGACAAAAACGATAAAGTGGGAACCAGCGGCGCACATCCCAACTCCCGCTTTACTGCTATGGCAGAAAACTGCCCCTGCATTTCTTCCGAATTTAACAGCATGACCGGTGTGCCGATTGATGCAATCGTATTCGGTGGCAGACGTGCAAAAACTGCTCCCCTGGTATACCAGTCCTTCAACTGGCAGCACGGTACCTTTGTTGGATCTATCATGGCTTCCGAAACAACTGCTGCTGCATCCGGCGCTGTCGGCGTAGTTCGCCGCGATCCTATGGCAATGCGTCCATTCGCAGGTTACAACATGGGCGATTACTTCAAGCATTGGCTTGAAATGGGCAAGAAAATCCCCAACGCACCGAAGATCTTCCACGTAAACTGGTTCAGAACCGATGACGAAGGACATTTCATTTGGCCCGGATTCGGCGACAATATGCGTGTGCTTCTTTGGATCCTGGATCGCTGCGCAGGTGTGGCTGATGCAGTCGAAACTCCTATCGGATTTGTTCCGAAGGCTGAGGACATCAACATCGAAGGTCTGGACATTGATCTGAATGTTATGCGCGATCTGCTCACTGTAGATAAAGCTTCTTGGAAAGAAGATGTAGAAAACATTAAAGAATTCTACAAACTGGTTGGCGATCATGTTCCCGCAGAGCTGCATGAAGAACTGGCAGCTTTGGAAGCAAGACTCGGCTAATTCTTTATACACTTGTTAATAAAAAGCCATCGGTTACACCGATGGCTTTTTTGTATGCTTATTCATACACCCCCTGATACGTCTGCATCGCTTCAAAAACGGCGCGGGTAATATCGTCCTCAGATACGGGAGGCTCTTCAGTCGGCATATCCGACAATGCCATAGTCTCTCCTTCTGCCCCGCCAAAGCTTGTCAAGGAGATTGAGCCTGACAGTGCAGACCGCATCAAATCTGCGTCTGTCTGCTGTATAAATCCATTGTGATCCACATCTGCTGCTGCCATTCCTCTTGCTGTTATTCCATCCCTGCTCCCACTGCTGAGATATCTATTCATCAAAAACATGTCTACTGCATCAAAATACATATCGCTGTTTAAATCTCCAAGATATATATAATCTCCCGCATACCGGCAGACATACTTGAGCTGACTGATTACACTGGAATGAGTAGATTGCGATGTTCCGTTAAAGCCGCCCCACCGAATCTCACAGTTGAGACCGCCCAATGCCTCTACCACGGTTACGTATCCGTTTTTTACCTGATAGACAACCGCTGTATGATCTCCAGAGCGGATGACGTCCCCAACCCATAGCTCCATGCCATCCAATTCTGAATAAATCAGCCAGTCGCCTATTCGAGTCACATGTTTATATTTAGTACTAGTATCAACATCGGGAGCAGTGCCAAAAATCAATGCAGCAATATGCTTTGCAAAGCCGTGACATTGTGTAGCGTTCATATAACTGTTACAGCCGCAACTGCCGGTAGTAAGCGCTGTATAGGTTCCGCAAACAGATCCATGATGTGTACATTTCTGCGTCCGCACACTATACCGATCGTTCGCCGCACTGGGTGCATGATTCCAGTATTTACCGGGCATATAGTAATACCATATCCCGTTTAAGCGTTTGAAAGGACTGATGGATGTAGTATAATCCGGCGCTGCACTAACGGAAACGGTTGCAGATGCTAAAACTGCGCACAAAACAAGCATACTGATACTGCGTTTGATAAGCTGTCTGCGTTTCATTTTCAGGTCCTTCCTTTCTTTTATTCGATTCCGTCATCGTATATCAGTCTAATATCATAAACAATATCATTGCAGGAATTTATAACAAGATATTCTCCATTTTCAAACACATAATAATCTTCAGTAGAATCGATCTGTTCCGCAGCCATTTGACGCCACCGCTTCTGATGCTTGTTCAAAGACACTTCCGGGGTCGGTTCTCCCAGCAGTTCCAACTGCTTTTCATACGCATCTTCCACAGAGAGTCCATTCATATCAAAATCTATGAACGGTGTGAACAAAGTTCTATGCCCTCCATAACCTATAATATTTCCAGGCCAATACTGAAAACCAACTGTCCCCTCTACTGGACCATCGGGAGTAAATAATACTGACACCCCATATTCATCCAGTTTAGGCACCGCCTCGACTTTCACATACTTATTATAAAAATCCTCATCCAGCGTACTTTCCTTATCCAGCAAATCCGTGGAGGTTACAGTGACATCATCTATGTGGAAAATGATGTCATAATCCCATGGGGAACCTGCAATGATTCCATCTGCACGCCGACGGAACCCGATCGTTCCACTTTCGGTAAGTTCCTCCGTTGTCTCTTCTTCTGTTGCTTCTCCGGTACTACTTGTAGCAGTTTCCGAACCCCGTACCCCACTTTTGTCGTTCTGATCGCCTACACTTCCATTTTCCTCCGGAGCAAAGGCGCAGGAGGACAGCAGTACTATTACTGCAATCAGCATGGACAGTACCTTACAATAAATTCTTCCTTTCATTCTCTTGCCCTTCCTTTCTTTTGCCATTTTGGCTTTTTTATCCGAACACAGAGTTTCTGTGATCTTTTGATAAAAATATTATATAATACAATATTATTATTGTCAATATATTATAATAACTTTGTTAAATATAATATATATAACCATTTTATTCCAAATTTCATTTCCTTGACATTCAAACGCTTCTGAGGTACAATATAGTAATCACAAATATTAGCGAGGCTTATATGAAAACACTGCTTATCGTAGATGGAAACAGTATACTCAATCGGGCGTTTTACGGCATCCGCCCTTTATATACAAAGGATCAGATTCCCACCAATGCGGTGTACGGATTTATTACAATCTTAAAAAAGCATCTTGACGCGCTCAAGCCGGATAGCCTCGCCTGTGCATTTGATTTGCGCGGTCCCACCTTTCGTCATAAAATGTTCGACGGATATAAAGCCAATCGCCACGGTATGCCGGACGAATTGGCAGCGCAGCTTCCGTGGGCAAAAAAAACAGCAGAGGCTATGGGGTTTCACGTAATCACCTGTGAAGGATATGAAGCGGACGATATCATCGGAACGCTGTGTGCAAAGGCAGATGCACAGGAAGACGTTCACGCATATGTTCTTACGGGAGACCGGGATTCTCTGCAGCTTATCACACCTGCATGCAATGTAATTTTAGTAAAAACAAAAGAAGACATTTTATATGACGAGGCCCGCTTTCAGGAAGATTACGGAATCCGACCGGATCAGTTAGTAGACGTTAAGGCGCTTATGGGAGATTCCTCCGACAATATACCCGGCGTTGCAGGAATCGGCGAAAAAACGGCACTGAAGCTGATCGGGTCAACAGGATCGCTGGATAATTTATACAATGATGAAGCCCTCGGCGGCGCAGGAAAATCCGCAAAGGAAAAACTGATTGCTGGGAAAGACATGGCTTATCTTTCCCAAAAGCTTGCACAGATTTGCTGTACCGCTCCAATAGGAACAGAACTTGATGCCCTTGTCTGGAACGGTTACGATGCTGGGGCGCTGACAGACATTTTCACAAAACTGGAATTTACCGCACTTTCGAAACGTTTCTCTTTTGACAGCAACGATGAAGAAAAAATGGCTATGCAAGAGATTCCTGCACCCAAAGAAGCAGATCCGGCTTTTCTCTGCAATCTTTCAGGTGCTGTTTCCATATTCACACAGGATGGAATTTTATATGCAGCGTCAGACGATGGTTTGTATCAAACACCACTGACGCAGGACTGTGCCGGATTTTTCGAAAAACCACGCATCTGCCACGATTATAAAGCCTTGTGCTCCCTGCTGGTCCCGATGGGTATCCAGCCAAGCTGCCTTTTTGATACAATGACTGCCGGCTATCTTTTGTCCCCAGGCGAAAGCGCCTACCCTGTTGAAAAGCTGGTAGTACGATATCTTTCCTGCCAACCTTCAGAAGAATCGTATACAAGAGCATGGTATATACATCAATTATACCATGTTATGGTTGTTGCCCTGGAGGATGCAGGCATGACTTCTCTTCTGCACACTGTAGAAATTCCCCTGTCCCCTGTGCTTGCCCAAATGGAAGCATGGGGATTCCGTCTGGACACACAAGGACTGCATGAATACATTGCCCAGCTTACACAAACGCAGGATACATTATGTCAGCGGATCTACATGCAGGCAGGGCGGGAATTCAACATCAATTCCCCCAAACAGCTCGGGGAAATTCTATTTGACGAGTTGCAGCTGCCTGCAGGCAAAAAAACAAAGACCGGTTATTCAACAGACGCGGACACATTATCCAAACTGCGACCGTATCATCCCATTATTACGGACATTCTGGATTACCGTCAAGTGACAAAGCTTATCGGAACATATGGTGAAAATCTGATTGCATTGGCAGATCCAAGCGGCAGAATTCACACAAAATTCAACCAGACAGGAACTGCAACAGGCAGACTTTCTTCTGTGGATCCCAACATGCAGAACATTCCGGTACGGGGAGAGCTTGGGAAAGAACTGCGCCGGTATTTCATTGCAGATCCTGGCTATGTATTGATAGATGCGGACTATTCCCAAATCGAATTGCGGCTGCTTGCTGAAATATCCAGCGATCCTGTCATGTGTCAGGCGTTTCTGGATGGCACAGACGTACACACTACTACAGCAGCGCAAGTATTTCATGTTGATCCGGAGCTTGTTACCAAAGAAATGCGCAGTCAGGCAAAAGCGGTTAATTTTGGCATTGTATACGGAATCGGAGATTTCTCTCTTGCAGAGGACTTGCATGTTTCACGCAAAACGGCAAGAGAATATATAGACAATTATCTTGCCACCTATGTAAAGGTTGACACATATTTAAAAGAAACCGTGGAAAAAGCACAGGCAGACGGGTATACAACCACAATGCTGGGACGCCGTCGTCCTATTCCGGAATTGGCTGCAAAAAATAAAAATCTGCAAGCATTTGGCAAGCGGGTTGCCATGAACAGTCCGATTCAAGGCAGTGCTGCTGATATCATAAAGCTTGCTATGATCGGTGTTGCCCGAGCAATAAAGGAAGCAGGAATAGACGCGCGGCTTATTTTACAGGTTCACGATGAACTGATCGTAGAAGCACGCCCGGAATGCGCAAAGCAGGCATCTGAAATTCTGCGCAGGGAGATGGAAAATGCTGTAAAAACTACTGTTCCCCTGTCGGCGGATATTTCTGTCGGCGAGAACTGGCTGGATGCAAAATAAGAGCCCAATCTGACAACGCAATCCAAGATTGTGGTCGGGTCTCCCGGAACCTTGTTGTTTAACAAGACTCCCCCAGCTAAGGAAACTCTGCATAGCACTTAACTGAAAAAAGGCTCCCATGCAAGGAGACACTTCGTGGTTCCATAGGGCGCAGTGGCATGTCATGGGCTCCACCACGCTTTAAGCCTCCCTTGTGCAAATGTGGCAACGCACCGCAGGCTCGCCTAACTCCACACGCCTCCCCCAGCAAAGGGAGGTGGCGCACCGCAGGTGCGGCGGAGGGATTGTCTGCCTTACCATCGGTTTGTTAATCCTGCTAAACGATAGTATGACAATCCCTCACCCGCTTCGCGGGAGCACCCTAGGATCCGCTACGCGGCTCCAGCTGGGGGGAGCCTTTCTTAGTTAAGTGCCACACGGGAATTTCCTCTATGTGAAGATTCTTTAATTAAGTGCTGCACTGAAGTTTCCTCTACTAATGAAATTTTTTATCCTTTGCTTGTTCAAACACAAAGCCGGAAAGCTATAGCTTTCCGGCTTTGATTTTTTGTATGTTTTATTATTCCAATTCAAATGCGCCTGTATATAACTGATAATACTTCCCTTTTTCTGCGATCAGTTTTTCGTGACTCCCCCGCTCAATGATTCGACCATGCTCCAGCACCATAATCACATCCGCATTTTTCACTGTAGAGAGACGGTGTGCAATCACAAACACTGTTCTTCCCTTCATAAGCGCATCCATTCCGCGCTGGATAATTGCTTCTGTGCGTGTATCAATGGACGAAGTTGCTTCATCCATAATCATCACCAGCGGATCCGCTACAGCAGCACGGCTGATTGCTAAAAGCTGCCGCTGTCCCTGTGACAAGTTGCCGCCATTGCCGGACAGCATGGTTTGATATCCTTCCGGCATATGCATAATAAAATCGTGCGCGCCTGCAATCTTTGCCGCTTCGACACACGCCGCATCATCCGCTTCCAGATTGCCGTAACGGATATTATCCATAATGGTGCCGGTAAAAAGATTGGTATCCTGCAATACAATTCCAAGAGAGCGGCGCAAATCGCTTTTCCGGATTTTATTGATATTGATTCCGTCATATTTGATTTTACCGTCTGCAATATCATAAAACCGATTCAACAGATTGGTTATTGTTGTTTTTCCTGCTCCTGTGGATCCCACAAAAGCGACCTTCTGTCCCGGCTGTGCATACAAAGATATGTCATGCAGCACTGTTTTTCCTTCTTCATAGGCAAAATCTACATCTGTCAGACGTATATCTCCCTGCAGCTTTGTATAAGTGGTGGTTCCGTCCCCATGGGGATGCTTCCACGCCCACATACCTGTCCGTTTGCTGCTTTCCGTCAGCACACCGTTCTGCTCTTCTGCACTGACAAGGGAAACATACCCTTCGTCCTCTTCTTCTGCCTCATCCAGCAGTGCAAATATACGTTGTGCGCCGGCAAGTCCCATTACAACAGCATTGATTTGCATAGAAACCTGATTGATGTTTCCGGCAAACTTCTTTGTAATATTCAAAAACGGTACTGCCACGCTGATGCTCAACGCCATTCCGGAAATGCTCACATTGGGAATTCCAGTCATAAGAAAGATTCCACCGGCAAGCGCAACAATGACATAAAGCACATTGCCCACATTATTTAAAATAGGCATCAGCATATTGGCAAAGCTGTTTGCGCTTTTTGAATCCTGATACAGTTGATCATTCAAGCGGTCGAAATCCGCCTTTGCAGCCTCCTCATGACAGAATACCTTGACCACCTTCTGCCCATTCATCATTTCTTCAATGTAGCCTTCTTCGTGCCCCATTGCCGCCTGCTGCCGAATAAAATATTTTGCCGAATTTCCGCCGATTTTCCGGGTGATAAAAAGCATAACGCCAATCCCAAGCAAAACCACAACTGCAAGCCACAGGCAGTAATAAAACATAATAAACAAAAGAACGGTAAGAGAAATTCCTGATACGAGAATTTGCGGGAAGCTCTGTGAAATCATCTGCCGCAAGGTATCAATATCATTGGTATAATAACTCATGATATCCCCATGGTTGTGGGTATCAAAATAACGAATTGGCAGGCGCTGCATCCGGTTAAACATAGCTTCCCGCATCTTTTTCAGGGATCCTTGGGTCACAACCGCCATGATCTGGTTAAATGCAAACCCTGCCAGCAAGGATACCACATATAATGCGCCTAAAATACTCACAAGATATAGAATCTCACTGCCGACACTGCTCCAGTCTCCGCTGCGCCAGCTTGTTTCCACCAGCGCGATAATTTTCTGCATAAAAACATCCGGGATGGACATGACCGCCGCGCTGATTACAATCAACACGCACACAACAGGAAGGAGCACCGGATAAAAGGAAAACAGCATTTTTAGAAGTCTGAAAAGCGTTCCTTTTTTGCTGCCTTTATTTTTCATCCGTATCACCTGCCTTATTTTGAGATTCATAAATTTCCCGATAAACGGCGCTGCCCTCCAAAAGTTCCTTATGGGTACCGACAGCACCGATCCTGCCGTCCTCCATTAGAATGATACGGTCCGCATCTTCCACAGACGCGGTACGCTGGGCAATAATAATTTTCGTTGTTTCCGGAATATA
>CASTST010000048.1 GCA_949451655.1 uncultured Eubacteriales bacterium | reverse complement strand
CCAACCGGGAAATTGTGGATTGTTTCTCCATTATAAGAATACGCAACACAAACAGGAATTTTTTTCATGTAAGAAAGAACATCCAGCTTTGTAAGTGCCAGTTTGTCGCTTCCCTGCGCAATAATTCCATATTTGGAGGCAACAACGTCAAATGCACCTACGCGGCGGGGTCTGCCTGTTGCAGCACCATATTCTCCGCCTGCTTTACGCAGTTCTTCCGCCTCGTCGCCTTCCATTTCTACAGTAAAAGGGCCGGCGCCCACGCAAGTGGAATACGCCTTCATGATTCCCACAACGGTATCCAGTTTGAGACCGGGAACACCAGCACCGATCGGCGCATATGCGGCAATCGTATTGGAAGAGGATGTAAACGGATAAATTCCGTAATCAATATCCCGCAGAGCGCCAAGCTGTGCTTCAAACATAATCCGCTTGCCTGCCTGCTGTGCTTCCCAAAGATAAGCGCCTGTATCGCATATGTATTCACGGAATTCCTCACCGTAAGTTTTCAGATATTCCATTGCAGCATCCAGAGATGTTCCCTGCTTCTGATACACTTTTTCTATTATTAAATTTTTATATTCCAAAATATCCGGCAAGTGGCTTTCCAAATAAGCAGTATGGAGCAAATCTCCAGTACGCACTGCTTTTTTGGCATATTTATCACTGTATACCGGTGCAATGCCCCGACGTGTGGAGCCGTAACCGTTTTTGCCCAGACGTTCTTCTTCAAAGCAGTCCAGATCTACATGATACGGCATGGTAACAACTGCCCTGTCACTGATTTTCAGATTATCGGGACCTACATGAATGCCCTTGTCCCGCAGGCGCTGAATCTCATTATGCAGATGTTTTAAATCAATTGCCATTCCGTTTCCCATCACGCATACAACATTTTCGCGCAAAATACCGGACGGGAGCAAATTCAAAATAAATTCGCCTTTTTCGTTGATAACAGTATGACCGGCATTGTTTCCGCCCTGATACCGTACAACGATATCCTGATCCTCACTTAAAAGATCTACAATTCGTCCTTTTCCCTCGTCGCCCCAGTTAATTCCAACTACAGCAGTCAGCATGTTTATTTTTCCTTTCCGTTTTGCAGCAAAATATACTACGCTGTGAAACCTGTGCCTATCTAAGCACAGTACATTTTATTATAGCACGTTTTATAAAATTTTGTCAATAAAAAATGGGTAAGATTTGCAGGAACCGTTAATTTTGCATTTCATATTGAAGCGTCGATGGTGCACATTAAATATGAACAGCAAAACAGTCAAAACAAAAAGGCGGATATATAGATGAAAAATTTGAACAAAAACAAAATTTTCACAGTATTTCTTGCGGTGGTGCTTCTTCTTACTCCTCTTTGTTCCACCGCGTATGGTGCTGATGAAAATACACAAGTATATTTGGGCGGTATGCCTTTCGGCGTGAAATTTTATACCGGCACTTTAATCGTTAGTGGACTCAGTGAAGTCGACAGCGCAGATGGAGATAAGCACCCCGCAAGCGATGCAGGCATTCAAGAAAATGACATTATTCTTAAAGTGAATGGAAAAACAATCAGCAAAGCGGAAGACGTTGCAGACGCTGTTGAAGAAAGCGGCGGAAAACCGGTGTCCCTCACCTGCCGCAGAGGCGAAAAAGAATTTGAAGTTTCTGTAACTCCTGTATTATCACAAAGCACAAACAAATACCGCATCGGCATCTGGATGAAAGACAGTACAGCCGGAATAGGAACGATAACATATATTATTTCTGAAACCGGCGGATTTGGCGGACTGGGACATGGAATTTGTGACAGTGAAGGCAATCTTCTTAAAATCGAACGTGGAATTGTAACGGATATTTCCATTTCAGGAATCAATCGGGGCACCCCCGGTTCCCCGGGAGAACTGCACGGATTCTTTTCCTCCGGCAAAACCGGCACAGTAACCTGCAACACAGAATGCGGTGTTTTTGGAGTGTTTTCTGACATTACCGATTTGCGGGATTCCGGCACACTTATAGAAATCGGAAAAAAAGATAAAATCCACGACGGTGAAGCGATTATTCGCTGCACACTGGATGACAATACGATTCAGGAATATACAGCACAAATTTCCATCCCCAAAAATAGTGATTCACAAACAAAAAACTTCACTATAAAGATAACAGATCCAAAGCTCATAGAAAAAACAGGAGGAATTGTGCAAGGAATGAGCGGCAGTCCTATTATCCAGGATGGCTTACTGGTAGGTGCAGTCACTCATGTACTTGTCAGCGATTCCTCTGAAGGATACGGAATTTATATTGAAAACATGCTGGAAGAAATGCCGGAAATTTTAAAATAAGCAGGAAATAAGAGGAAATTCTTCCGCTGCATAAGCCACTTTTCTCTGGCAATACTTTATATATAAAAATATAAAGGAAAACCAATGTATTATAATAAAGTGGAAATTTGCGGAGTGAACACCGCAAAACTGAAAACATTAACAGACAGCGAAAAGCATGAACTGCTGGTTCGCAGCAAAAGTGGAGACGAGAGTGCCCGGAAAAAGCTCATAGACGGAAATCTGCGGTTGGTTCTCAGTATCATACAGCGCTTTACCAATCGCAGAGAAAATTTAGACGATTTATTTCAGGTTGGCTGCATTGGACTCATTAAGGCAATTGACAACTTTAACACGGAGCTTTGTGTAAAGTTTTCCACGTATGCCGTTCCTATGATTATCGGCGAAGTCCGAAGATATCTGCGGGACAACAACACCATCCGGGTCAGCCGTTCCGTTCGAGATTTGGCATACCGTGCCTTACAAACAAGAGAACAACTGCAGCGCAACGATTGCAACGAACCGACAATTGCACAAATCGCTGCGGCGCTTGGAGAAGAACCGGAAGACGTAGCAGCTGCAATCGAGGCAATTGTCGAACCGATGTCTTTATATGACCCTGTATACAGTGACGGCGGGGATTCAATTTATGTTATGGATCAGCTTAGCGACACAAACAATACCGATGAATCCTGGTTGGAAGATATTGCTCTGAAAGAAGCATTGAAAACCTTGAATGAACGGGAACGCGCTATTATCAATATGCGATTCTATAAAGGCAAAACACAAATTGAAATCGCTTCGGAAATCGGCATATCCCAAGCACAGGTCTCCAGGCTGGAAAAAGGTGCATTGGAAAGAATACGAAAACAAATGTAGAAAAAGGATCGTTTGATCCTTTTTCTACATTTGTTTATTTTGGATCCATTTCGACGCCCACCGAATCAGTATATCAGACGACTGCGCAAAAAGTGTTTGTGAAATAACGTCTGTCTGCGCAAGCAAACCACTCTGCTTGAGTATTATAGAATCTTGTGGGCACAGTACATTCAGTAGATCATTTTTCGTTTTTTCAAATATTCCGGTTTTCAGGTACACAATTGCCCGAAGTGTGAAAGAAGCTGATTTGTAAAGCGCTTTTAATATATCATTGGATTTCTCATGTAAAACATTATGTATGCAGCCATGATATATATTGCATGCGCCTGTTTTAACTGCGCGTTCTACATCTTCCCGTTGAATTGTTTGCTCAAGACTATCCAAGGAACCGTATAACGGGGTGGTATCATTGCAGAACTGAAAAAGATCCGCTTTATCCCACGCCAGAATTTCCTTTTTACCGGAAATAAAACCGCACACTTTTTCTCTATGCGGCAGCGTATCCAGCACCCGATTATAATTTTCTAAATCTTCATAAGCAACCGCATCCAAAATAAATACCATATCAATATCACTGGCTGCTGTTGCCTCTCCTCTTCCCTGACTGCCTTGAAGCCCAATAAACCAGATCCGCTTTCCAAAAGCCGCAGTTACTGCTTTTATATACGCTTTCGTCCATTCCTCTACATGAAAATCCATCGTACATATTCCTCCTTCAACAAAATAGTTTTACATTATATCACAATGCTCTGTAAAATGCAATATATTGTGTGATGCTGAATAAGGGATGTTGATTTTATTCCGCCGCCCTTTTATAATATTCTTACCTTTAGTAAATCTTAATATTTTTTTAGGTTAAAAATAATAATTTATGAACTTTAATTTTATATACTTTAGAAGTATACTAAACATAAGGAATGATTCTATATGACAAATAAAATACTGGTTGTGGACGATGAAATTGAAATCGCCGATTTAATTGAAGTATATCTGCAAAACGAAAATTATACTGTATACAAATTCTATAATGCACAGGACGCCCTTGATTGTATCAATACCACTGCGCTTGACCTTGCCATTTTAGACATCATGCTACCGAATATCAGCGGCTTTACAATCTGCCAGCGAATTCGAGAGCGCTGCACATATCCTATAATTATGCTGACTGCAAAAGATGAAGAAACCGACAAAATTACAGGACTTACACTTGGCGCAGACGATTACATTACAAAGCCGTTCCGCCCTCTCGAACTGGTAGCGCGGGTAAAAGCGCAGCTGCGCCGATACAAAAAATATAATCCTGCACATGTACAAACGGATACAAATCACATATTGACCCATTCAGGACTTATCATGAATATCAAAACCCATGAATGTCTCCTGAATGAGCGACCGCTTATTTTAACGCCCACTGAATTTTCCATTTTGCGCATTCTTTTGGAGAACAAAGGCAACGTAGTCAGTGCAGAAGAATTATTTTATCAGATTTGGCAGAATGAATATTACAGTAAAAGCAACAACACAATTACCATTCATATCCGGCACCTGCGGCAAAAAATGAATGACACAGTGGAAAATCCCAAATATATCAAAACAATATGGGGAGTGGGATATAAAATTGAAACATAAAGAGCATCGCAGCACCGATTATGCACAGCTTAGATTAAAATTGCTATTGCGTTTTATCACCATTGCTGTCATCGCTTCTGTTATTATCTTCTTTTTATATAAATTTGTCTGGTACAGGCGCGGCGGCGAATGGCTCGTTTCTATATTTCAGCGACTTTGCAAGATAGATTATGAGAGTGCCCGAAATTTATATCAGCAGTTATTCCGGAATAACTACTATATCATTTGGATCGTGGCTGTCATAACCATTTTCTTCGTTTTACTGCGTGTGGTGTTGAATTGGTTTACAAATTATTTTGACATGGTGAATCAAGGAATCCATGCGCTGCTGTCGGATGATGTACAGATCCGGCTGCCGTCAGAAATGGCGGCAACGGAACGCACATTGAATGCTGTTAAAGCGGAGCTTAAACAGCGCACAGTAGAAGCGCAACTGGCTGAGCAGCGCAAAAACGATTTAGTAATGTATTTAGCCCATGACATACGCACACCTCTGACATCTGTAATCGGATATCTGAATCTGATGTCAGAGGCGCCGGACATGCCTGCACAGCAAAAAGCCAGGTATATGAAAATTACACTTGACAAAGCGTATCGCCTGGAAAAAATGATCAATGAATTTTTCGAAATAACCCGATATAATTTGCAGCAAATTCATATCAGCAAGGAACCAATCGACCTTTACTATATGCTGGTGCAGCTTTCCGATGAACTCTCTCCCACATTATCCGCAAACGGAAATATTGTTATATTGGATGCAGACGAGGACATAACTGTTTGGGGCGATCCGGATAAGTTGGCACGCGTATTGAATAATATTTTAAAAAATGCTGCGGCATATAGCTATCCCAATACAAAAATTGTTATTTCCGCTGAAGAAAGCGACGGGACAATAACGATTTCCTTTACAAATAAAGGAAAGACCATTTCCGAGGATAAGCTGTCCTCCCTTTTTGAAAGATTTTACCGGTTAGACGAGGCGCGTACATCCAACACAGGCGGAACCGGGCTGGGGCTTGCCATAGCAAAAGAAATTGTTACTTTGCACGGCGGAACGATCACTGCTTTTAGCGAAAACGACACGATTACATTTACGGTTACTTTACCTACCACGAATTCGCCAAGTTAGGATTTGAAAATCACACTTTTATAAGTGGTTATCGTACCACATAGTGCATTAATTAAATTCTCCATAACGCTTGAAAACAAAGGGTTTATCGCAATGTGTCCGCCTTATTGCTTTATATGATTTCACCAGAAGTCACCTTTAGCTTTGCTCCTGATAAGGACAAAAATAAGGGAAAAACATTGATTTTCGCAAGTTTAATCAAGCAATGCTTTATAGATTCTGTTATAATACAAATGCAGTTAAAAGGAGATGAGCGGAGAATGTACGAGTGGAATAAGAACATACAAATAATCGTCGATACAATCGATGAATGTATTAGGCGTTGCGAAGATGAGGCTATAACCCTACGTCTTCTTTCTCGCAAATTGGGTTATTCGGAGTATTATACTACGAGGAAATTTAAAGAAATATCTGGTCTCACATTGAGAGATTATTTGCGGCATAGAAGATTAGCTTTTGCACTCAGGGAGGTGAGAGACACCAAAAAAGGATTATTGGAGATCGCTTTAAATTACGGTTTTTCATCACACGAAGCTTTCACGCGCGCTTTCACAGAAACGTATGGTATTCCCCCGAGTCAATACCGCAAAAAGCCTATTCCGGTCGTTCTTCGCACAAAAATATTTCCTTTTGACCGATATTTTTTAGGAATGGGAGAGATTGGCATGGTAAAATCAATGGACGGCATTAAAATTTATTTTGTAACGATTCCTGCTCATAAGTTTTTGCACATCAAAAATTACAACAGTAATGGGTATTGGGATTTTTGGGAAAAGCAAAAAAATATTCCGGGGCAGGACTGTGAGACGATCTGCGGTTTGTTGGACAGCATCAAGGGAAAGCTGGATGATGTCGGAGGAGACGAGTCTAACGGCGGCAGCGGTCAGATTATGTCATATATCCATGACCCCAAAGGAAAACCTTTCTGTTATGGCATTCCGCGCGCAGAGTGTTACGGAGTACGCCTGCCTTTAGATTATAAAGGCGAAATTCCGGATAATATGCTTATGATCGACATTCCGGAAGCGGAATATATCGTTTTTGAACATGGACCGTTTGACTATGAGCAAGAAAACTGGAGCGTGGAGCAGAAGATCGACAGTGCGATTGCATCTTTCGATTTTACAGATACCGGATACTGCATTGACACTTCTGTTGGCAGGATCGCCTACGCTTACCATGATCCGGCACAATTTTGGAAAGAAATCAGACCAGTTCGAAAGATATAACAGATACAGCGCATAAAATACAATATATCATTTTCTCCACAACATAAGCAGGCGTAACGGCGATGTCCCCATTGCACAAACTAACAATTTGTGCAATGGATGTATTTCGCTCTCAAACGCCGAGGGACTATTACTCGCTGAAAAAAGTCTGACATTTGGATGAATAGTTTTGTTTGTTTCGGCTCATAAGGGCAAAAACAAGGGCAGATACATAAGGTTTGAGCGTTAGACAGGCGTAATGCTTTGAAAATGCAGAAATTTCAGTGGGTTTGAAAGGTAAATTAGGATTTTCTTAAGAATTAAACAATTTTATATTTAAAAGCAGACTGTTTGCCTGTGGTATGATTTATATACCATGTAAACAGTCTGCTTTTATGTATTGGGGAGCAATGCATAAAACTGCCACACAAATTTTCAAAGAAAGGTGTAGTTATAACATGCAAAGGAAACGAATTACAGAAATATTTCCCTGGCTTTTGCCGCTTCGTAAGAAGCAGCGTTTACTCTGTTTTTATCTGGGGCTACGCATAGACCGCAATCGTTATGCCGAAAAGCAGTCTGAGACAGTATTACCCTATCCATTGTTTGAAACTGCCTGTCCTATGATAAATACCCAAACAGGGTTTGACACGGTATATCAGGAAAACAAAGTATTCAATCTGAAACTGGCGTCAAAAGCTATAAACAAGCTTGTAATTCTGCCAGGCGAAACCTTTTCTTTTTGGAAAACCGTAAGATATGCTGATAAGCACACGCCCTATAAAGACGGGCTGGGCGTATCAGACGGAAAACTTCAGGTTGTTCCGGGAGGCGGCTTATGTCAGTTGAGCAATCTTCTGTTTTGGCTGTTTCTGCACACACCTCTAACAATTACAGAGCGGCACGGTCATAAAATGAAGGAATTTCCAGAGCCGCCAAGCGATGCACCCATGGGAGTAGACGCAACCGTTTATGACGGCTGGCTGGATTTAAAGGTCACAAACAATACGGACGCTACATTTCAAATCGTTATCTCTTTTGATGAAAATAACATATGCGGCACAATACGCACAGATACGCCGCAGACAGAAGCAATCGGGATCACCAACGGAAAACCGGTGTACTGCCGGCAAGGCGGCAAAATATTTGAAGAAGTGGATATCCTGCAAAATATTACTTCCCTGCCCGATGGAAAATGCATTTCTTCCAAACTGCTGTACAGAAACCGGTGTGAAATCGGATACGACCTGCCCGCAGATATTGAAGTCGTAAACAGAAAGGAATCAGAATAATGAAAGACAAATTGAAAATCGCCGTAATCTTTGGCGGATGCTCCCCGGAATATGATATCTCCCTGCAATCCGCGCATGCTGTAATCCGCCATATGGATCAGACAAAATATACCCCTGTTTTGATTGGGATTACCAAACAGGGCGACTGGTACTGCTATAACGGAGATATAGATAAAATCCCCTCTGACACATGGCATACCTGCGATGCATGTACCCCCGTTGCAATATCGCCTGATCGTTCCGCCCACGCATTACTTAAATACACAGACAACAAAGTGGAAAAAATACCCATAGATGCAGCATTCCCTGTTCTGCATGGACGAAATGGAGAAGACGGCACCGTACAGGGAATATTTGCCCTTGCCGGCATTCCCGTAATAGGCTGCGGTGTTCTGTCTTCCGCCTTATGTATGGATAAAGACAGAGCGCATAAGCTTGTCGGACAGGCAGGCATCTCTGTACCGCGCTCCTATGTTGTCCGTAAAAATACAGATATGGACACAGCGCTTTCAAAAGCTGACGAAATTGGTTATCCGTTGTTTGTAAAACCGATAAAAGCTGGCTCCTCCTTTGGTATAACAAAGGTATTCCAACGTCTGGATCTTTCCGCCGCTATGGAATTCGCTTTTACGTTTGACGATCAAATTATCATTGAGGAAAATATCTCCGGCTTTGAAGTTGGCTGCGCCATTTTAGGAAGCGACATTTTAACTGTCGGCGAAATAGACGAAATCGAACTTGCAGACAATTTTTTTAACTTTACCGAAAAATACACGCTGAAAACCTCCTCCATCCATGTTCCGGCAAGAATCAGCGCTGATACAGCCGCACGCATCCGGAAAACTGCGCAAGCAATCTACAAAATATTAGATTGCAACGGCTTTGCAAGAGTGGACATGTTTGTATCCGACTGCGGAAAAATCGTATTTAACGAGGTTAATACCATTCCAGGCTTTACTGCCCACAGTCGGTTCCCCAATATGCTGAAAGCGATTGGCATGTCCTTTGAAGAAATTATTTCTTTTGTGATAGATCAGGCGGTAAAAAAATGAAAACAATCACCTTACAACACAGCCTGATTCATTCCGGGAACCTCATTTTAGTGAATGCAAAATATCCTTTTCAGGGAAGCATCCAAAAAGATACCCTCTCTCCTGTCAGCAAAACAAGCCCTGCCGTTTTCATGAATTCTTCTGCTGTTAAGCTTCTTTCAAGTCTTATGGATAAGCTGCACGGCTGGGAGCAAATTACCGCGGTGAGTGGTTGGCGCTGTATGCAGGAACAAAAAGAAATCTATGCAGCATCTCTCAAAGAGAATGGTAAAAAATATACGGAACAATTTGTGGCACTTCCCGGGCACAGTGAGCACGAAACCGGACTCGCCATAGATCTTGCATTGAAACAGGAAGATATTGATTTTATTTGCCCACATTTTCCATATACAGGGATTTGCCAGGTTTTCCGGCAAAATGCGGCTGCTTACGGATTTATCCAACGTTACCCCAAAAGCAAAGAAGCCGTAACCGGCATTGGGCACGAACCGTGGCATTTCCGATATGTCGGCATACCTCATGCAGACATTATAACCGAACGCGATCTGACCTTGGAGGAATATATTGCTTTTCTAAGACAGTATCCCTATGGCAAAAAATACTGCCTTCATAAAAACCCCAACATGTGCATTTCCGTTTCCTATCTGGAGGCAAGTAAAACATCCGATACCCAAATTCAAATAGACGACAGTCTGCCGTACACCATTTCCGGAAACAACGTAGACGGATTTATTATCACCCAATGGAGGAAAGAACGTGGAAACGGATAAAAGTTCAGGCAGGCTTGATTACTTCAAGGTATTTGCTGCTTTTCTGGTAATCGCCATACATACATCGCCCCTATCCTCGCTCGACGGTAATGCAGACTTTGTTCTGACGCGGATTCTGGCGAGAATTGCAGTTCCCTTTTTCCTTATGGTAACCGGTTATTTTCTTTTGCCTCAATATCTCTTTCAACATACAAAAAACGCATCCCCACTGAAAAAGTTTCTGCAAAAAACTTTCTTTTTGTATATCATAGCAATCTTGCTTTATCTGCCTGTAAACCTCTATGCAAAACAGTTTTCCGGCACGACTCTTCCGGATCTGCTTCGTCTGCTGCTGTTTGACGGCACATTCTATCATTTGTGGTATCTTCCCGCTGCAATACTTGGTGTACTTCTGGTGGTTCTTATGGGTCGCAAACTGCCGTTTTCTGCTGTCCTTTGTACAACGGTGGTTTTGTATATTCTGGGTTTGTTGGGCGACAGCTATTTTGGTCTGCTCCCGGACGGCGGCACACTGCAGACAGCATATAAAGCGATGTTTCAATTCTTTTCCTATACGAGAAACGGCATTTTCTACACTCCCGTTTTTCTTGTAATGGGAGCAGGTATAAGCCAGATAAATAAGCCCCGCAAAAAAACTGTATATGTAATAGGGTCTATAATCTCCGCAGCATTCCTTATATTAGAAGGAATCACGCTGCATCATTTCCATATGCAGCGTCACGACAGCATGTATATCGCCCTGCTTCCCTGTATGTTCTTCCTGTTTCAACTGATCTTATCTGCAAAAGCACGCCCTAATAAAGCCCTGCGGACCGTTTCAACATGGATTTACATCATACATCCGCTGATAATCATTCTGGTGAGAGGGGCTGCAAAATTTACACATCTTACATATATATTCACAGATAACAGTCTCGTGCATTACAGCACCGTTAGTCTGCTGTCCTGCGCGATTGCAGTGATTATTCAAAAAACTTCTGTAAATGTAGGCAAGCCGCCTTTTCATACGGATCGTGCATGGATCGAACTGAATATGCATCATCTCCGGCAAAATGTCGCTGCGCTCCAAAGCTTACTGCCGCCGGACTGTGCACTGATGCCGGCAGTGAAAGCAAACGCCTACGGTCACGGCGCAGTATGGATCGCAAAAGAATTGAATCAGGTCGGCATCAGATCCTTTTGCGTTGCTACCGCAGCAGAAGGAATAGAACTCCGCAAAAATAAAATCAAAGGAGATATTCTCATTTTAGGATATACCCACCCCAAACGGTTTCCCGAGCTGCGAAAATACAACCTTACACAAACGGTCATTGACCTTTCCTATGCACAGCTTCTCCATTCCTACGGCAAAAAAATAAAGGTCCACCTAAAAATCGACACCGGCATGCACCGATTGGGGGAACAGTCCGACAATGCAGATGCACTATACAGCATAATGCAGTGTAAAAATCTCATTATAAACGGCGCTTACACCCACTTATGCGCAGATGAAACCAAAACAGAAGCCGATGCAAATTTTACGAAATCGCAGGCATCGGCATTTTATCATGCAGTTGCTGATTTGAAAAAACACGGCTTTTGCGGAAAGGTTCATATTTTGGCAAGCTACGGGCTGCTTCATTATCCTCAGTTCGGGGGAAACTATGCACGCATCGGGATTGCTCTGTATGGAGTTTTAAGCAACCGTGCGGATTTGTCAAGCTGTCCGATCCAGCTTCAACCTGTTTTATCTGTAAAAGCCCGCATTGCGCTTACAAAGGATTTACATGCAGGGGAAGCGGTGGGCTATGGTCTGTCATTTACTGCGGACAGTGACCGAAAAATTGCTGTTCTGTCCATCGGATATGCAGACGGTATTCCGCGATTCTTATCCTGCGGGAGGGGCAGTGTTTTAATATGCGGAAAGGAAGCGCCCATTATCGGCCGCATTTGCATGGATCAAATGATTGCAGATATCACCAACATACCGGAAGTGAGAAGCGGTGATATTGCCACCATTATTGGAAAGTCCGGGCAATGTGAAAGGACTGCTTACGATCTTGCAGAAGCCGACGGAACCATAACAAATGAAATACTAAGTCGTTTAGGTGAGCGGCTAAAACGAAACGTAATTGAATCATAATGCCGTTTTTTAAGAAACGGAAAAAGCTCCCTTATGTAAAGGGAGCTTCTTATGTTTGTTGCCTTGCTGCCATAGAAGTTGCTATGCATCCTTCCTGGAGAGGCTTATATTACGGTCCTTACAATATAATACAAATCAAACCGCCGCTGCCCTCGTTGACAATTCTGGATAACGTATCGGACAGCTTATCCCGGGATTCTTCCGACAAATGTGCCAGTTTTGTATGCAGTCCATCATTCACCAATTGATAGAGACTTTTGCCGAAAATATTGGATTCCCACACTTTTTGCGGTTCTTCCTCAAAATCAGACATCAACCGCTGAATCAACTCTTCTGACTGTTCTTCCGTTCCTACAATCGGATTGATTTCTGTCTCTATGGTTGCTTTTATCATATGAATACTGGGCGCTGACGCTTTCAGCTTCACTCCATAAGCGCCGGATTGACGTATGATTTCAGGTTCTTCCAGCTTCAATCCTTCCACGCCAGGAAGCACAATGCCGTATCCATCGGTTTCCATTTGTTCGATTGCCTGAGCATATTTATCCAATTCTCGTTTTGCATCAGATAAGGACAGCATGACAGAAATCAATTCTTTTTCATTTCTCACGCAAATTCCTGTCAAATCGCAGATAATATTATAATACATAGATTGGGGAAATTGCAGTGCTACTGTCGCAACACCGGTTCCTAAGTCGGTAGAAGCGATCCCGGCAGTTACCCCGCCGGACTCATATCGAGCTTCAATTTCCTGGGATAGCTGTTCTTCCAGCTTTCCGGCAAATGCAGATACATCATTCAGATTTTTAATATCGCCCACAATATCCGATAGAATGTTGATAATGACTTCTGTAAGCTTGTGTTCTTTAGGCAAAGCAGACACCCAACCGGGAAGCTGCAAAGCGATTTCCTGAATGGGGAATTCATACAAAAGCATTTCCAGAATATGCCCCACATCCTCTGCGTCCAATTCCAGACAGTTGATCAACGCCACCGGAGCATTATATTTTTTCTCCAGTTCCATCGCAAGGGCTTCCGCCTGCTGGGATTCCGGACGGGAAGAATTCAGTATAATCGCAAAAGGCTTGCCAAGTTCCTTCAGTTCATGTGCAATCCGTTCTTCCGCTTCTACATAGTTTTCCCGGGGAATATCACCAAAACTGCCATCGCAGGTAACCAGCATTCCCACAGTTGAATGATCGCAAATAACCTTGCGCGTTCCGGTTTCAGCAGCTTCTTCAAAGGGAACCGGCTCCTGGGACCACGGGGTTTTCACCATCCGCACTTCTCCATTTTCCGTAGTGCCAAGCGCGTCCGGCACAAGATAACCCACACAGTCGATCATCTTTACCCGCATGGTAGCCCCGTCTCCAAAGGAAACCGGCACCGCCTCATCCGGAACAAACTTCGGTTCTGTTGTCATAACGGTTTTACCGCCTGCACTCTGCGGCAGTTCATCCATGGTACGTTTCCGGTCATAATCCCCTGTAATATTGGGAACAACCGATGTTTCCATAAAACGCTTAATAAATGTGGATTTTCCGCAGCGCACCGGACCTACAACGCCGATATAAATGTCTCCGCCGGTTCTGGTTGCAATATCCTGATATATATTTGTGCTTGTCATATATTTCCTCCGCTCAAAACTCTTTGTACCATAGTATGAGATGCGGACGGGTTTTATGCCAATATAAAAAGGAATTTTTCACAAAAGTAAAAAACCACCCAACATAAGGGTGGTTTTTAGTTTAAATCAAATTATTCTTCCGCAGTAGTATTGGAAGGAATGTTTCCGGTTGTATCTGCGCTTGGATCTGTTGTGTCAGCAGCACCGGTGTTCTCCAATGCTCTCTCGCCCGACGTCCAGGTGAAAACGATT
>CASTST010000047.1 GCA_949451655.1 uncultured Eubacteriales bacterium | reverse complement strand
GCCCAGCGGTATATACAGTCCGGTCTTTATCAGGAGGCGGTTAATGTATTATCCAATGTGCGGGAGCGCAGTGCACGCTGGTATTATCTAAGCGCTATTGCCAATCAGGAGCTGGGAAATGTAGTAACAGCGGTCAGCCATATTGAACAGGCTGTCCGTATGGAGCCGGGAAATGCTGTTTACCGGCAGGCGATGCAGACAATCAAAGCGGGCGGACATATTTACCGCTCCCAAGCGCAGAGCTATGGTATGCCGTTTTGCCGGGTCAATCCGGTCATTGGTATGTGTTTGCTGTGCTCCTGTGTTAATATGTGTGCAAACGGGCTGTTTTGCGGATTTGGGAACAGCGGGCGCGGGTATAATCCCTATGCGTCGGAAACGACAGATACCGCATATGAAACACAGGCACCGAAGCAGGAGAAGCCTCCGTTCTGGTATAATGTCGGCGACTGAGCATGCGTTTGGCGGATTGTATATATAAAATGTGTAAATAAGCAAGCGAGGAAATGTGGATGCTGAAGTATTTGGATAAATTCGGGAAAGACATGTGCATAGGGATTGATATCGGATCTACTACCGCAAAGGTTGTTGCAATCGCGGGAGGAGATGTGGTATATGAAAAATATGAACGGCACTTGTCCCAGGTGCGGCAGAAAACACTGGAGCTTTTGCGGGATGCACAGCAGCATGTGCAGATGGATCGGGTGCGCGTGGCGGTTTCCGGTTCTGCGGGGCTGGGTATGGCGCAGGCAGCAGACCTTCCGTTTGTACAGGAGGTGTTTGCAACCGGTGAAGTAATCAAAACTTTGGAGCCGGACACTTCCTGTGTGATTGAGCTTGGGGGAGAGGATGCGAAGGTGATCTTCTTCAAGGGCGGCACGGACGAACGGATGAACGGCAGTTGTGCAGGCGGTACAGGTGCGTTTATCGATCAGATGGCCACGCTTTTGGATGTAACCCCGGACGAACTGGACGAATTATCCCTGAAAAGCGAGCGAATTTATTCTATTGCATCCCGATGCGGTGTGTTTGCGAAAACGGATATACAGCCGCTGCTGAATCAGGGTGCACGTAAAGAAGATATTGCCGCCAGCATATATCAGGCTGTGGTGAACCAGACGATTGCCGGACTTGCCCAGGGTCGGAAAATTGACGGACGGGTCATGTTTCTCGGCGGACCGTTGTATTACTGTAAGGGACTGCGCCGCCGGTTTACGGAAACATTGGGACTGTCGGAGGGCATGGCTCTGTTTCCGGAATACGGACGGTTTGCCGTGGCGCTGGGTGCGGCGCTGTACGCAGGTACTGCCGGCGAGTCTGTGCAGATAGATGTGCTTATGGAACGTATTGAAAATGCGGCTGCACAGAAAACAGAATCGGAGCACGGAAAACCATTGTTTGCTACAAAGGAAGAATACGAGGCATTTGTCAGCCGACACAGCGCTGCGGATGTACCTGTGACGGATCCGGCATCCTACAGTGGTGACGCTTATCTTGGCATCGACTGCGGCAGCACAACAACAAAGCTTGCTCTGATTGACGCAGAAGGTAGACTGCTGTATACATATTATGATTCCAACAAGGGCAATCCTGTGGAAATTGTACGGCAGCAGCTTTTGAAAATATATGATATATGCGGAACACGCATCCGCATTCGGCAAAGCGCTGTCACCGGTTACGGAGAAGAATTGATCTGCCATGCATTCGGTGTGGACAAAGGCATTGTAGAAACCATTGCCCATTATACTGCCGCGCGGCATTTTGATCCGAAGGTAGATTTTATTCTGGATATCGGCGGGCAGGATATCAAATGCTTTAAAATAAAAAACAATTCCATAGACAGCATTATGCTCAACGAGGCATGCTCCTCCGGCTGCGGATCCTTTCTGGAAACCTTTGCAAAATCTATGGGATATTCCGCCTCGGAATTTGCAAAGCTGGGACTGTCTGCAAAGGCGCCGGTGGATCTTGGCAGCCGGTGTACGGTATTTATGAATTCCTCAGTAAAGCAGGCGCAGAAGGACGGGATCGGCGTGGAGGATATTTCTGCCGGACTGTCTGTGAGTGTGGTGAAAAATGCAATTTACAAGGTAATCCGTGCCGGAAGCGCGGATGAACTGGGGAAAAATATTGTGGTGCAGGGCGGAACCTTTTATAATGACGCAGTGCTCCGCAGTTTTGAAATGGAATTGGGAAGAAACGTTACCAGACCGGTGATTGCAGGACTGATGGGTGCGTACGGCGCAGCGCTGTATGCCGCCGGTCAGGAAAGTAAAACATCGACTTTGCTTGATCGGGATGCGCTTATGCAGTTTACCCATAAAGCTGTAAGCGCGCGGTGTGGTAAATGCGAAAACCGCTGTAATCTAACAATCAATACCTTTAGCACCGGAGCAAAATTTGTTTCCGGCAATCAGTGTGAAAAAGGGGCAGGTGCATCGCAGCGGGAAACTGCGGCGCTGCCTAATCTGCATCAGTATAAACGGGAAAAGCTGGCGGCACTTGCAAAGGAAGCGGGCGAAGGCAGACGCGGAACGGTGGGACTGCCGCTGGCGCTTGGTATGTATGAGCTTGCGCCCCTGTGGCATACGATATTCCGTACTTTGGGATTCCGGGTCATTCTGACGGGACAATCCAGCAGGGAAATCTATGAAAAGGGACATTTCAGCATTCCTTCCGATACTGCCTGCTATCCGGCGAAGCTGATGCACGGGCATATTCAACTGCTGCTGGATCAGGGTGTGGACGCTATTTTCTATCCGTGCCTGACATACAACATGGATGAAAAGTCCGGGGACAATCATTATAACTGTCCGGTGGTGGCGTATTATTCGGAATTGCTTGCAGCAAATACGGATGCGCTTGCAAACGTGAAATTCTTGTACCCGTATTTGAACATTAACAGCGAAAAGGAACTGACAAAGGGGCTGTATCGGTATCTGAAGCAGTTCTTTCCGGATCTCTCCAAGGGAGAAGTGGGAAAGGCTGTTATGGCAGGGTTGGACGCGTATGACGCGTGGATGGCAGACATTCGCAGAGAAGGACGGCGTGCGTTGTCCTTTGCACGGAGTGAAAACCGTCCGATTATGATTTTGGCAGGTCGTCCTTATCATGCGGATGCGGAGGTTGGTCATGGAATCGACCGTTTGGCAGGAACCCTGGGCTTTGTTGTAGTCAGCGAGGACAGCATATCTGATTTGTGCGAAACGCCGGATGTTGAGGTGCTCAACCAGTGGACGTACCACGCGCGTTTGTACAGGGCGGCAAAATATGCAGCGTTGCACGATGACTGTCAGTTGGTGCAATTGGTTTCATTTGGATGCGGCGTGGATGCGATTACAACGGATGAGATCCGGAGTATGCTTGAGTCCAGTGGAAAGCTGTATACACAGCTGAAAATTGATGAAATTACCAATCTGGGTGCGGTGAAAATCCGATTGCGCAGTCTGATCGGCGCAATGGAAGATCGTAAGAATGCGAAAAATGAGATGAGAGACGAGGTACTTGCATGATCAAACCAAAGGTGCAGTTTACAGAGGAAATGAAGAAGGATTATACAATCCTCATTCCTACCATGCTGCCAATGCATTTTAAAATGATTGCGCAGATTCTTACCCGTCATGGCTATAAAACAGAGCTTTTGGAAAACTGCGGGCAGAGCGTGAAGGATTACGGTTTGAAATATGTACATAACGATACGTGTTATCCTGCGCTTCTGGTAATCGGACAGTTTTTGGATGCAATCCAGTCCGGGAAGTATGACAGCCATAAGGTCGCGCTGATGCTGACGCAGACGGGCGGCGGATGTCGCGCGTCCAACTATATTGCCCTGCTGCGCAAGGCGCTGGAAAAAGCGGGCTACGGATATATTCCGGTTATATCTTTGAATATATCCGGCTTGGAGGATAATCCGGGCTTTAAGCTGACGCTGCCGCTGGTTCGCGGTATGATATATGCGGTGCTTTACGGGGATTTGCTTATGACACTGCGCAACCAATGCCGTCCCTATGAGGAGAAACCGGGTGCAAGCGATCGACTGTGCGACAAGTGGACGAAATTTTTAGCAGATGAATTGTTTGATAAAAAAGTCAGTTATGGCGATGTAAAGAAAAACTATGCTGCTATCGTGCGGGATTTTGCAGGACTTCGGCTGCGGCAGGAAAAGAAAATCAAGGTTGGAATCGTAGGCGAAATCTTTGTGAAATTTTCTCCTCTTGGCAATAATCATCTGGAGGATTTTCTTGTGTCCCAGGGAGCAGAGGTATCTATGCCCGGTTTGATTGATTTTTGTATGTACTGTATTTATAATGGCATTGTGGATACAAAGCTATATGGCATCGGAAAGCTGAAGGCCGCAGGCAGTAAGGTTGTATATCAGATCATGCGCAAAATGCAGAACGATCTGATTGGGGCAATCCGGGAAAATAGCAGATTTTCCGCACCTACGCCAATTGAACACACAATAAAGCTGGTATCCGGATACATCGGAATGGGCACCAAAATGGGTGAAGGATGGCTGCTGCCCGCTGAAATGCTGGAGCTGATTGATTCCGGTGTAAAAAATATAGTCTGCGCCCAGCCGTTCGGATGCTTGCCGAATCACATTGTTGGCAAGGGAATGATGAAGCCCATTAAAGAACGGCATCCGGATGTAAACATTGTGGCAATTGACTACGATCCGGGAGCAACAAAGATCAATCAGGAAAACCGGATCAAGCTGATGCTTTCCTGTGCAGCGGAAAATGCGGGTTTAATGTCACAGGGAGAAGCAGAAGAAACTGGAAAGTGTGCTGTATCCGAACAGGAGAAAAAGGCGAATGCTGCAAAAACGCCTCTGACTGTGTAAAATGGCAAGAAAAGTTCTGATATCAGGCGGCAGTCGAGGAATTGGCGCGTCAGTAGTGGAAGTATTCGCATCTATTGGCGATCAGGTTGTATTTTTATATAATACCGGGCACGATGCTGCCGCAGAGGTGTGCCGGCAGACAGGTGCAGTATGTATTTCAGCAGATGTTTCTGATCCGGGGGCTGCATGCAGCGCGGTGGATCAAGCAGTGCAGAATTTAGGAGGGCTGGATATACTGTTGTGCAATGCGGGCATTTCCCGTATCGCGCAGATATGTGATACCAGCGATGCAGATTGGAGACAGATATGCGATACCAATCTTGCTTCCGTTTTTTATCTGTGCCGGAGTGCATCGGAATATATGGTGAAAAATCACAGCGGGCGAATCATCAATGTGGGATCCGTTTGGGGACGCTGCGGCGCTTCCTGCGAGGTTGCGTACAGCGCATCCAAAGCAGGGGTGCGTGGGCTTACGATGGCGCTGGCAAAGGAACTGGCGCCGTCTGGAATCACAGTGAATTGTGTTGAACCGGGTGTGATCGCTACGGATATGAACGCGTGTTTTTCCGATGCAGATATGAATACGCTGACGGAGGAGATTCCCCTATGCCGAATCGGCAGACCGGATGAAGTTGCGCAGGTGATTGCATTTCTTGCTTCTGACGCTGCATCGTATGTGACAGGTCAATGCATTGGTGTGGACGGCGGATTCGGGCTTTAAAGGAGTCAAACTGTAAAAAACGCATAATGATAAAAAGCGCAAATAAAACCGGGGTATGTCAGAATCCCCGAATAAACAGCCCCCTATGTAAGGATCCGCTTTGCGTCCACATAGAGGGCTGTTGTGGAATATATACTAAAAAGTAAAAAGGCTCCTCCGGCAAAGGAACCTCTCGAGCAATAAGGCGCCTTCAGTAAAGGGAGTTCCTGCACAGCGTAAATTAAGTAAAAAGGCTTCCTTGTGCTGGAGCCGCGTAGCGGATCCTAGGGTGCTCCCGCGATAGCGGGTGAGGGATTGTATGCTTCCATTTTGCAGGATTATAAAGTCGGCAGTATTGTTGTATTGTTTTAACAATCCCTCCGACTTGCCTTCGGCAAGCCACCTCCCTTTGCACAAGGGAGGCTAAAAGAGAGTGGCGCTTTTGCCGTGCCACCTCCCTTTGCTGGGGGAGGCTTCAGGTAGGGAAGCGCTTGCAGTGTGTTTCTTTCACATAGAGTTTTGCGGAGCTCAAACAAAAAAAGTCCCCCTTTGTACAAGGGGGACTTTTAGTATAGCATAGCGATGCGGACAGGGGGATTGTTTATAAAACTATTTACTCGTGATTTTGCGTTTGTTCCTTGTCCGATTTTTTATTTGTAATTTTATTCAGCAGTACGGTAATACCGATAATAACACCGATTACCAGCATGATGCCGAGCATGCCGACACCCATATAATACAGACTGTCAATAAAAGCTCCGGGATGAAAATTCATAGCTTTGACCTTCCTTTCCTTATATGTTAATCAGGTTTCAACTGAAGAAGTTGAGAATCAAACCGCCTGCGATTACAGATGCGATCTGACCGGATACGTTTACACCAATGGAATGCATCAGCAAAAAGTTCTGCGGATCTTCTGCCTGCCCCATTTTGTGCACTACCCGTCCGGACATGGGAAATGCGGAAATCCCTGCTGCGCCGATCATGGGATTGATTTTTTTCTTTGCAAACAGGTTGATAAATTTTGCGAACAGTACGCCGCCGGCAGTGTCAAAGATGAAGGCAACCAAGCCAAGACCGAGAATCAAAAGGGTTTCAGGCTTCAAAAATTGATCTGCCTGCATTTTTGTAGCAATGGTGATGCCGAGGAAAATTGTGATCAGATTTGCAAGCACTTTTTGCGCAGTCTCCGACAGAGAATTGAGCACGCCACATTCGCGGATCAGATTTCCAAACATGAGAAATCCGATCAATGATACGGAAGCCGGCGCGATCAGTCCGGCAATGACTGTGATAATGATGGGGAACAGGATCCGTGTCAGCTTGGATACTTCTTTCTGTTCGTAAGGCATGCGGATCAGCCGTTCTTTCTTTGTTGTGAGAAGCTTGATAATCGGCGGCTGGATAATGGGGACCAGCGCCATGTAAGAATATGCGGCTACCATGATTGCACCAAGATATTTTGACATGAGCTTCTGTGCAACAACAATGGAGGTAGGACCGTCAGCGGCGCCGATGATTGCAATAGCAGCCGCATCGTTGATGTCAAAAAACATGGATGCTACGCATAATGTGAAGAAGATGCCAAACTGTGCGGCTGCGCCGAAAATCATCAGCTTAGGATTTGCCAGCAGCGGTCCGAAGTCGATCATGGCACCGATTCCGATAAACAGGATCAGCGGAAACAGCTCGTTGGCGATTCCGGCGTCAAAGAGTACGCTGAGCGCGCCTTCTTCTACTGCGCCGTCAACAATTTGCGTTACTGCTCCGGAAAAGGGAAGGTTTACAAGAATCGCACCGAATCCGATAGGCAGGAGGAGTGTTGGCTCCATATCCTTTTTGATGGCAAGATAAATTAAAATGCCGCCGATTGCCCACATGACGATTTGCTGCCATTCCAATTTCAGCAGGTTTTCGTACAAAATTTCCATATTGGCTCCTTTGTGATATCTTTTCTATATTTTTGACATGAAAACGGGAGCGCATTCCTTGCATTTCGCACAAAAAGCGAGACTTTCATTACACTTGGTAATAAAAGTCTCGCTTTTTCATACAACAGCGGGTGTAAAAACACCGGGATTGACGCACGTTGTAACGATTTGCATCGCAAGCTACTCCCTTTTGCAATATTCTACCATAAATTTGCTTTTATGGCAAGAGGAAATGTTAATAAAATTATTTGGATTGCTGTCATTCCATTTGATAATAATATTGGACTCCTTCGGACGTTTGCACGGTTTTTATTGTGACGCCAAACAGGGCTTTGATAATACTGCTGTTTTGGATTGCCTGCGGCGTATCCTGCAGCAGTATTTTACCATTTTCCATAACACAAATCTGATCTGAGATTTTCAGGGCGGTCAGAAGATCATGCAGCACCAATATGACGGTTTTTCCGCATTGTGCAAGATCTCTTGCCATCTGAGAAAATTTTATCTGCTGCCCTATATCCAGATAAGAGGTTGGTTCATCCATGATGATTACCGGTGTAGATTGCGCAAGTGCCATAGCAATGTAGACTTTTTGTCGGGTGCCACCGGAAAGACTGTGCATCGGTTTGTGCATGCAATCCGCAATGCCCATTTTCTCCATTGCGGACTTTGCAATGTCAAAGTCTTCTTTTTTATATTTCCGCGGGTAGGAAAGATAAGGAAATCTTCCGTGAAGAACCATGCGGCCTGCCGTTATATCGGGTGTGTTTTTTCCTTGGGGGAGATATGCGGTTTGCTTAGCCCGCTGCGCTGCCGTAAGCGTCTGAATGGGAATTCCGTTTACTTGTATTTCTCCGCTTGTGGCAGGCAATATACCTGCAATCGTTTTCAGAAGCGTGCTTTTTCCGCATCCGTTATTTCCAATGATTGTTGTGATTGTTCCTGCGTCTGCTGCAAAACAGATATTGTGTAAAATCATGTTTTTGCCGTATCCGGCTGATACGTTTTTTAATTCAACCATTTTTATGTCCTCCTTTCATGCGGAGAAGCAGCCATACAAAAGCAGGACCGCCAATGATTGCCATGAGAATTCCCACGGGAAGCTCATAGGGCATAAAAATGAGCCTTGCGACAAGATCGCAGAGGGTTATAAATCCGGCGCCAACGATGGTGCTGAGGGGGAGGAGATATCTGCTTTCGTTTCCAATGATTTTTCTTATAAAGTGGGGAACGATCAGTCCGATAAATCCCAGCAGCCCCGCAAAGCTTACTGCGCTGCCTGCGAGAAGAGCGGATAGGATCAGAAAGAGAATTCTATATTTTTTTGTGGAGAGTCCGATGCTTTGCGCGCTGTCATCTCCAAGAGATAATATGTCCAGTTCATTGAATAGGGTAAATAGGATGAGCAGCGCTGCAATAATAAGTATGGAAGCGGGCAGCAGCCGTTCTGCGGATACGGCAGAAAAACCGCCCACACGGAATTCTGTGGTTAGTGCAACTGTGTCCGGATTGAGCACGGTAATAGATTCGGAAAAGGCGCCCAGCATACTGTTCAGTGCTACGCCGCCTAAAATAACAGTTGTTTTGGATGCTCCTGTTTTGGCGGAAAATACAGATATAAGCAAAACGGTAATCAGACTGCCCAAAAAGGCAGATACGGATACTGCCCAGCCGGACAGAATTCCAAGGGAACAGCATAAGGTGACACCCAACCCCGCGCCTGCATTTACGCCTATAACGCTTGGAGACGCCAGCTTGTTGGCAAGTACATTTTGCAGAACAGCGCCCGATACGGAAAGCGCAGCGCCTGCCATAAGGCAGGCGGCTGTGCGGGGGATTCTGGCGTATTTCAGTATATTGATATTGATTTTATCGCCTTTTTGAAATAAGGCTTCTATCAGTTCTTTCAAACTGAAATGGACTATTCCAAGACACAGGCTGAGCACAGAGATTATGATGCAAAGAATCAGGCTGCTCCATAGCAGACATCTGAATTTTCTCCTGCTATCCGGCATACAGAATTTCCTCCAGCTGTTCATATGCCTCTGCCCAGCGTGCATTGGGTTTGAATCCGTATAAATTCTTATCCATATAATAAATGCAGCCGTTTTTTACCGCATCCAGCTCGTTCCAGAGGGGATTTTCCCGGAACATGGTTTCAATATTATTCTGCATGCCTTCGGGATCGTCGCCGGACTGAATGAAGAATATTTTATCGGGATTTTGTAAAGCGATGCTTTCAACGCTCAGATTTTCCAAAAGGGAGCTGTCGCTGTCGGCAATGTTTCTACATCCGAAATCCTTGAGCATGGTGCCCAGCACGGTGCCGCCGCTGTTTTTCGCGCGGATACTTGCGGCGGAAGCGCGCATGACAAGCACATTTTGTGGATCCTTTTCTGCATTTCTGGTGAGTGTTTCATGGATTTGATTTTCCAGTGCGGTTCCGTATGTTTTATATGCGTCCGCATTTCCGGTTATATCCGTGCAAATTTTGAGCATTCGCAGATAGTCTGCAAATTCTGTTACGTCAAAATATGCAACGGTTATTCCTGCATCTTCCAGTGCTTTCTGCCATTCCAGATGTTGGGGCGTATTTGTGCTGGCAATGACGAAATCGGGATCTGCGCCCAGCAGTTTTTCCAGACTGAGATTTTTTGTTCCGCCCAGATTGACGGCACTTTCGGGAAGATCCAGATTGAAGTCTTCCCAGGCATCATCTGCGGCGGCACATACAGTGCCGCCTGCAAGGATCCAGATATCCGCATAGCTTCCGAGAAGCGCTGCGGTTTTATCATAGGATGCAACAGTAACGGATCTTCCAAGATCGTCTGTAAAGGTAACGCCTTCTTGGGGCGGTTCTGTATTTTTATCGCAGCCGCTGTATGCAGCTATGGATGCTATGATTAAAATGATGCTTAGAATTTTTTTCATAGTTGTTTTTCTTTCCATATATATTTTTATTTTGTGTGTCCTCAGCAGCTTGCTCCGCCCTTTACCTGTTTGGATAAAATTTCTTCTTTTTTGATTTCGCCGTTCAGCAGTTTATCTTCCACATAGGAGAATCCGAGTCTTGCAACGGTGTCTGCAAAGCGTTCCCCGGTGATTCCTTCGTCCCGGAACAGAAGAATTGCCTTTTCCACGGTGTCAAGAACTGCGTCTTCGCTTGTGAATATTCTGGAAAGGGGACGTCCATTTGCAATTTTCTTGCCCCATCTGCCGCCAATGTAAATTTTATATCCGTTTATGTATTCTTCCGTAACGCCGAAGGGACATTTGCCTTTGCACCTGCCGCAATGGTTGCAGGCTTCCATATCAACCTGAAGGATACCTTCCTGTACTTTTGCAATTTTTATCGGGCATGCGGTTTCAATCTGACATTTTTTGCAGCCTTTGCATTTTGACATATCAAACTGCGGCACCAGCTGCCCAATGATTCCCAGATCATTCAAATCGGGTTTTACGCAGTTGTTCGGACATCCGCCGACTGCAATTTTGAATTTGTGGGGAAGGGTTACGCTGTGATATCCTTTGTAAAAGCGATCGTGTATTTTTTCGCTAAGTCCGAAGGTGTCAATCAGTCCGTATTGACAGGTTGTGCCTTTGCAGGATACAACAGGGCGAACGAGAGATCCGGTACCGCCGGTTTCCAGTCCGTTTTCGTTAAGATAAGCAAACAGCGCGTCCAGATTTTCATATTTTACCCCTTGAATTTCAAGGGTAAGTCTGCTGGTCATTGTAATTTCGCCGCTGCCGAACCGCTGTGCCGCTTCTGCTACCGTGTGTTGTTCATCGGCGGTGATTTTACCGTTTTTGGTGATGATGCGGACATTGAACACGTCGTTAAAGCGTTTGTCCTGCAGACACCCGAGTCCTTTCACCCGTTTGATTTCTTCGGGTGGAAGCTTTTCTCCGGCAGGCAGGGATTTCTTTATAATATTGAAGGTTGCGCCGCCTTCCAGCACGCGTGTGTTTGCATATCCCAAATGACGCAGCTTGTTTTGAAGCAGATATCCACGCTTTCCTCTTGCGCATACCAAGAGCAGTTTTGCATCTTTCTCATATTTCAGTTCATCCAGCTTGCTGAAATTCATCCAAACTGCACCTGGAATTGTGGGTGCCGGGTGCGCGTCAATTAAAATATAATCTTTTGCAGCGCCCGCGGTATATTCGGATGGAGTGAACGTAACAAATCTGCCGCTGATTTTGTTTAATAAAACGGAGCAGGCTGCGGCAAAAGGATGAATCGCTGTAGAGAACGGCGGTGCGTATGCGAAGTCCATTGTGATATAATCATCCGCTTTGATTCCCATGGAAATGCCCACAACAGCGATGTCCGCCATTTTGTCCACGCTGCCGCTTCCAATAATCTGTGCGCCCAGAAGCTTATGGGTAGCTCTGTCTGCGATCAGTTTGGTAATGAAAAAGGAGGAATCCGGGTAATAATGGGCTTTGTCGTCGCTGACGCATGTTACGTTTACCGTATCATATCCGTTTTCTTTAGCAGCAGTTTCTGTAAGTCCGACTTTTGCCGCCGATAGATTTTTGGATAATTTGGCAATGCCGGTCCCAAGCACGCCTTTGTATGCGGTTTCCTCTCCGCCAAGATTCAGTGCCAGATTTCTGCCTGCAATATTGGCGGTTGATCCCATTGCAGACCACTGCCGCTTGTCGGTAATACGGTTTTTAACCATTGCGCAGTCGCCGACAGCGTAAATATCCGGAATGTTGGTTCTTTGATGTTCATCGGTGACGATCAGTCCCCGTTCCATTTCGATTTCAGTTTCGGCAAGAAATGCAGTTGCGGGGCGAATGCCAATTGCAAGAATTACCATATCGCAGGAGAGATTACCGGTGCTTGTTTTTACAGATGTAACGCGATTCTCTCCACAAATTTCCCGGAGTGCACTTTTGGTCAGAATGCGCATGCCGTCCTCAGACAATTTACGCCGCAGATAATCTGCCATGTCATAGTCAAAGATGTTTGGCATCAGTTGATCAGCCATGTCTGCAATTGTAACCGATATACCTTTTGCCATTAAATTTTCCGCGACTTCAAGTCCGATAAATCCACCGCCGACAACTACTGCATTGCGACAACCATGATCTTCAGCGAATTTTCTTGCGGTTATGGCATCTTCCGGTGTACGCACAGTGAATACGCCCGGAAGGGAGACCCCGGAAATATTTGGAACAATTGGAGCGGCGCCTGTTGCAATGACAAGTTTATCATATGCAATACATTCACCGTTTGCAATAATTGTTTTGTCAGAAGGATTTACTGCTGTAAATTCGCTGTTTGTATACACTACAGCGCCTGTCAGTCCCATGAATTTAGCAGGCGTATTTACGATGAGTTCTTCCTCGGTCGGGATGGAGCCACCGATATAATAGGGCAATCCGCATCCTGCATAGGAAATATTTTTTGATTTTGTATAAATTACAACTTCATCCTGCGGAGCTTCTCTTTTTAATTTTGCAGCTACTTTGGTTCCGGCTGCTACGCCGCCGATTATGACAGTTTTCATGTAAATTTCCTCCATTACATATAATAAATATTATAGTGCTCTTTACTTTGCCAGCAAATAACTTTCGTCAATTCTTTGAAAAATTTCGTCTGTCGGTACAGATCCATCTAAAATAATGGTGAACCAGTGTTTTTTATTCATATGCCAACCGGGAAAATAGCGTTGATGGTCGATTAAGCTTTCGAGAATTTTCGGATCGCTTCGCAGGTCAATGATTTCTGCTGTCTCGTCGGAGTCAAGTCCTAATTTTCTACGCGATACAGCCAGCAGTACTCCGTACCATTTTTCATTGTCCTTACGTCGCCATACAGCATTGCCTGGAAACTTCTTCCATAGATATTCTAATTTATTTCCATACTTTTCACAAATATATGCAATCAGTCGTGCAGACTGATCTTCTTTGAATATTACTGTGTCATAGCATTGCTCGCAGATATCCTGAAGAATATCTGTGACAGCCGCACGAATTTCCCCCACAAATGTTCCTGTAGCGTTTGTTTTGTAAAGGATGTATTCTTCGTTGGTGGCGGAATCGATTAACTTCGTATCAGGCACGGTGTTTTTGCCAATGCTGATTTCCAAGCTGAATTCACCATTCAAAATATCCGTACAATACTTTTGGATATCATGATTTTTTTGAAAGCCGTATCGTTTAAGCTTTTCGGGGACAGCTTCTTTGTGCAGAAAAATATTTTCAAACATTTGATGGTCACCTCTATGATCTTTTATAATTATAGCATATTTTGTAATTTGAATGCAAATATTTATTTGCTGGCCTACAATATATAATAATGAAGAAAATCTGGATTTTGACCATAAACATAACAAAAATTGGTCATTATATTTTTCGGATATACGATTATAATAATAGCAGAGAACGCGAGAGTGTTCTCAATTAATATAGATTGATTTTCCTTAAAAGAGGAGAAACGAACACAGGTTGTGTTCGAGGAAGGATGTTTAAAATGGCAAGCAACAAAAATCTTGTTCCCGAAGCAAAGGCAGCTATGGATCAGTTCAAAATGCAGGCTGCAAGCGAAGTAGGCGTTAACCTGGCACAGGGTTACAACGGAGACATCACTGCACGTCAGGCTGGTTCCGTTGGCGGTCAGATGGTTAAGAAGATGATCGAAAAGTACGAAAACGACATCAAGGGTTCTAAATAACCATTTTGTTTTTACAACACAAAAAGGACGTTTGTATTCTTACAAACGTCCTTTTTGTGTCACAAGTGCATATAGAGAGATAGGGATAAAGGGATAAGAGTTGTGAGAGATG
>CASTST010000046.1 GCA_949451655.1 uncultured Eubacteriales bacterium | reverse complement strand
GTTTCCATAGATCTGGCTTACATTTTTTGCACAGCTCTTACACTTTTGTAAGGTGCTATATAGTAGAAGAAAACGAGTGTCCTTACAAGGATTCTCAAATCCTATAAGGACACTCCGACTTGGTGCGGGCGACAGGACTTGAACCTGCACGGGAAGCCCACTGGATCCTAAATCCAGCGCGTCTGCCAATTCCGCCACGCCCGCATAGTATTTTGCTTTCCTATTGTATCATATTTGTATGTTGCATGTCAAGAACCTGTATTTTATAATTTAATGATTGACAATTTCGCCTGCTTTCGATATAATATGCGTATGTGATCTATCAAAATGGATCATAAATAAAATTTGAAGAGTAAGAAACAGCGCGTGAAGTGCCGTGAGTACGGGGAGTTGACACACGGACGAAAAGCAATGCTTGCGGTGTTGTTTCTGCATCCCGCTTCGAACGGCTTCGTCAGACGGACAATCATTGCGTTGTGCCTTCTTTCCCTGCCGCGTGAACGCCGGGGTAAAGGAGGTATTTTTATGTCTGCGGAAAAAAAGAATGCACGGGTTAACATTCGGGCTTTGTGCGCGGTTGCTTTGTTGACGGCATGCGCTACTGTAATTGCCTACATATGTAAGTCCTTCACTTTAACACCGTACATTCGGATTACATTTGAAAATCTGCCCCTCATTTTAACCGGGTATCTGTTCGGACCTTGGGCTGGTCTTGCGGCCGGTCTTGCATCGGATTTTCTGAATACTGCCGTAACCTACGGGTTTGGTCAGTTGAATCCCATGTTGACGCTGGGCGCCGGTATTGTCGGATTTACAGCCGGGGCAATTTCAAAGTGGATTCTGCCGAAACAGGGAACTATGCAGCTTGCTGTCAGCGTGGCTGCGGCGCATATCTTAGGAAATATGATTGTGAAATCTGCGGGAATGATGCTTTATTTCGGTACGCCGCTTCCACTGCTTTTGCCTCGTATTCCCTTGTATTTAGGTATTGGAATTGTAGAATTTTTCTTCCTGTTTGTGCTGCTGCGCAATAAGGGAATTAACAAAGTAGTTGGAGCGATGCAGTCATGATGACATACAAAGAAGCAATCCAATATATTCATTCCATATCCTGGCGGGGCAGCCGCCCGGGACTCGAGCGAATTCGCGTGCTGTGTGATTTGCTGGGGAATCCGCAGGATAAGTTGAATTTCATCCATGTGGCGGGAACCAACGGAAAAGGTTCCGTCTGTTCTATGCTTGCAGAGATTTACCGGCGTGCCGGCTATCAGACCGGTATGTTTACTTCTCCTTATGTGTATCGGTTCAATGAGCGGATGGCGGTAAACGGTACACCTATATCTGATCGACAGCTTACAGAAATCATTGAAGAGATTCGCCCGCTTGCAGAAAGCATGCAGGATCCACCAACGGAATTTGAACTGATTACAGCTGCGGCGTTTTTGTTCTTTTATAAGCAACGATGTCAAATCGTTATTTTAGAATGCGGCATGGGCGGGCGCCTGGATTCTACCAATATTATCAAAATTTCTATTGCTTCGGTGATAACCAGTATCGGATTGGATCACACTGCGCAGCTTGGAGAGACAGTTGCAGAAATTGCAAAGGAAAAAGCCGGGATTATAAAACATGGCTGTCCGGTAATTTTGGGCAGCAGCGATGCGGCAGTGCTGGAAGTTGTGCGCGAAAAAGCTGCATTGGAGGAGGCTTCTGTGTATCCGGTCGATTTTTCGAAGCTGCGGATTGAAACGGTATCGCTGGAGGGAACCCGGTTTTCCATAGTTGGTGAGAAGGAGCCTTACTCCATGAAACTGCTTGGAAAATATCAGCCGCATAACGCTATGATCGCCATTGAGGCTGCGCGGGTCGCCGGAATTTCCGGGGCATATATTCATTCCGGGGTTGAACATGCGCACTGGCCGGCGCGGTTTGAAATTCTGCGGCGGGATCCGCTTGTTATTTTTGACGGAGGACACAATCCTCAGGGAATAGACGCTGTGGCGGAGACGGTGGAACAGCTGTTTCCGAATAAAGTAAATGTATTAACGGGCGTTATGGCGGACAAGGAATATGCAGCCATTATTCGGCGGCTGCAAAAAATTGCAGTAAATGTATATTGCGTTACTCCGGAAAATCCCCGGGCGTTGCCTGCTGATAAATATGCTGTGGTATTTGCCAAAGCAGGGATTCCCGCAAGACCGATAGAGCGGATGGAGGACGCTTTGGAAATTGCATTGGAGAATTCCCGTGCTATTAACCGACCGCTTTTGATAGTGGGGAGTTTATATATGTATAAGGACATTTTGGATTCCCTTGAATATTTGGAATTAAAACGCCGGATGCAGCCGTAATAGTTAGCATGATAAAAAAGAAGTTTCATATTGAAACTTCTTTTTTATATCATACATAATATGGATTTGGTTTTGTTAGGATAACAATGAAATCAATTATTGCGCCTATGCCAAACAAGCCGCCGGTAAAAATATATAGAATTCCCATACCGGCTTTTCCTTCATAAAACTTATGCCCGCCTACAATTCCAAGAAAGAAGCAAAGTAAAAGAGCAACCCATTTGTTTTTTTGCCGGCCTGCTGCACCGCCGACAATGTTTGTGTTTACATTCGTGTTGGCGTTGCTGTTGTTGATGACGATATTTGGCTGTGTCGGTTCTCCTTTCAATTCTTCCACTTGCCGTCCGCACGCGGTACAGATTACTGCATCTGCCAGTATTTTCGAACCGCAGTGTTAGCAAAATTTTGTGTCCTGTGCTTTTTCCGATTGAATTTCTGCTGCATTGTCCATATACATTCTCCATTTCCCCGTTTCATAACGGTAAATCAATAGTAAAAAGGAAGCTTTCTTCCGGGTTTTTCATTATTTTAACACATAAGTATTCATTTGTCAACATATGTGTTCAATAATTGAAAAAATTTGACATAGAATAACATAGAGGTGACGATATGTATATACCTATGTTGGATCCGATAAAAGTCGGAAAGGTGATTGCATTTTTTCGGCAGCAAAAGGGCATGTCGCAGGAAGTTTTAAGCGGACTTGCTGATATTGGAAGAAGCCATTTAAGCGCGATTGAACGCGGAGAGAGAAAACCCACGTTGGAAACGCTTTACAGAATTTGCAGTGCATTAGATATTAAGATGAGTACAGTTATTATGAAGTTAGAAGAGGAATTAAATAAAAATTTATAAATTTTGGAGACCTTCCCATTCGGGAAGGTTTTTTATTATTGCCGACGAAAAAGGCTTGCTAAGGAAAGGAAGGAGCCATGTAGTCCCCATTTTTAAAGGCTCCCTTGTGCAAAGGGAGCTGTCGCGTAGCGACTGAGGGATTGTACAACTATCATTTCGCAGGGATTGTCAACCAGCAGATGTATACAACCCTTACGACACGGCTTACGCCGTGTTACCCCCTTTACTGGGGATCTTTTTTATATCCTATACTCGTTAAATTTTTACAAAACATGTATATTTTCATCTGCTTTGGCAATGCTAACGGATGAAATCAAACAAAAGTCGGGCGGATCATTCCGGCGGCTATTTGGAAAGGATACAAAAAAGATGAAACGATTTTTTACACTGCTTATTACGCTTGTTTTAACAGTCTCCCTTTTTGCTTCCTGCGGCTTGCGGGATGATGACAAGGATGCAGACGGCAAAACGGTGTTGAAGGTTGCTGTGTTAGAGTCTGCATATGGCAAAAAAATGTGGGAGGACGTTGCAGCAGCTTATGAAGCGGATCACCAGGATATTAAAATTGAACTGACTGCGGAGAAAAATCTGGAGGATGTGATCGGTTCCAAGATGAAATCCGGCGATTACCCGGATGTGGTGCATCTTGCAACAGGCAGGGAAGCAGGACTTACGGAGACAATGGTCCGGGAAAATTCCCTGGCGGATATTTCCGATATACTGGATGAAAAAGTGTTCGGTGAAGAAAAGACAGTGAAGGAAAAACTGATCGATGGGTTTACGGATACTGCGGCTACCCATCCGTACGGCGACGATAAAATGTATATGGCGCCCATGTTTTATGGTCCTTGCGGACTTTTCTATAATGCAGCATTATTTGCAGAGAAAAACTGGAGCTTGCCGACAACATGGGATGAAATGTGGGAGTTGGGTCAGAAAGCAGAGGTGGAGAATATTGCCCTCTTTACCTATCCTACGGCTGGATATTTTGACTCCCTCATATACGCGCTTCTTTGTGAGACCGGCGGCGTAGATTTCTATAACGACTGTATGCAGTATAAAGAAGGGGTGTGGGACGATAAGAATGCGAGAGAAGCGTTGGATATCGTTGCCCGCCTTGCATCGTATACCGAACCTACAACTGTGGCAAATGCCAACAATGACAACTATCTGAAAAATCAGCAGCTTGTTTTGGATAACAAGGCATTGTTTATGCCAAACGGCACATGGGTTTCCGGAGAAATGGCAGATGCACCCAGAGCCGAAGGCTTCAAATGGGGCTTTATGGCGCTCCCTGCGATTGAAAGCGATAAGGATCGCTATTCTTACACCTATTTTGAGCAGATTTGGGTACCGGAAAACGCAGATCACAAAGATGAAGCAAAGGATTTTATCGCGTATTTATATTCCGATAAGGCGGTGAAGATTTTTGCCGAGTCCGGTGCGATTCAGCCGATCCAGGGTGTCAGTGATATGCTGGAGGGTGAGAACAAGCTGTTCTACAGCATTTATGATACAGGTGCAAAAGCAGTTATGGGCGGATTTGCCGCGACCAATCCTGTAGAGGGCGTGAGCATGGTGGATACGCTGTTTGGTACTGTCAACAGTATTGTGTCCGGAGATAAGACTGTTGATGAATGGCAGGAAGCGATTGGCAAAGCCAGCGACAGCCTGCGGAAGGCTTTGAAGAAATAATCTTATACAAACGGCAGGGCATTGCCCTGCCGATTCCTTCTAAAGAAAGGAGCAACTGTACCTATGCGAAAACACAAAGGCAGGCGTGCGTTCCTATCTGTATGTACGGTTCCTGCACTGATATTATTTGCTGTTTTCATGCTGTATCCCACTTTGAATATATTTGTCATTTCTATGTATAAATGGGGAGGGTATTCCCTGAATAAAGAATTCGTGGGATTTGACAACTTTGTAAAGCTGTTTTCTGATGCAAAGTTCTGGCAGTCTTTTCAGAATACAGTGCTGCTGATTGTAGTTGTAACGGTTGTTACTATGACCATGGCATTGATTACAGCAGCGATCCTTACCAGGGAGAAGCTGCGCTTTAAAGGCTTTTTTTGGGTGATTTTCTATATTCCGAATATTTTATCTGCCGTAGTCATTGCTGCAATTTTTTCTGCTGTATATGATCCCAGCCGTGGGCTGCTCAATACACTCATATCCTTTTTTACAGGCGGTGGAACAGCTCCTGTCCTGTGGCTGGGGGATCAGAAGGTTGTTATATACAGCATCGCCATTGCTATGATCTGGCAGGCGGTGGGATATTATATGGTTATGTATACGGCCGCTATGTCCTCTGTGCCCGAAAGTATGTATGAAGCGGCTTCTCTGGAGGGAGCTGGCAGAGTGCGTCAGTTTTTCACCATAACGATTCCACTGATCTGGACAAATATCCGTACCACGCTCACGTTCTTTATTATTAGTTCCATCAATATCAGCTTTTTGCTGGTGCGCGCGATGACCAGCGGCGGTCCGGACGGGTCTACGGAAGTGTTCCTCAGCTATATGTACAAGCAGGCATATACCAATTCCTCCTACGGATATGGTATGGCGATTGGCGTACTTGTTTTTCTGTTTTCTTTTGCTCTGTCCGGGCTGGTCAATTTGGTGACCCGGCGGGAAAGCATAGATTTATGATTTTGTTAGCCGGAGGTGCCTATGAACAAGGGCGATAAACTGTACCGAATTTTTATTTATATTGTTCTCATCCTGTTTGCGCTATCTATTATTGTTCCTGTAGGCTGGGTGTTTCTTGCTTCTCTGAAGGAGAATGCAGAGTTTTATCAAAATCCCTGGTCGCTGCCTGCCGGACTGTACTTTGAAAACTTTGCACGTGCCTGGCGGGAAGCGCACATGGGGGAATATTTTCTCAATTCTGTTATTGTGACAGCCATGGCGTTGGGAATTCTTTTGATAGTAGCGTTGCCTGCGGCGTATGTATTGGCGCGGTACCGATTCGGTGGACGCAGACTGATACGCACGCTGTTCATGGGCGGGTTGTTTATCAATGTGAGTTATATTGTAGTTCCGATTTTTTTGATGTTGGTGGATGCCGGCAATTGGATCGGATCCCCCGTTTTTTTGAACAATCGCTTTGTGCTTGCGTTGGTGTATGCGTCTACCGCGCTTCCGTTTACAATCTATCTTTTATCAAGCTATTTTCAGACGCTTCCCAAAGAATACGAAGAAGCCGCATATGTAGATGGGAGCGGATACATGCAGACGATGATCCGGGTGATGATTCCCATGGCGCGCCCTTCTGTTATTACGGTGATATTATTTAACTTTTTATCATTTTGGAATGAGTATATCATTGCACTTACTCTGATGACCCAGGATCGGGCGAAAACGTTGCCAGTCGGACTGATGAATCTGATGAAAGCCCAGAATGCCGCTGCTCAGTACGGGCAGATGTATGCGGGACTGGTAATGGTTATGCTCCCTACGCTGATTTTGTATATTCTGGTACAGAAAAAGCTTACCCAGGGAATGAATGTAGGCGGACTTAAAGACTAAGGGAGGAAGCAAATGAGAAAACACGGTCGCTTTACAATCCCCATTCAGGCGGATTTTATGGAAGAAACAAAGGCGCTGATTCAGCGCTGGGGTGCGGATGCAGTTCGGAACAGCGATGGTACAGAACTCACCGAATCAGTGGATGCACTGCGTCCGGCGAAAATATATGCCGCCTATTTTGTCGCCCGGGGATATAACGAATTTGCACGCTCTCATCCGGCAGAGCGGCAGCGCATTTTTTTGATGAGCGCCCGCCACACGGCGGTGGGAGCACAGCTTTCCTTTCCTATTATGGAAGGATACTTTGAGAGTCAACTGGAACCGGATTATGACTGGGATCCGGAGCATAACTGGGAGGTGCGGGATCGAACCCAGGGTACGGTTATCCCCGATGCATATGTCAATATAGATCGGACTGCCGGTACGGTAACCATACAAAAAACAGTGCCGGGACATGTATATACTCTTTCTTTTCCCGCGTTTATCAATTGGGATCCCACGCAGATGTATAACTATATCACAAACAACTGGCAGGGGCGGGAACGGGATATCCCGTTTGATGTGCACGGAGAGATGTCCTGGGCGTTTATGAAAACAGCCCTGTCCCATTGGCTTGCACAGAATCCCCATGTAGATGTGGTACGGTTTACTACATTTTTTTATCATTTCACATTGGTTTACGACAATTGCAGAAAAGAAAAATATGTAGATTGGCTAGGATACGGCGGTGCCGTATCTCCGGCTGCACTGATTGGGTTTGAAAAGGAATACGGCTATAAATTGAGTCCGGAAGATTTTGTGGATGAAGGATATTACAACAATTCCTTCCGTCCCCCGCGCAAACAATATCTGGATTATATGGAATATATTCAGAAATATGTCAGCGAGCAGGCAGCCAAGCTTGTGGAAATGGTGCACCAGGACGGCAAAGAAGCGATGATGTTTCTGGGAGATAACTGGATCGGTGCAGAACCATATGGAAAGTATTTCTCCAAGATCGGGTTGGACGCGGTGGTTGGCAGTGTAAACAGCGGTGTCACGCTCCGTATGATTGCGGATATTCCTCATGTGAAGTATACGGAAGCACGGTTCCTGCCTTACTTTTTTCCAGATACCTTTTATCCGGGCGGACATCCGGAAGTGGAGGCACAGGAAAACTGGCTTGCCGCCCGACGCGCAATTTTGCGCAGCCCGGTATCCCGAATCGGATATGGAGGCTATTTAAGCCTTGCAGCAGAATTTCCTGCATTTGTAGAATGTGTAGAACGGATTGCAGATGAGTTTCGTGAAATTCTGGATATGATTGAGGGACAGAATCCCTATGCGCCCATTACGGTAGGGGTGCTGAACTGTTGGGGAGAACTGCGTTCCTGGCAGGGATATATTGCGGCGCACGGGATGATGTATAAGCAAACCTATTCCTACCTTGGTGTATTGGAAGCCCTCAGTGGTATGGCGGTCAATGTGCGGTTTATCCGATTTTCGGATATTGCAGAAAATGGCGTCCCCGAAGATATTGATGTGATCATAAATGCCGGGGATGCAGGCACTGCTTTTTCCGGAGGCGCGTGCTGGAATAATGAAGCGCTGCTTTCAAAGCTGCGTATGTGGATTTGGCAGGGCGGCGGTTTCATCGGTGTAGGAGAGCCGTCTGCATATCCCTATCAGGGACGTTTTTTTCAGTTGAGCGATGTATTGGGCGTGGAACAGGAACGCGGTTTTACTGTAAATGAGGACAAGTATTATACAGAAGTAACAGAATCGCATTTTATCACAGCGGACGTAACGGAACTGATGGATTTCGGCGAATGTAAAAATAATGTGTATGCGGTGGCATCCGACTGTGAGATTCTGGAGTATTCTAATGGGGAAGTGCATCTCAGTGCTCATGCATACGGTGCGGGCAGAGGGGTGTATATTGCAGGGATGCCCTACAGCAGTCAGAATGCGCGCCTTTTACTGCGCAGCTTGTATTATGCTGCCGGACTGGAAGACCAGATGCATATTTTTTATGCGGAAAATCCTTGCTGTGAAGTGCATGGGTATCGGAGCAGCGGCAAATATGCACTTGTAAATAATTCGATGGAAAGCTGTATTACAAGGTTTTGGGATGGCGTTGGTACAGAGCATACGGCGCAGCTTGTTCCCGGAGAAATTCGGTGGATGGAGATGAAAACCTGAAGAAAGGTGTGGTCGTTATTATGAAATTGCTGCGATATAGTCTTATGGTGTTGCTGTTTGCGGTGAGTATTTCTCTGATAGTTGTATTTCAGCGTCATATCGGCGCGCTTTACGCAGGAATAATGCTGCTTGGCATTGCCGGACTGCTGTTCCTGCTTTGGATATATAACAGAAAATATAGGTAGAGAAAGCCAGTTTCAAACAAAAAGGCTCCCTAGGAGCCGCGTAGCGGATCCTAGGGAGCTCCCGCGCAGTACAATACTTTATTAGGCTCCCATGTGAGGATCCACTACGTGGCTCCATAGGGAGCTCCCGCGTAGCGGGTGAGGGATTGTTATGCCATGCTATCCTATTGTAGTATTTCGAAGATAGAGGTACAAAAGAACAGAACGGCGTGTCGCATTCCTGTACTGAGGACACTGCTTTATTTTAGCAGTTTTCTTTATTAAGAGCGCATTTTTTCAAATGCAACCCCTTTATTTAGAAAAATTTACCGCGGACATCAGCGTGACTTCCTTTACATCATACAATTTAGACAATTGCCGCACCATCTGCGTCTGTATCGCTGCATCGCCTTTGGATACAATCAGCATCCGTGAAAAATTCGGATCTGCCGTCTCGTTTACATTCAGACTGTCTATGTTGTATCCCCGGCGGGCGTACAGCCCGGTTATCCGGTTTAATACTCCGTAGCGGTTGGCTACAATCAATTCTATCGTAAATTTATCCATATTAGAAACCTTTCTATGAAATGACAATGTCCTCTACGCATCCACCCGGCGGAATCATAGGAAACACTTTTTCATCTATATCAATGGGGCATTCGATTACAGCGGGACCGTTTTCAGGTGCATTGTGCAATGCAAATTCCAATTCCGACAGGGTGTGGGCAGTATACCCGGCTGCACCGAAGGCTTTTGCCAACGCCGCAAAATCTGTTTTGCGGTAGAGGGTTGTCTGTGAATAACGCTTTTCATAAAACATAGTCTGCCACTGACGTACCATACCAAGAGCGCCGTTGTTCAGAATAATTATAGTAATCGGCAGCTTTTGGGTAACGGCGGTGGCAAGTTCGTTTAAATTCATACCGAAGCTTCCATCACTTGTAAACAAGATCGTTCTTTTTTTACTGTTTGCAATGCACCCTCCGATTGCCGCGCCTAGTCCAAAGCCCATTGTGCCAAGTCCTCCGGAAGTGAGCAGTGTGCGCGGCTTTGCAAAAGGATAATACAGCACAGTCCACATTTGATGCTGACCGACATCCGTTGCGATGACAGTATCATCATTACAGAATCGGCTTGTAGTTTCAATAATATTTTTTGGAGAAAAATCATTACTGTGCGGAAGGGCTTGGCTTTTTTTAAATCCGGAAACATAATCTGTCCAAGCCTTTCGGTCACATTTTGGCAGAATATCCAGCAGAGCCCGCAGAACCTGCTTGATATCTCCGCAAATACTGATTTGTGAAGCAACATTTTTATCAATTTCCGACAGATCAATGTCAATATGCAGGATCGTTCTGTCTTTCTCGTATGCATCGGTATCACCGGTGGCGCGATCGGAAAAACGTACACCCAGTGCAATAACCAAATCGCTTTCTGCTTGTACAAGAGAGGCTGCGTATGCGCCGTGCATTCCGCACATGCCTAAATTCCATTCGTAGGAAGCAGGCAGAGCGGTCATTCCCATCATGCTAAGTCCCACAGGCGCGGATATGCGCCGGGAAAATTCCAGCAGTTCTGCCCCTGCGCCAGACGCGACTACACCGCCGCCGGCGTAGATATACGGGCGTTTGGACGCCTGTATGGCGGCGACAGCTTGCTGCAAATCAAAGTTCTTTTTCGGCATTTCTACAGATGCCGGTTTCATCTTCATATATTCGCAGGTTTCGGTTTGGATGTTTTTCGGAATATCCACCAGTACCGGACCTCTACGTCCGCTGTTTGCAATGCGAAATGCTTCGTGAAGGGTAAATTCCAGTTCATGAATATCCCGAACCACAAAATTATGTTTGACGACAGGCTGGGTGATTCCTACAATATCTACCTCCTGAAAGCTATCTTTTCCAAGGAGGGGAACGTCTACGTTGCCGGTAATTGCAACCATAGGAACGCTGTCCAGATATGCATTGGCAATTCCGGTTACAATGTTGGTGGCGCCCGGTCCGCTTGTGGTGATGACCACGCCGGTTCTGCCGGATGCACGCGCATAGCCGTCTGCCGCGTGGGCAGCACCTTGTTCATGGGCAGTTATAATGTGGTTGATTCGGTGGGCGTTTTTATATAGTTCGTCATATAAAGGCAGAACGGCGCTCCCCGGATATCCAAACACGGTATCTGCGCCGTGGGCGCATAATTGTTCTATAATAATTTGTGCTCCGCTTTTTTTCACGTGAGATCCCCCTGTCATACAGTTGTAAAAGAACCCCCTTGCAGCGAATGCTGCAAGGGGGTGAGAAAGCCGTTACCCTTAATCAGCACAACGCAAAACAGCACTATCCACGTATACGATAATGCTCACGACTGCGACTATGCTGACAACTGTAAGGATCATGTCTGCGCCTCCTAATAATTTATTTTATCATAGCACAAGCAGAGAGCGTTGTCAATTGTTATTTTGATGAATCTTCTTGCTTATGCGTCTGTATGCATATATAATGGAAAGAAAAGTACCAAGGGGGCAGTCATATGAGAAGAAGCGAACGGGAAATTACGGAGACAGAAGAAATACGGGGGATTTTAGACAAGTGCAAAACCTGCCATGTGGCAATGTGGGATGGAGAAGAAGAGTATATTGTCCCGCTGAATTATGGGTATACTTTAGAGGACGGTGTTCTGACGCTGTATTTCCACAGCGCAAAAGAGGGACGTAAAATGGATGTATGGAACCGCCGCAGGGAAGTTTGCTTTGCAATTAGCCGGGAAGGCATGCTGTGTACTGCGCCATCGCCTTGCGGATATGGATATTGCTATTCCAGTGTTATTGGTTGGGGTGCGGTGGAATTTATAGAAAATGCGGCGGACAAGTGCAACGCGTTATCGTTACTGTTTGGGCATCAGACGGGAGAGCGGGTAACTTTTTCTCCACAGCAGGCGGAAGCTGTTTGCGTGTATAAAATCAGATGCACACGCTTTACCGCCAAAAGAAGAACAATGTAACAGGTGTGCGAAGCGTTATTTCAGCAGTTCTTCGTAGCAGAATTTTTTATACGACTTTTTCATAATCCATATTGCTGCTGCGGCGCAAAGAATGCCGAAAAACAGCAAAATCCAGATATTGACAAGCATAAGTCCGGAAAACTGGGATGCTGCAAGCGCTATGATAGGGAGCACCAGAAACACGCCCCGCTGCTGTGCTTCTTCAACGGTTTGTGCCTTGGCAGATCCGCGGACAATCAAAGTAATTGCCATCAGGGATGCGGCCGGGGAAACGATGAGCAGAAGAACTGCCCAACTGATATCCGGAAGGATCAGATGATCCAGCAGGAAAAATGTTTCTGTCTGCACTACGATAAACATGGCGACAAATGATATAAGTGAGACGAACATGCTGAGGAGGAATGCGGCTGCAATTTTTGCATAAAATATTTGTCGCAGGGACATGGGGCAGTACAGCAGGGTTTCCAATGTCCGTTTTTCCTTTTCGCCCACAAAGGAGCTTGCCGCCATTACGGAAGCCGCCATAATAGGAACAAGCAAAAAGAACAGGGGAATAATATTGTTAATAATCAGATCGACTGCCGCACGTTTCAGATCTGTATTTTGCATTTCCTGGGGAAGCTGTGACAGCAGTGCTTGCAAATCTGTGGATTCAATGGGAGCAAATGTAATAACAACAATAAAAACGGAAGGAAGAATGACCGTCATCACCAATGGAACAATCAGTAAAACAGAAAACAAACGCTTGTTTGCTGTGATGCTGCGGATATCCTTTTTAATCAGTGCGTTTTTCATTTGTGTTCCTCCTTTTGTTTATTCTTTTCTAAAAAGCGGAAATATATTTCTTCCAGTGTAAGCTCTCCGGCAGAAACATGATATATTCTGCCGCCGGATTCCACGATAGCTTTGACAATATTCGGAATTTCAGTTTCCGCGGTTACAGCGGCAGTATAAATACCCGGTTCTTTTTTCATCAGGTGCAGATTTTCCGGAACGTAATCTGCATGAATGGTGACTGGAATATGGGTAGTTACGCGGTCACGCAGTTCCTCCAGTGTTCCGCATGCCAATAGTGTTCCGCTGCTGATCAGTCCGTAGCAGGTACAGATTTCTTGGGCGTATCGCAGCTGGTGGGTGCACAGAAAAACAGTGGTTCCGTTTTCTGATGCCAGATGACGGATCAGCGTGTTGACGTTTTTTGCACTTTCAGGATCCAGTCCGGAAGTCGGCTCATCCAGGAAAAGGATTTTGGGGCTGTGAAGCAAGGCGCGTGCCAGAGAAAGCCGCTGACGCATACCAGTGGAATAGGAGGACAGCTTTTGTTCTCTTGCTTCCGTAAGGGACAGGCGATCAAGCAATTCTTGTGCCCGGTCTTTTCCTGCTTTTTCCGACATGCCAAAGATAGATGCATAAAACAGCAGGTTTTCCATTCCGGTCATATTGTCATACATTTGTGCATGCTCCGTTACAAACCCGGATATTTTGTGAATTGCTGCTGGATTTTCATTGGGCGTTAAATCAAACACGCGGCAGTGTCCTTCTGTGGGAGTGAGCATGCCCCCAAGTAATTTGACTGTGGTGGTTTTGCCTGCTCCATTGGGACCGAGAAACCCGAAGATTTCCCCCGGTTCAATGGTAAAAGAAATTCCGTGCAGCGCTCTTTTGCCGGATTGATAGGTTTTAGACAAATTTTCTACCGCTACTGCTTGCATTGCTGGGATCTTCCTTTCGGTATATTGAAGTGATATTATAATAATATCAAATTGATTATTTGTCAAGAGGTTTTGCGTATTTACTGGAAATTATGTTAAAGAAGTTTTTGCAGATAAAAAAAGCGTCCCATAGAAGGGACGCGAAGCGAAGCCGATGATTTATGCTATAAAGATTCCTTCAAGAATCCGCAAGCCGCGTAGCACCAAAAAAACAAATGCCCCCTTGTGCAAAGGGGGCATTCTGCGGTAGCGGGTGGGGGATTGTATTGCTATCATTTTGCAGTATTTTTAAATCGAAAGTTGCTACACAATCCCTCCGAACTTTGCTGCGCAAAGCTCACCTCCCCGGGAGGTTGAAAACAAACTCCTTCACTGGGGAGGCTTGCTTTGGATGAGATATGCCTGCGGCATGTGCCATCCTTTGCACAAGAGAGCACAAGTTGAGGAGGGCTTGATAAATTATGTACTTAAAGAAGGCTTCTGTCAGTAAGTTTTAACGGTGCTTTAACGAAAAGGTCCCTTGTGCAGAAGATCGCAAGGCGAACTCTTAGAGCATGTCACCCAGCACAAAAAAACAAAAAGCCCCATTATGCAAAGAGAGCATCCCACGTAGCACAAAAAACAAAAAGGCTCCCTTGTGCAAAGGGAGCTGGCTCCGCGTAGCGGAGACTGAGGGAT
>CASTST010000045.1 GCA_949451655.1 uncultured Eubacteriales bacterium | reverse complement strand
ACAGCCGACCGGAATACAGTTTTCACTGGACAGGCACAAGCCGGTATCTCTGCTTGTTTGAATCGCCCATAGATATGCTCAGTTTTATCTCCATGCACAAGGAAAATTGGAGGTGTCACAGCTATGCCGCCTGCTGCGGAGTCGCCGATCATGTCCTGTGGCAGATGATAAAGGATAATCCAAACATCGAATATGTGTATCTGTGTCTTGATAACGATGAACCCGGTCAGGAGGCGGTGCAGCGGATCGGCAGAAAGCTGTTCGAGCAAGGAATACAATCCGAATTCCTCATTCCAACTCTCAAAGACTGGAATGAGGACAGGCAAGCCGCCGCAGAGGCTCTCTGTGCCTGTGGCATTGCTCCGTGCAAAAGCGCGGAGTTTTCTATATCCGAAAGTCAGGAGGAAAATTTGTCATGCCCAACATTACAGCTTTGATTGTTGTAGCAACGGTTATGTTTTGTGTGCTGGGCGGTGTGACGCTCCTCGCCCATATCTACAACCTCAACAACATCAAATCCAAAACCGTGGGCGACGGTCAGCACGGTACAGCGCGGTTTTCTACCAAAGCGGAGATACGCCGGATTTATAAGCAGATTCCGTTTACACCGGAAGAATGGCGAAAGAAAGCCAAGAAGAACGCACTGCCCGGTCTGCCGCAAGGCATTATCGTAGGCTGCCGGAACAAGGACGGCGAAACGGTCGCTATGGTGGATGACGCCGATGTCCACTGCATGATGGTGGGCGCGGCAGGCTGCGGTAAAACCGCCTACTGGCTGTACCCGAATTTGGAATATGCCTGCGCCAGTGGGATGAGCTGGCTCTGCACCGACACCAAAGGCGATCTCTACCGCAACTACGGCGGCATCGCAAAGGATTGTTACGGTTACAATGTGGCGGTGATCGACTTGCGAAATCCCACCAAGTCGGACGGAAACAATCTGCTGCACCTCGTGAACAAGTATATGGATTTGAGCAAGGAAACTTCCGGAGATGTGGCGTTCCGCGCAAAAGCGGAAAAGTATGCCAAAATCATCTCCAAGACTTTGATCTACGGGGACGGCGACGCTTCCGCCTATGGACAAAACGCCTTTTTCTATGATTCCGCCGAAGGGCTTCTGACCTCGGTGATTTTATTGATCGCCGAGTTTGCCGATCCGAAGGAACGGCACATCGTATCGGTGTTCAAGCTGATACAGGAGCTGATGGCTCCCAGCGGAGTCAAGGGTAAAAATCAGTTTCAACTTCTTATGGATCGCCTGCCTGCCGATCACAAGGCAAGGTGGTTTTCCGGTGCGGCGCTGTCCACCGGTGATCAGGCGATGGCAAGCATTATGAGTACCGCCATGTCTCGTTTGAACGCTTTTCTCGACAGCGAAATGGAACAGGTTTTGTGTTTTGATACGGCTATCGATGCGGAGAAATTCTGCAACGAGAAGTCCGCTGTCTTTATCGTCTTGCCGGAGGAAAATCCCAACGCCTACTTTATGGTGTCTCTGCTCATCCAGCAGCTCTACCGCGAAATCCTTTCCGTAGCCGATGAAAACGGCGGTAAGCTCCCGAACCGCGCTATGTTTTACTGCGATGAGTTTGGAACTCTGCCGACCATACAGTCTGCTGAGATGATGTATTCCGCCTCTCGTTCAAGGCGGCTTTCCATCGTCAGCATTATTCAAAGCTATCAGCAGCTTGAAAAGAACTATGGTCGTGAGGGGGCTGCGATTATCCAAGACAACTGCCAGCTCACCATTGCAGGCGGCTTTGCGCCCTCCAGCGAAACAGCGGATATTATCTCCAAAGCGCTTGGTACACGCACGGTGATGACCGGCTCGGTGTCCCGCAGCAAAAACGATCCGTCCCAAAGCCTGCAAATGACCGAGCGCCCGCTCATGACGGCGGACGAGCTGAAAAGCATGAAGAAAGGCTCCTTCATTGTCATGAAAACCGGAGCGCATCCCTTTGTTTCTCAGCTCAAGCTGTTCGTGAAATGGGGCATCTCTTTCCCGAAGGATGCTTATACGGTAGAAGATCGGGGCGCACGAAAGGTGCGGTATATTTCCCGCGAGAAGCTGATACGCGCAATTACGGACAAATATCCGCCTAAGAAAAAGCCGAAGCCTGTATCGTCTGAAGCTGAATCAGGCGGACAGATTATGACCGAGCCTGTAGAAGCGACTCCGGAGCAGGAGCTTAACCACATTGCGGAGCAGGCAAAGACGGCCAAGCCTCTGCGAACGGGATAAGGAGGTGATATGATGTCCTATTTCAAAAAGCTCTATGAAAACGGTGAACTGCCGCACAGGGCAAAGCTGGTGTATATTTATCTGTTCGACCGTATGGATAAGGAGAAAAAAGCGTGGCCGGGGATCAACACCGTTGCGCAGGATCTGTCGCTCTCTCGCAGCACAGTAAAGCGAGCGATCAAGGATTTAGAGAAAGCCCGTCTCATACGAAAAGAGCCGCACTACCGTGAAAACGGCAGTGCGACCTCTAATCGGTATTATCTGCTTTGATTTTGTATTTTTACGCCAAGGGGAAAGTCTGCTTAAACGGTGAACCCAGTTCCGGTTCACCGTGGACTCCCTTGAAGTACCCACTTTAAAAGAGATTACAGCAGAAAAGAAGATAGATGAACGAGAATGAATTCGAATCGGCTTTTTCTTTCTGCTGGTAAATTATCAATCACAAGAGTGAATCCGTCTTTAAAAAGAGAAAACAAAGACAATATTTCTGTTTCCTCTTTTGCTTTACATATTTAATTTATTGAACTTCATTTTAATTTTAAAAATTTCCTCTTGACAATAGTACGAAATGGGACTATAATATAATGGTACGAAACGGGACTAATATTTCAAGGAGGATTACAATGATAAGAAATATCATGTTCAAGGAAGAATTAAACAGATACTATTCCGTTTGGCAAAAATTCAACTATGTATACGGCGAATGGGCTAAAAAGCACGGCTTATCTGTAAACGGTCTATTGGTACTATACGCTGTTTACGAGGGCGGAGAAGATTGTACGCAGAAAAAGCTCGGTCAAAAATGGCTTATTCCTAAACAGACAATCAATATGATTTTGAAAGATTTTGAAAAAATAGGATATATCGAGCTGTTACCTTTGCAGGAAGATAAGCGAAATAAGGAAATTCGATTTACAACGGAGGGCAAAAATTACGCAGATCATATTATCTCCGAATTACGAAAGGTTGAGTTTCTTGTTATCGAAAAAATGGGCGCTGAGCGCATAAAAGAGCTAAATGAAGATACTGAACTGTTTGTAGAACTTTTTAGCCAAGCAGGAAGTATCAACAGCTTATTAAATATATAAATCAGCTCTCCTAAAGAAAGGAAATAAAAAAATATGAGATTGATTTTACGATTTTTGAAACCGCACTGGAAACTATGTCTTGCAACAGTTCTACTTATGATTGTTGATATTGTCGGAGTAATTCTAATTCCTACATTTGCAGGCGAAATGTTGAATATCAGTTCTATGAGTGGAGCGAGTGAGGAACTTTTACTTGCTACCGGTATCAAAATGACTGTTGTTGCCGTCATATCCGGGATATGTGCAATTATCGGGGCTTATATCTGCGCTACCTTGACATCAAGAATAGGCAAGGGGCTCCGTGACGCACTTTATAAAAAAACACTCAAATTGTCTGTCAGCGATTTCCGTTCATTTGGAACTGCGTCTGTTACAACGAGGACGGTTTCAGATGTCACGAGTATTCAATTTGCACTTCTGAGCTTCTTACAAATGGTGCTGCCCGTACCTGTCATTTTTATTGCGTCGCTTGTGCTTGCTTTTTCAATGGACTGGGTAATGGGACTGATTTTCTTATCTATGCTTGTTATCATTTCTATTGTCGCATTTTTTATTATGCGCAGCGCTTCACCGCTATTTCGCAGACAGCAAAAATTGTTGGATAGAATGAGTACAGTATTGCTGGAAAACATTACAGGCGTTCGTGTAGTTCGAGCCTTTAATAAGGAAACAAGCGAAACGGATCGCCTTAATGGGGCATTTAACAATTATAAAACTACCTCTATCAAAGCAAATCGTCTGTACGCTGCATTGGACGGAATTTCAATTTTAGCGATAAATGTCTTTATTATTCTTGTTTATGGGATAAGCGGACAGCGAATTGTAGGCGGCTGGTTTGAAATCGGAGATATAGCGGCTCTCGTTGAATGTGCTTTTTATGCGCTTTTTTACATTATGATGGCACAGATGGTCATTTTGACTTTACCAAGAGCCTTGGAATGCTGTAACAGAATCGAAACTATTTTAGATTTAACACCGCAAATTACAGATAACCCTAACGCAGAGAAACCTTGTCTCCAGCATGGGAAGAATGTCCTTGAATTTGATCGTGTATCTTTTCGGTTCCCAAACGCAGACGAGTATTCTTTGAAAGAATTGAATTTTGCTTGCAGGCGTGGAGAAACTACGGCGATCATTGGTGGTACGGGCAGCGGAAAATCGACTATTGCAAGTTTGATTTTGCGCTTTAACGAAGTTACTGACGGAGCGCTTCGCTTTGACGGAATAGATATACGAAATTTACCGCAAAAGCAATTAAGGGATAATCTTGCTTATGTGCAACAGCGTGCTTGGCTGTTTGCCGGTACTATTGCGGATAATCTGCGATATGGTAATCCGCAAGCAACTGATGAAGAACTATGGAAAGCGCTTGAAGTAGCGCAGGCTGAAGAATTTGTACGCTCTTTGCCGGATGGTCTTAATTCATTTGTCGCACAAGGCGGTACGAATTTTTCCGGAGGTCAGAAACAGCGTCTCTCTATTGCACGAGCCCTCGTGAAAAGACCGGAATTGTATATTTTCGATGACAGTCTTTCTGCTCTTGATTTCAAAACGGATGCCGCTTTGCGAAAAGCGCTTGCCAATGAAACAAGGGACGTAGCAGTTGTTATCATAGCACAGCGTATCAGTTCAATTCGGCACGCCGAACAGATTGTTGTTTTGAACGAGGGCGAGGCCGTCGGAATCGGTACACACGATGAGCTTATTAAGTCCTGCTCTGTTTACAGAGAAATATATGAATCTCAAACAAAGGAGGCGGATGAGAGATGAAAGAAAGAAATTATAATTCCAAAAGTTCTCAAAGTACATTTAGAACTGCAATACGGTTATTCGGACAATTGAAAAATCAAAGATTCCGCTTAATTGTGGTATCTATTTCTATTCTGTTCTACACCGTACTCAATGTATATGCACCCTATTACAGCGCAAGATTGATGGATTCCCTACTACACGCAACAAGCGAGGCTATTTCAAATGGATTGCCGTTTTATATTGGTTGGGGCGCACTCGGACAAGAACTTTTAACTATGGCGGCAATCTATATTTTTATGGGATTGTTCTACTGTTTTCAGGGCTATCTGATGGCAAGTGTCGCTGAAACTCTGATTTTCACCTTACGCAGACAGATCAGCGAAAAACTCCACAAGTTGCCTTTGAGCTTCTTCGATCAGAATAAGCCCGGTGAAATACTTAGCCGTGTCACGAGCGATCTTGACAAGGTATCTGAAACGCTACAAACAGGACTTTTGAAATTGATTTCTGCTGTTGTCACGGTGATAGGCTCTTTGTCCTTTATGTTCTATTTTAGCTGGAAATTATCGCTTGTTTTTCTCGCATTTATGGTGGTCTGCCTTTTAATCACGCAGATCGTAGCAAAAAAGAATCTGCAATGCGCTACTGCTCGGCAGGAAGAACTTGCAACTCTGACGGGAATTGTAGAAGAATACTATACCGGCAGGGACATAATTAAGGCTTTTAATCACGAAGCGGAAAGCATTGCAGATGTAGAAAACGCAACGGAAAATGTCAGAAAGACCACGCAAAAGGCTGATTTCCTGACGAACTGTGTCAATCCTCTTATCAGGCTCTTAGTGCGAATCTCACAGGTTGTTATCCTCTTGTTTGCCTGCACTTGGGTAGTTACGGGAAAAAACGGAATGACATTTGGTATTGCTCAAGCGTTATTTCAGTATGTAAGCCTTTGCTCCGAGCCGTTTACACAAGCGTCTTATATGCTTAATTCTATGCAATCGGCGCTCGCTTCTGCCAAAAGAACCTTTGATTTTCTGGACGGCGAGGAGGAAATTGCTGATTCTGAAACGCATAGTGTTTTGAAACGCGCAACGGGGAAAATTGCTTTTAAGAATGTGAGCTTTGGATATTCCCCCGATAAATTACTGATGAAGAATATCAGCTTTGTCGCAGAGAGAGGACAAAAAATTGCAATCGTTGGTTCAACAGGAGCGGGCAAAACAACTCTTGTAAATCTACTAATGCGATTTTATGAAGTAAACGGCGGAAAAATCACGCTCGACGATATACCTACAACCTCACTTACAAGAAAAGGCTTACGGCAAAACTTTGGAATGGTATTACAAGACACATGGCTGTTTGGAGGTACGATTGCTGAAAATATTGCCTACGGAAAGCCCGGAGCCACCCGTGAGGAAATTGTTGAAGCCGCCAAAATGGCAAAAGTTGATTATTTTATACGAACCATGCCAAACGGATATGATACTGTGCTTGACAATGACGCAGCCAATTTGTCCGTAGGTCAACGACAGCTTTTAACAATTGCAAGAGTTTTTTTATGCGATCCTCCGGTGCTGATTTTGGACGAAGCTACATCAAGCGTAGACACCCGCACAGAAGCGGCAATCGGGAAAGCTATGCAGAAACTTATGAGCGGGCGAACCTCTTTTGTCATTGCTCACCGTTTATCTACTATACGGGACGCCGATAGAATCCTCTTTATGGAGAACGGCAATATCATTGAACAGGGCAACCATGAGGAGCTTTTACAAAAGGACGGCGCCTATGCCGCACTCTATAACAGCCAATTTGCGTAAAAATCATAAGAAGCGGTGCTTATGAAATAACGACCGGAGTAGATGGGAGATATAAGGTATGAACAAACTGCTGTGGTACTTGGTAATAATTGCAATTATTGATACTCTCCACGATTGGGTGATGTGGCCGTGGGAACATTTATCTTCGGCAATTAAAAAAATGTTCAAAAGATGATATAAGAATTTTTCATTTCTCCGGTGTTACAGTTTTCGTACTAAGTACCACTGATAAGCAAAAGAGTCAATGGATTTCCATTGGCTTTTTTGCGCTATATATTAAAATATCTATTTCCCTCTTGACAATAGTACGAATTTGGACTATAATATAAATAGTCTTACACGGGACTATTATTAGGAGGTAAAGATTATGAGAGAAGAAACAGCTATGTTTGAGCAGTTACAAAAATATTATGCACTCTGGCGTGAATATAACGCTATGTATGAAAATTGGGCAAAGGAACACGGATTGTCCTTAAATAGTACAATGGTCTTGTACTCATTCTATGAGGATATGGAAACCTGCACACAGAAAACAATCAGTCAGAAATGGGTTATCCCGAAACAGACTGTAAATGCTATACTGAAAGATTTTGAAAAGCAAGGGTTTGTAGAATTTGTCCCAATGGCAGAGGATCGGCGCAATAAGTATATTAAACTTACAGAAACGGGTAAGGTATATGTAGATACTATCATTTCTGAATTGCGAAGAATTGAGCTTTTTGCTGCAGAACAAATGGGAACTGAGCATATGGAAAGCCTAATTAGCAATTTAGGAAAATTCATTGAGTTGTTCCGTAAAGGAGAAAACCAAAATGGCTAATAGGCGCACTTTCTTTCAATTTGTTGTTCCCTCTGTTTTGGCATTTGCACTTTCAGGTGTATATACCGTTGTAGACGGTTTATTTGTAGGAAACAGCCTTGGGGACATTGGATTAACTTGTATAACCTTGGGCTTCCCTATTGCCGCGTTCATTCAGGCAGCGGGAACAGGAATAGGCTTGTCAGGCGCTATCCGTTTTACAATTCTGCGTGGAAAAAAAGCACAGGGTGAAGATAAAAAGTGTTTCAGCAGCACCGTCTTACTGTTGGCGTTGGCAAGTATTTTATTGACTGCTTTGGTATTGATTTTGCGTTCGCCTTTGCTCCGGCTTTTGGGCGCGGAGGATGGTGCAAGCTTTGATCTAACTGCCGAATATATCAGTGTAATTGCATTAGGTGCTGTCTTTCAAATTTTTGCGACAGGACTTGTACCGTTTATCCGAAATCTCGGTGGCTCAACATTCGCAATGTTTTCTATGATAGCAGGCTTTTTAACGAATATTGCGTTAGATTATTTGTTTGTATGGGTTTACGGATTTGGAATGGCGGGCGCTGCCATAGCAACCATTATCGGTCAGGCAGTAACTATGCTGATGGCGATTCTGTTTATTTGGAAAAAGAAAGTCGGATTCGGAATACCAAATCTAAAATGCGCTTTAAATTACTTCGGAGATATACTCAAAGTATCAATCGCTCCGTTCGGTTTAACCTTTTCACCGCAAATCACAACAATTCTTATGAACCGTTATCTAATGATATACGGCGGTGAACGCTCTGTTGCGGTCTATGGCTGCATTGCTTATATCACAGCAATTGTTTATCTGCTGTTACAGGGTGTTGGTGATGGTAGCCAGCCGTTAATCAGCCGTTATTTCAGCGAAGATAATATCCCAGATATGAAGCAAATGCGAAAACTCGCATATTTGACGAGCGCCGCTATTTCGGTTGCCTGTATGGTTATGCTGTATTTTACCCGAAGCTATGTTGGTGTGCTTTTCGGAGCTTCACCGGAAACAAATGGAGATGTATCCCGCTATCTGCCTTTGTTTTTAGCAACGCTGCTGTTCCTTGCCTATATCCGAATTACAACAGCTTTCTTCTATGCCACCGAAAAGAACGGTTTATCATATTTATTGGTCTATGCGGAGCCGGTTTTCATTTTTATATTGCTGAATATATTACCGCGTATTCCTGCACTCGGTCTGTTCGGAATTTGGATAACCGTCCCCTTAGCGCAGCTCATTACTTGGGGAATTTCAGTTATCGCCAAACGACAGATTGATCGTAAGGCTCTAAATACCGCTTGCAACTAAAAAAGGAGAAATATGATAATTATGTTTAAATCAATCAGTAAGGAGCGAGCAACGAGGCACTCATTTATGCTCGATATGTGGTGACTATGAATAAGGAAACACAATGGCTGATTTGCCCCGTTTGCGGCAGCAAAACTCGTAACATAGTTAGGGCGGATTCCGTTCTGATAAATTTTCCGCTCTACTGCCCGAAATGTAAACACGAAAGTTTGATAACCGTAAAAAATTTCAAAGTATCAATCATCAAAGAGCCGGACGCACAGACGCAGAGCCGATGAACCTGTGAGCAATCACAGATCATCGGCTCTGTTCTTCACATTGAGGAAAAAGCAGCCTTGCGGCTACTTTTCGGGTGCAGTATCAATTAAGGCTTTCGCAGTTGCTTTGACGACTTCCAATGACCGTTCATCGCAAGCTGAAAGCATACGGAGGAGATTTTCTACCTCAGAATCTTTGGACGGCTTCTCGGGGTAGAAAATCGAATCCGCAGAAATGTTCAATTCTCGGACGAGCTTATGTAGGACATCGAAACTCGGCTTTTTTCCCTCGTTCTCGATTCGATATAGGTATCGCTCGGTAATATTTGCTTTTTCAGCCAACGCTTCTATGGTGATTCCGGCGTGTTCACGAGCTGCCTTGATGATACAACCAAGTGTTTCAGGTTTGTTATGCACTTTCAGTTCACCTCCAAATATAATTATACTGATTTGAGCCATCTTTATAATGGCTCGACAATTCAATTATAAGTGGACTGTCAGTTCGTGGATAACTGAACTAAATAAAAATATGAACCCCGCCAAATAAAAAAAACGAGGTTTTGCCGGGGTGATTCAACACGCCTATCCCCTCCAAATCCGAGTTTTTGGTTTGGAGGGATTTTTTATGCGCTGGACAGCCTGCGCTTCGCTGCCGATCAGAAGCAGCGAGTATGAACATACGCAATAGACCGCCCATGCCCTAACGGTACACGGTCAAAAAAAGCCTTGCCGGTTCATCGGGAAAGTTCGCCCTTTATCCTGAACCTACAAGCCATAAAATATATGAAATAGAATTACACGCACCTGTATTGCGGCATTTTTTGTCGTTATGCAGGTGCGTTTTTGTATATCCGCATTGCCGCAGCCCTCCATGTCAATCGTTTTGCAGCTTTTCAAAACGATTGATTGGAGGAAAAACAAATGGCAGACGATAAATATGCCAATTCAAAATGCTTTATTCTCTCGCCGGACGGCTACGAGGAAATCACTTACTCTGAACTGTGCCGCAGGCGGGACACCGATACAACCTACGAAGATCGGAAATTCATCCCTCTGCACGGAATGCTTATGGAGGTAACGCCGGAGCAGTATGCCGAGTTTTACCGGGCGCAAAACAGACAGCGGTATCTGGACAGACGGTCGGCAGAGAACGGAGATATTTCAGTAGATATGCTCACCACGGATGAATTCAACGGTACGGACATTTTGATCGACACGGCAGAGCCTGTAGATGAGCAGGTGATCCATAAGATCATGTCGGACAAGCTCACAGAATGTCTTTCTCTGCTGTCGGAGGATGAACAGGAGCTGATCCGCAAGCTGTTTTACGAAAAACTAACAGAACGAGAATACGCCACAGAAAAAGGAATTTACCATAATGCGGTACACAAAAAGAAAGTGCGTATTCTTGAAAAGCTCAAAAAACTTTTAGAAAGTTAAAATTCAAGGTGTGCAAGCCCCTCACTTTTCGCCATGGAAAGTGAGGGGCATTTTCTGTTTGCCTCCGTTGTTCCTTGAAAACCGAATAATCCGTCTGCAAATACTTTCCGCCTGTTGCTCCTGAAAGGAGCAAGCGGCCTGTTTCTTTTGAAGCAGATAGTGCGGCAGCACCGCATGAATTACGCCATGACAAGCTGCGGAAAGCCAACACCCCGTCCAGTCAAAAGTCGAGCGTTGAAGCAGCGCCATGCGCTGTGAGCCGTCGCAACCAAAGAGGGCGGCCGGGTGAGAACCACGCGGAGGTGAAACTCCTGGGGAATCGATTCGCTGTCGATTGTTTGCATGATTGCCGTCTGACCACGGGCGCGAGGCAAATATGGTCAATGAAACGCAAAACGATTTGACAGCACAAGGGCGTGGTTACCCCTTTGCGGTTACTACTGCCCTTGTGCTTTTACTTAAAACCATACGGAGGTATAGAAAATGAAAGATATCAAACGCGGCGAGATTTACTACGCCGATTTATCACCTATCGTCGGCAGCGAACAAGGCGGCGTTCGCCCTGTTCTCATTCTTCAAAACAATGCCGGAAACCATTTCAGCTCGACAACGATCATCGCGCCCATCACTTCCGTGCCGAAGAAGAAATCTCAGCCAACGCACATCTTTATTGACTACGATTTTCTGGAAAGCAGATCGGTCGTTCTGCTGGAACAAATCCGCACCATAGATAAACAGCGTCTCTCCGATTATCTCGGTCAGGTTTCGCAGGAAGATATGCAGAGGATAGAAAGTTCTATGGCAATCAGTCTCGGAATGAAAGAAAGTAAACCGGAGGCGCGAAATGAATGACAGAAACAATATCTCCCTCGCTTACGGGCTAAATATGCTTCGTGTTTTGCTGTCCATGCAGCTCATCACCGAAGCGGAATACAAGCGTATTTTTCAGTTGCAGACAGATCACTATGATCTGCAAAAAAAGTTATGTCTTTTCCCTTAATTCTCGCCATTCTCGCTGGATGTATGCGAACTCATGTGGTATCCTTCGTGTTGCCGCAGAGAAAGCGGTAATACAAAAGCGGAAAAATCCGCAGAAAGGAGAACAGCATGAGAAAAACAATAACCGAGCTGGCAAGGCATGAAAAGCCGCAGCAGCTCATCCGTCTGGCGCCCTATGCAAGAGTGTCCAGCGATTCCGAGGATCAGCGCCATTCCTTCGCAGTACAGGTCAGATACTACACGGAATATGCTTCGGCACATCCCGAATGTGTACTGGTGGATATCTACGCCGACGAAGGGATCACCGGTACCTGCATGGAAAAACGGGATGATTTCAAGCGGCTGATACGGGACTGCAAAAAAAGAAAGATCGACCGCGTCATTACCAAATCAATCTCACGGTTTGCCCGGAACACCGCCGAGCTTCTGACGGTAGTACGGACGCTGAAGGAATTCGGTGTCAGCATCTATTTCGAGGAACAAGGCATCGATACGAAAACCGTTGATCTCGAAATGATTATCACCTTCCCCGGCATGGCGGCGCAGAAGGAATCGGAAACCATCTCCGACAATATGCGCTGGAGCTACAAAAAAAGAATGGAATCCGGCGATTTCAACTGCTGCCGAGCCGCTTATGGGTTCGATCTCATAAACGGCGAGCTCCAAATCAACGAAGCGGAGGCAAAGGTTGTGCGCCGGATTTTTCATCTCTACCTGCAAGGCATTGGCAAACAGGCAATCGCCAATCAGCTCAATGCGGACGGCGTACCGAAACGGTACGGACAGAAAACATGGCATCTGTTCACCATCGACTATATCCTTAACAACGAGAGGTATATGGGTGACGCTCTGCTCCAAAAGAGCTATACCACCGAAACGCTGCCGTTCCGCAAGAAAAGAAATCATGGCGAAAAGACACAGTATTATGTAGAGAACAGCAATCCCGCCATCGTCAGCCGCGAAACCTATCAGGCGGCGCAGGAGCTTCAAAAAAGCAAATCCAAGGGCAATCATGCTCCAAAGAACCGATACCCGTTCAGCGGACTGCTGAAATGCCCGGTCTGCGGTCACACTTACCGCCGACAGATCGTAAACGGCAAAGCCTACTGGCTCTGCTCATATAAGGCTGCCGGACGGACGCAGTGCGCCTGCGAAAGAATCCGAGAGGACATGATAATGGAAGCCTTCTCCCGCATGAGCGATAAGCTTGCGGATAACCGAGAAGAACTGCTCGGCGATTTGATCCGCCAGCTTGAAAAGCTGCAGGAGCGCACAAACGGAAACGGTGAAAAAATATATGAGCTGAATCGGCAAATCGCCGATGTGAATGCACAGAGCCTTGTGGTCGCCCAGCTTCACGGCAGCGGCATTCTGAACAACGCCGAATATGCCGCCCAATCCGGCGAGCTGAACCGCAAGGTCAGCGAGCTTCGGTCGGAGCGCCGCCGCATCCTAACGGAAAACGAGGATGACGAAATTATCGAATCCTTAAAAGCTTTAAACGATACCGTTGCGGACTATGTCCCGGCAGGAAGCTTTGACGAGGATCTGTTCGGACAGATTGTGGAGAGCATCACCGTGATCAGCGGAACCGCCCTGTGCTTTCGCCTCGCCGGTGGGCTTGCGCTCACAGAAAAAATCTAAAGGAAGGAGGAATCGCTACATGAAAACAAGAAATATTCCCTTCGGATACAAACGAGAAAATGGTAAAATTCTCCCGCATCTGGTGGAGAGCGAAATCGTTGGCGGGATATTTACCGCCTATCTGAATGGGCAATCCCTGCTGCAAATTGCAGAAAGCCTCAATGAGCGCCGAGTGGAATATATGCCCGAAACGACAGGCTGGAACAAGGCAAGGCTGAAACGCATCATCGAGGATATCCGATATCTCGGAAACGACGCCTATCCCGCTATCATCGAACAAGCAGTATTCGATCAAGCGCAGGAAATCAAAGCCGCACGAAACACGCAGAAAGCGGTTGACCGCAATGCCGACATATTCAAACTGAATGTTCCGATCCACTGTGAACAGTGCGGAGAATCGATGGTTCGGATGCACGACAGCCGCACTACCCACAAGGAAAAATGGATCTGCCGAAGCTGCGGCGCGGTGATCAAAATTGCAGATGATATGCTTCTTACAGCAATTACGGAGTGTATGAATGAGCTGATAGAAAATCCTAACATCCTAAAATATCAGCCTGTGCAGACAGAAACACCTATAGAAACGATACGGCTAAAAAATGAAATCGGGCGGCAGCTCGACAGCACTGTCATTGACAAAGAGCCATTGAAAAACAAAATATTTGAATACGCCTCACTGCTGTATTCCGGATTGGACAGCGGTGAACATATCACAAAGAAAATCAGAGCGGTCTTGGAAAACACAAGGCCGCTCTCTCTATATGATGAGGAACGGATGGATAAGACAGCATCGGCGGTTATCCTTCATGCCGACAAAACCGTCAGCCTCGTCTTAAAAAACGGTCAGCAGATCGGAAAGGAGAAGCCGAATGGAACAGCAAACACTGCAAAAGCGGGTACGCACCATAGCGCCGACCATACAGCCGGTGAATGCGCACAGCGCTCCATACACAATCAAACGGGTAGCCGCTTACTGCCGGGTATCCACCAAGCAGGATGAACAGCTTAACAGCTATGAGAATCAGGTGAACTACTACACCGAGCGTATCCGTCGGGAATCCGGCTGGAAGATGGCAGGCATTTATGCCGACAAGGGCATTACCGGTACCAGTATGAAAAAGCGGGATGAATTTAACAAGCTGATCCGCCAATGCAAGCGTGGAAAGGTGGACATGATTATCGTCAAATCCATCAGCCGGTTTGCGAGAAACACACTCGACTGTATCAAGATCACCCGAATGCTGCGGGAAATCAAGGTGGATGTCTACTTTG